>JAQWAC010000026.1 GCA_028707875.1 Candidatus Peribacteraceae bacterium | reverse complement strand
TTTCCGCGGACGGAATGCCCCCGAGGGAGTGCTCCGTGTGGACTATGCCGGTCTGAACGCCACGCGCGAGGAGGGCATGGAAAATGCGAAGAGACTCGATCTGTGGAAATCGGGAAAAAATTATTTTGCTCCAAAGCGTTCATTCTTAGAAATGGTTGAAGATTTTCCTTCGACAAATTTTGACGCGTTGAAAACGGAGTATGAACATTTCATGGAAGATGTCTCTGCCTATCTTGGCAAGAAAGAGGCTCCTAAAAGAGAAACGTTTCAGGAATGGTTTAACCGAGATCCAAGGAAACGCAATCGGGAAAATCAATAAGCAAAATGGAGCTTTCTCGTGTGAAGATCCTTTCTGAGACTGCTATGCTTCGGCGTCCATGGATATCCGCAATTTCTGCCCACCTTCGCGCTCGCTTCGCTCCCGCTACGGCGGGTAAACATCTTTTATGGATATTAGAAACTTTTGTATTATCGCGCATATCGATCACGGCAAATCGACGCTTGCCGACCGCATGATCGAGCAGACGGGGACGCTCCAGATGCGTGAGATGAAAGAGCAGCTCCTCGACATGATGGATCTGGAGCGGGAACGCGGGATCACGATCAAGCTGACTCCCGTGCGCATGCAGTGGAAGGGGCTGCAGCTTAACCTTATCGATACGCCCGGGCATACCGATTTCCGCTACGAAGTGAGCCGCTCGCTGGCCGCCTGCGAGGGTGCCATTCTCCTCGTGGACTGCTCGCAGGGCATTCAGGCCCAGACGCTCGCGGTGCTCACGATGGCGATGGAGCACGATCTCACGATCATTCCCGTCCTCAACAAGATCGATCTTCCCGCGGCCGATCCCGAACGCGTATCCGAAGAAGTGATGAAGCTGCTTGGTTGTAAGAAAGAGGATATTCTTCGGATTTCCGCCAAGGAGGGCAGGGGAGTCATGGAAGTGTTGGATGCGGTGATCGAAAGAGTGCCGAAGCCGAAGAAAGTTGAAAGCGGGAAGTTGAGAGTTGAAAGTAATTCGTCAGCCAGAGCGCTGATCTTCGACGCCATCATGGACACCTATCGCGGGGCGGTGGCGTACGTGCGCGTGGTGGAGGGGCGATTTGAGAAGGGGCAGCACGTGCATCTGCTGGGGACCAAGACGTCCGTCGAAATTCTGGATATCGGATACTTCGCGCCGAAGTATGTCTCGGACAGCGGTCTTAAAGAAGGTGAGATCGGTTACATCGTGACGGGGGCGAAGGATGTTCTCTCCGTGCGAACGGGGGACACGGTCGCGTCTTCCCCCGATCTTCCGCAGCTTCCCGGTTACAAGGAGGTGCAGCCGATGGTCTTTGCCGGCTTGTATCCCTCCGCCGCGGACGAGTACCCGCAATTGCGTGAGGCGCTGGAGAAACTTGCCCTCAACGATGCCGCGCTCAAGTTCGAGCCCGAGCGCAACGCCGCGTTGGGGAACGGATTCCGCTGCGGGTTCCTCGGTCTTCTGCATATGGACATCGTGCAGGAGCGTCTGGAGCGCGAGCACAACTGCGATCTGGTGATCACCGCGCCGAGCGTGCTCTATGAGGTCCAGTTCATCATGAAACGTCCGTCGGAGGTGATCCGGGCAAGTCTGCTCAAGCCCGACGAGCCGGATACAGCGCGCATCAGTAATCCTGCTGACTTTCCGGATCCCTCTTACATCAACGAGGTGCGCGAGCCGTGGGTGAAACTGGAAGTGGTGTGCCGTGCGCAGGACATCGGTGCGGTCATGACGCTCATCGGGGATCGTCGCGGCATCTATCTGTCACTGGAATATCTGGATGCCGACCGCGCACTTCTGCACTTTGAAGTTCCGCTGCAGGCGATCGTGCTCGACTTCTTCGATCTTCTGAAATCCGCCACGTCCGGCTACGGTTCCATGAGTTACGAGATGATCGGCTATAAGGCGGGGGATCTGGTGAAGTTGCAGATTCTCCTCCTCGGTGAGCCGGCGGAGGCGCTCTCCACAATTGTCCACAAGTCCGAGGCGCACTATGTCGGTGCCGTCATCTGCAAGAAGCTCAAGGAGGTGATCCCCAAAGAGCAGTTTCAGATTCCCATTCAGGCGGCCGTCGGTGCCAAGGTCGTGGCACGAGAAACGGTCTCCGCGTATCGAAAAGACGTGACCGGCTATCTGTACGGAGGGGATGTGTCCCGTAAGAACAAGCTTCTGGATAAGCAGAAGAAGGGGAAGAAGCGCATGAAGCAGATGGGGCGGGTGACGCTGACGCAGGAGGCGTTTTTGAGTGTGCTGAAGCGATAAGTGATTGGTTATTCGGAAAGTTCTGCCATGGCCGCAGAAAATTCCGCATCACTTGCCTCTTCTCCCTGCAGGCAGGGGGCCGGATTATTTTCCCAGTAACGTAACCCATGCATGTTTTTCCGCACGAGCTTTTCGGCAAGAGCCCGATCTTGCGACTTTGTCGCACTCAGAAAAAATGCTACGCCACCTTCAAAAATTTCTTCACAGCTTTTCACGCCTCCTTCGGGACGGGTGCAGTGAATGCAGACAGGGCCGTCTTTTGTTTTGCAGCCGATGTCTTCGGATTTTTCGAGAGGCATACTGCAGGCGATACATCTATCCATGGTGATGAGCGGAAAGTGCAGATATTCTATTCCAACTGGTGCCGGTATCCAATGACTCTCTACAATGGATTCGTGGATCTTCGCTTTCCTCTCCCTTCGACCTTCCTTGCACTTCCGTTGGAAGGGCAGCCCAAGTGGCAATTTCAGGCGCTTGTCGGGGAGCTGATGCCGTACGAAGACAGTCTGCGCTTTCAGAATCCCATGTCTCCTCATCTCACGCTCTCTTACTGGAAGGAAACATTGGAGCTGGAGTTTCAGGGAATCGTGAAGCAGGCGGAGAAGATTGCTGCCGTGACGAAACGGTTTTCGATGAAGGTCACGGGGGCGGACACGTTCGGGAGTCACGGAGAAGATCACGTGCTCTTCCTCGCAATCGCCTTTTCCGAGGAACTTGCCCGTCTCAAGAAATCCTGTCCGTGGCCGGAGGGACGGCCCTTCGCGCCGCACATCACGCTCGCGCGTGTCGGTCACCCGCAACGGTTCAACGTGGTGAAGAAGAAGGTCATGAAGCTTCTGGAGAATAGTGTCTTTGAAATTCCCGTTGATCGTTTGCGCCTCTATGCCGAAGTGAACGGCGTGAAGCAGACGGCGCTGCAGGATTTCCCTCTGGCTGTTTAGCCGCCGGTCCGGTTATTCGTCCTGTTCTTCCTTCGTCTTGAGCAGGTGTTTTCTCACTGACGGAATGAACGGCTCGAAGACGGTTTGCAGGATGCTTGCGGTGAGCGGGCTCAGTTTCTCGAATGCGATGTCCTTCTTCCGTATCTGGAAGAACTCCTGCAGCACGAATGTCGTGAGCTGCAGGCCGGTGCCGTCGATGTGCTTCTCATCGATCATGAGTTTCAGCAGAATTCCGTGAACGTCGAGCGACAGAACGACCTGCATGCGGGTGATCCAGTGGATGAGCGCCTTGCCTTCGGAAGCTTCGATGGAGCCGGTCTTGGTGAGAGCTGCGGCAGCCGACAGATCCGGTTCCGGCGTCTCTTTTCCGGTCTCCTTCAGATACTCCTCCACCGTTGTACGACAGCCTTCGTGAATGAGCGAGAGGATCGCGAGGATGAAAATGCTCGGGCAGTCGCGTGCCACCAGACGTGAAATCAGCAGGAAGAGGTGTGCATGATCCTCGTCATCCAGAAACTGAATGATGGCCTTGGCGACCTGATCATCGCGACGCTTGCTCTTCTTCTCCTCCCTGCGGATCTGCTGCATCCCCGCGGCCGCACCGGCAAACCGCTGCTTCGCTTCTTCGCTCAGTTCCTCAAACGCGCCTCCTCCGCCTTCGCCGGGTGCCGCTGATTCTGGACCTCCGAGTTCGGACATGGGCGTATGGTAGCGCGAAGGATTGGTGTGTAACAGTAAAATTACTATAACTAGGATCCCTTCTTTCTTTGTCAGGGCGACAAAGAAAGAAGGAAAGAAAGCGCTCGTGCGCCAAAGCCTCTCCGCACGGCCCTGTGCCTCCTCGTCAGCTCCTACAAGGATTCGGAGCTGCCTCGTCGGCGCGCTGCTATCGCAGCAGGGCCTTCCCCTTCACCCCCCGTGGCGCGCGGGCCATCCCCTTCGCTCCGTTATCGTTGATAAAAAAATCGGCGAAGCGTGGGTCTTGTGGGCCCCACGCTGGAGCCGTACCGTTGAAGGGAAGGGTGGGCTCATGGGAGGGACACCGTAGGTGGCCATCCCATGAAACATGGTTGCGGGGGCTGGATTTGAACCAGCGACCTCGAGGTTATGAGCCTCGCGAGCTACCAGACTGCTCCACCCCGCGTCGTACGGGGGATATTCTGCACCATTTTTTCCTTGCGCGGAAGGGGAAAATGCGTAGAATCCGTCCGCTATGGCTCATAAAAAGGCAGGAGGTTCCACCTCAAACGGCAGAGACAGCATTGCGAAGCGTCGCGGTGTGAAGCGCTTTGGCGGCCAGATCGTCGGCGCGGGTGAGATTTTGATTCGTCAGAAAGGCTTCTGGTACAGACCGGGGGCGAATACCAATGTGGGAAAGGACTGGACCATCCATGCGGAAGTGTCCGGCCGCGTGCGCTTCTCGGAGCGCAGGATCGAAAAGTTCAGCGGCAAGCGTGAGCGCTGCACGTTCATCCATGTGGATCCGGTTGCTGCGTAATGGAATAAAATGATTGGTTACTGTGTGAGGAGCGAAGGTTTTTTATAGCGCCATCTTCAACTCCTCGATCCGGTCCGGATGAAAGAAGTAGAGTTTCCAGTGCTCGATCACAGGCATCTGACGCAGGAGTTCCAGATAGGCGGCTTCGCGCTCCTCCACATACGAAGGATCATCCGCGGGCTCCAGCCCCGGCGTGTGTTGCTTCTCGGTGATGATGAGCACCTTTTCGCCCGGCCGTACAACGCCCAGATTCTCCTTGGCATACTTGTCCTTGTACTGGGCGGATCGGTAGTACTCCAGATCCTTGTAGCCCTGCTCGATACTGGTGCGGAGTGTCAGATTCTGTGTGTGAATTTCACTCAAGGTGTCCTCGAAGAGGACGTTCCGGTAGAACGACAGTGCCAGGCCGAATGCCATGAATCCCACGACTGTCAGACCCACGACAATCGTGAGCTGCTTGCTCACCGGCTCTATGTGCTGATACGCCACGAGTGCGTAGCTTAGCGTCTGAAGTCCGTCTACACTACCCTCCCGTGGTGATTTATTGTTCCGGCATCGGCGGAATAGGATTAAGCGCGTACGCCGCCTATCAGCGGAGCCGCGGACTTGTCGTGTCCGGGAGCGATCGTGCGGATTCGGCTGTCATCACTGACTTGCGGACTCAGGGAATCGAGGTCTTTCTCTCGCAGGACGGCACGCACGTTCCTGCCGATGCAGATCTCTTCGTCTTCTCGGAGGCGGTTCCGGAGACCGGTCCAGAACGCGTCCGGGCGAAGGAGCTGGGGATTCCCTCGATGAGTTATTTTCAGGCGCTCGGAGAGATCACGAAGGGGTCGCGTCTGACGGCGGTCTGCGGGACACACGGAAAATCCTCTGTCACCGCGATGGCGGCGAAGGTTCTCACGGAGGCGGGGAGTGATCCGAGCATCATCGTGGGGACGAAACTCCGTGAGCTCAACGGGCGCAACTGGAGGAGGGGGGAGAGCGGACTCTTCCTCGTCGAAGCCTGCGAGTACCGTCGTTCCTTCCTGTCGCTCTCGCCCGCGGTCATCCTGTTGACCAATGCCGACGGCGATCACTTTGATTACTACGCCTCGCAGGAGGACTACGAGCATGCGTTCATTGAATTTACCGGAAAGCTCCCGAAGGATGGCTTCCTCATCACGCACCTGAGGGATCCCCAGTGCGCCCGCATTGCCGGGAAGTGTCATGCAAAGGTGATTGATGCGGATGCATTGCCGTTCCCGACACTCGCCACACCCGGTCTGCACATGCAGAAGAACGGACAGCTGGTGCTCGGACTTGCCTCCGTCCTCGGTATTCCGGAGGGCGACGCACTCGTCTCTCTCCAATCCTACGCGGGATGTTGGCGGCGGATGGAAATGAGGGGTACGTGGGGCCGGAACGTCATGGTGATCGACGACTACGGACATCATCCGACGGAGATCCGTGCGACGATCGAGGGTATTTTGGGGGCGTATCCGGAGCGCAGACTGGTGGTCGTCTTCCAGCCGCACACACACGACCGGACGTTGAAACTGTATGACGGGTTCGTACAGTCATTCCGCGGAGCGGATACGGTCGTCATTCCGAACATCTACGATGCGCGACGTGAGCGTGATCAAGGAACCGTGGATGTTCCGAAATTTGTGCAGGATATCGCGAAGGCGAGTCAGGTGACGGCTCTGGATGGACGGTCTCTTGCGGAGACGGAGCAGTCGCTCAAGAAAAATATTCTTCGTAAAGACGACATTCTTCTCTGTATGGGGGCGGGGGATATCACGGAGCTGGCGGGGAGAATGACAAAATAAAATACGAAGAGAAAAGTGGTAAGTGAACTTCGTGCTCACAGCTCACCTTCTTGCGAAGCAACTTTCCACTTATAACTTCGTGCTTATTCCGGCTGGAACTCCGCCGACTGCTTCCCGAACAGATCGATGGCGGAAGAGATGACCTTCGCCATTTCCGCGCGATTGATCGGATCTTCGGGGCCAAAGGTGTTCGTGGGCTTTCCCTCGCTGTCTTTATAGCCGGCGATGAGTCCTTCTTTCGCCGCCGTCTCGATGCAGTCGGAATAGGGCTCCAGTCGCGGGACGTCCGTGAACATTTCGCCCGTGGGCCAGTCGCGGGCGACTTTCAGCACCTGCATGAGGGTGGCTACCACTTCTGCACGCGTAGCGGGGCGCAGAGGATTCACGGAACGATTGATGAAGACCAGCCAATCACGTTCTTCCGCGGAGGCATAGAAGGAGGAAAACCATGTGTTCCGTGCACGGGGATTGAGCGGCTCCGATTGCACGGTTTTCTCGTCGAGACCGGCGATGGTGTGAGCGATCTTCGCGAGTTCCGCGATCGTCACGGTATCCGTCGGTCCGAAGGAGCCGGTCGGTTTGCCGTCCGCATCACGGTAGCCGGACATCACCTTCGCTTCGATCGCACGGTGAACGGATTCCGAGAACCATTGATTCAGAGGGACGTCTTCGAAAATCACAGGGACGCCGTCCACGGTGGCATGCACGAATTGGAAAGTTTTGTCCGCTTGCTTCTGCTGCGGGAGGTTCTGAAGATTGTCGCAGGAAATCGATACGAAGAGAACCACGCGGCTGTCTTTGACAAGGCGGCCGGATTTCTGGCTCGGTGTGGGGCAGCCGGGAATGGGATCATAGGTCACCGAGTAGAGGCCGACGGGCATCGCATCAAAGAAAGAAGGAGTGGTTCCCGTATAGACGGCGCTATCCGGTCCTGTGAGGGTGAAAGGAAGACCCTGTGGTTCGCTTGTGACGCTAACTTTTCCCGCGTTGGTCAGAAGTAATGTGATGACGATGGTTCCCGTATCCCCGTCGCCCAGCAGGAAACTGGTTTGGGGCTTATCGATGACGGTCACTTCGCCGTTGATTGTTTGGGTGATTTGCACTCCCATGCCGGATGGGGGAAGGACATTGAGCAGGTAGTTCCCTGCAGGGAGTCCTTCGAGGGTGTTCGTCTGATTATTCGAGTTCGTGCGCCTGCCGTCCGGTTTGAGGAGCACCCACTCGCCGAGTGCCGTAAGTCCTTCCGCCGTCTTTTGTTCGATGACGAGCCTGGCACCGGCGGCTCCCTGGCCCCGTCCCGCAAACGGGAAGACAAAGAGGAGAGGGAGAACGGTGACGAACAGAAGTGAGCGGAGCTTCATGGGAGAAAGGGGAACGATGCAGTCTTGCGCAGGTGGTCTCCGAGTGCAATTGACCCTTTGGACGGAGCGGTGTTTCCTGAGGGTTACTCCTGTTTGTCATATCTCATAAAAAATGAGGCAGGGGGGGTCCCTGCCTCATTTATTAAGGAATTCGATTTTCGCGTTGTCGTCAGGCCCTGACTGTTGCCTTTTTGAGTTGCAGGACGGACAGCCAGGAAGTCGCGACGATGCTGAAGACGAGGAAGAGGAGGTCGAAGCGCATTCCGGTCTGGGGGAGGCCGACAACACCGACGTCCGTGCGTGCCATGAGCAGGGACTCATCGGTTGTGCCCGTGTCCGCTGCGGAGACGCGGGCGGTGATTCCCGCGCGGTCGCCCTGCTTCAGATTCTTGGTGACGGTTGCCGGAAATGTCACGGACCAGTATTTCCCGGCGAAGAGTTCCGGAATCTGCCAGGACGCAACATCTCCATTGAGACTCCCGAAGCGCGGAAGGGGGGAATCGACCGTGAGGACGGACGGATCGAACTGGGCGGAAACAGAGAGGCCGTGCACCGTCCTTGTCCCCGTATTTTTCACCGTGATGGTGTAGCGGGCGACGCCGCCGGAAACCACCTCCGCCTGCTGGGCGGCGGCCCAAATGCGGAGTGTGCGATCCGCGGACTCATCCGCGGGAGTCGGTTCCGGCTCGGGTGTGGGGACGATCGGAAGGGGGGTGGCGACTCCGCAGACGAATTTTCCCATGAAGGTCAGTGTCTCGTTGGCACCGAGGGGGCGTTGAATGGGGGAGCTGAACGCGCAATCCGGTTGCTTCATGAATGTCACGCGGTACTGGGCGGGAGGGAATCCCGTGTAGGTGACCGGCGTTGCTCCCGTCAGGCGCATGTTGTCCGGGCCGAGGAGCTCGAATGTGGCGCCCTGCGGGTCGCTGTCGACGATGATGGTTCCGTTGTAGCTGTACGTGATGGCGACGGATGCCGTATCTCCGTCCGCGAGATCGAAGGAGATATTTCTGAGTGTGGTTGCGAGGATCTGGGTTCCGTTCTTCACCACTTTGACGGAAAGGATCACATCGGCGGGCGGGGAGATCTGGAGCCCGTATGTTCCGGCTTCCGTAATGGGGAAGTTCTTGAACTCACCCCCCTGAACAGTCACCTGTCCTCCGCTCGGCTGGGTGAGTGTCCAGTCGCCGAAATAGCCCACGGGACTCTTCTGGGTGATGGTGAGGTCCGCCGCCGCATACGCCTGAGTCGCAGTGAGGAGTGAAAGGGTCGCGAAGGCGCTGAGGAGCCCTGCGCGCATGCCCGGAGAGAGGAGCGTCATAACAGTGTGGGGAAAAAGAGAAAACCCTTGCCCGTAGGCAAAAGGAGAGTATTGAACCAGTATTTGTTGATTACGTCAATCTTTTCCGTGCCTCAAATCCAGGCCTTCCCGAGGCCCTCCTTCCAGAGCGTATGCAGGTGCGGGAGGGGTTCGGAAATCAGGGTCAGATTGCCCGAGCGGATCGTAAATTTGGCATGAGGGGCTGTTTCTCCGATCACGGTGACGGAGACTTTCCGCTCCTCCGCTTCCTTGAGAATGCCCAGGAGATCTTCTTTGGGGACTTCCATCAGGAATCCTCCCGTCTGGCTGAAGAGGAGTTGGTCATTGCGGAGCTTGCTCTTCAGGGTGGCAAGATTGACATCCACGCCCGTCGTGCCTCCCTGTTTGCGCGTGGGGAGCGTCATCTCGAACAGGGCCATGAGCAGGCCGCCCTCGGAGATGTCGTGGCAGGCGCGGATCGAGCCGCTGCGTATCGTCTGCGTCACAAATGCGATTGCGGCGGATACTTCTTTGAAGTCGGGGTTCGGGACATTCGCGCCCAGCAGCGCATCACGTTCGGCGTCGATCATCTGTTCCAGAACTTCGTAGTAGAGAGACCCGCCGCATTCGTTCTTCCGTTCACCTATCAGGATCAATGCGGACTCGGGTGACTTGAGTTTCATGGAGACGGACTTGCGCGCATCGGGCAGCACTCCCGCGCAGCAGACGACGGCGGTTGGATCGATGGCGCTTCCGTCAGGCTTGCCGTTGTACAGGCTCACGTTGCCGGAGATGATCGGGACGCATTCGCCTTCCACACGCACCTGTCGCGCCGCATCCGCGATGCCTTTCACGCCTTCCTCCAATGCGGAGAGCTGCTCGGGGATTTCCGGATTGCCGTAGTTCAGGCAATCGGTGAGTGCGCGGGGCGAGGCCCCCGTTGTCGCAACATTGCGCATGGATTCCACGGCGGCGTTGACGCCCTGCAGGTACGCGGAGATGCGGCCGTAGCGTCCGTTCCCGTCGGCGGCGACGGAGACACCCGTCCATCGGTCGCTCTCGCTCAGATTCTCCCAGCCGGGGTGTGTTCCCTCATGCACATAGCTTGCGAGGTCCTGCAACGGCGCAAAGACGCCCGCATCGCCCTCGCCCGGCTCCAGCTGCGTGTTGCCGATGATGTTCTTGTCGTAGTGGCGGATGATCGGATCACGGCTTGCGCCGTTGGGATGGCGGATGATCGCTTTGAAAATCTCGCTCAGGGCGAACTTCTTCTTCACGACGGTCACCGTGTCTCCGTCACAGTCGATCTTCGGTTCCTTCAACCCGGAGGGGACGGACTTGGTCGGGCGCGTATAGAGGAGGCCGCAGGTGATATCGAGCGCCTTCGCCTCGCAGACGATGGCCCCGCGGTAGTGCAGGCGGTAGATCGGGCTGTCCGTCACCTTGCCGATGTTGCTCGCGCGCGCGTTCTCCGCCACGCTCGGAAGATCCCAGTCTTCATTGTAGTGGTGGAGGATGTGGTCGGTGAGGGAAGGGTGACAGATCCAGCAGAAGCGTTCCTGTGTTTCCGCGCAGGCGATGACTTCCGGCGGAAGGTCTTTAACCGAGATATGCACTTTCTCCAGATCCACCTCCGCGCCGAGGCCTTTGCCCGCCACCTGTTCCACGCTCGCGCAGATGACGCCGCCTGCGCCCAGATCCTTGAAGCTCACCTTGTCGAGATTCTTCGTGGCGGCGAGCCAGTCGAAGAGCGCGTAGGTGGAGGCGAGGAGATGGCGTTCGAGGAACGGGTTGGGCTCCTGCACCGCGCCCGCGTTCTGCTCCTTCTTCTCCTCTTCCATCGAGGCGCTGGCAAACGATGCCCCGCCGAAGCCGCTCCTGTCCGTCGGCTTGCCGATGAGGATGATGTCGTAGCCGACTCTGCCCGCTTCCTCCGGCACCTCGCTGTGGATCACCTCGTCCTCGCGGACGATGCCGAGCGCGAGCGCATTCACCAGACAGTTCGAGTTGTAGGCGGCATCGAAGACCGTGTCGCCGCCGAGGTTGGGGATACCGAGCGGATTGCCGTATCCCGCGATACCGCGCGCCACTTCCTTCGCGATGACCTTCGTTTCTTCCGTCTTCAGGTCACCGAGGCGCAGCATATCCATGGCACCGATGACGCGGGCTCCCATGCACACCACGTCGCGCACCACACCGCCGATGCCGGTGGCCGCTCCTTCGAATGGCACGATCTGCGAAGGGTGGTTGTGGGATTCATGTGAAACGACGAGCCCCCACCGCTTTCCTGCGGGGCCGTCCGTGATCGCCACGATGCCGCTGTCTTCCTTGGGACCCAGAATCACGTGTTTCCCTTCCGTGGGGAACATCTTCAGGAAGCGCCTGCTCGATTTGTAGCTGCAGTGTTCGCTCCCCTGAATGCCCCAGACCGTCGCCTCCACAATCGTCGGATCACGTCCGAGCATCGTGCCGATCTTGCGTGCTTCTTCCACCGTAAGTCCGATCTTGTGTTCTTTCAGCGCTTTCTTCACCTCCGCATCATTCATCTGCGAGAAGGGGATCAGGGGGACCGATGGAGCCGGGTGCGTGTTCATCCGAGTGCAGTATAAAGGAGAGTGTATATTCTTGCTACCCGCAGCCACGAAGGGCTGCGGCTCGGTGTATTTTTCGCAGTCGAAGGTTCATTCCTTCCGGCGTATGATGTCTCCATGCGGTTGTCTTCACTTCTTCTTGGTGTTTTTCTTCTCTTCGCGACGGTTCCATCCGTTACGGCGCAAGGGGAAGCGGCACTGACGGTGCAGGTTCAGGGCATCACCGGTGGCAGTTCAGTCCCCCCCGGCTCCCAACGCGTTCCCATGCTCAATCTCAGCTTCACTGCTTCCTGCAAAGCGGCCGTTACGGTCCATGCCGTCACCGTCCGGCATCGCGGCATGGGCGCGATACGGGATCTCTTCTCCGTGTATGCCGAGAGTGACGGGAGGCGTGTCGCCAGAGGGAGAGTGTTTTCCTCGCGTGCGCCTGTTTTGACGATGGACCTTGAGAACGTCGTCGTGCCCGCCTGCGGCACAAGGACGGTGCACTTTCTCGCGGATATTTCCGCCATTGCCGCCATGGGGGGTGAGCATCGGCTTACCGTGGAAAATGCAGCGGCGATCGATGCCGGAGGCGCTTCCGTCCGGATTCTTTCGTCAGCCGTTCCCTCGCTCCGCCGTACGGTGGGCGAGTTCCTCGGATCGGTCACTGTCGAGTATTTGCCGCTTCTTTCGTACGTCCGGTATGGCGATCATCGCATTGTGGCGCGCTTGCGACTCTCCGTGAGCGGCGAGCGCGATCAGCTTCTCAAAGGACTGCTTCTCACGAACGGAGGGTCGGCCCGCGACGGGGACCTTGTGAATATTTTCGCAGAGATGGGCGGCAAGCGTGTCACACGGATTCTTCCCCGCATGGAAGGCGATTTGATGCGATTGGCGTTCGATCCGTCGCTCCTTCTTCCCAGAAGCAATCGTTATCTGCTTGATGTGAGAGCGGATGTCAGAAGCAGCATGCGGAAAACCATCAAGTTGACGGTGGAAGAGCCGAGTGATGTGGTCGCAGAGACGGTGACACGTCTGAGGTAGAGGAGACCATGCCTCTCTTTCGGTGGGAATTGCGGGAAGGGGACTCTGCGCGCATACTGTCTCGTGAATTTGTTCCAACGTATTTGCATGAGGAAGTATTTGCTTCTCCCGCTCGTCGCATCGCTCATTCTTGTTTCGTGCGGGGGCACGTCGACGGAGAAGGGGCTTCCTTCGGAAGAGGTGCTGCGTCTTGCGGCAGAGAAGAGTAACACGCTCCTCTCGGCGCATTTCGAGTCGAATGTGGATTTTACGGTGCGCAATGTGGTTTTTCCTGCTTCGGGAAAGGCAAAAATCACCGGTACGCTGCAGGACGGGGGCAGCGCCATTCAATTCAGTGCGGATGTTGATGCGCTCGTCTCTCCGACGGAAAGAAGCGACACCTTTCACGTTCTCGGGAATGCGGATATGTTTCTGACGGGCAATGATGAGACGTATTTGCACCTTAACGCCCTTTCGACACAACCCGAGCAGAATCTGTTCAAAAAGGATCTTCTGGAGCTGATGAAGGGAAAATGGTGGCTTCTTTCTTCCGGCAGCAATGAGGTCGGCGTCCCCGGAGGAAGCCTCACTCCTTCTTCCGGTTTTCTGAAATTGCAATCGCAGGTGGTGCGCGTGATTTCCGATGAAGGGTTTACGAAGGTGGATGGTCGGAAGGCGTACCACTACAAGGTCGGAATTGATACGGAGAAACTTCTCCAGTTCCTCGAACAGATTGCCCGTGATCGCAAGGAATCGTTCGATCGGGACACCATCACACCTCTTCTTCTGAAGATCACTGCCGACGGGGAACTGTGGGTGGATGCGGAGACATTTCTGATTCGTCGCATCTCGTGGAAGCTCACGGGATTGCAGGAACGGGAAAGCGGCATGATCGTGGACGGGTCTTTTTCCGTCACGCTCACGGATCACAATGCCGCACCCCCCATTCTTCCTCCGAAGGACTCACAAGTGCTCACTCCACAACTGCTTCTTGAAGGGGCACAACCTTCATCATCCATTCTTCTTCCCGGATCATGACCGACACCCCCCCCTCCGTTCCGGGCGTTGACGGCATTGCCGCCCCGCGGCCGCAGACACCCTCTGCCACTCCTTCGGTGAAGCCGGTCCCCGCTCCAAACGATCCGGCGGCACACGCGAGGAAGATGTTGCAGATGATTTTGCTCACTATCGTGGGTATTCCGTATCTTGCCTACCTCGGATGGTCCGTGTACCTGCTGACGATTCTTCCCGATCCGACGGGGGTGAACGATCCCCTCATTCCGGCTGCGACGTTCGGGGCGGTGGCGGCAGCCTTGCTCTTCATCGCCATCGCCGCATTCTCGATCATGCGCATCAACAAGGCGGCCGGGATTCCGACCTTCAGAAGAAGAATCGCCATGATTCGCATCATCGTCGGCATGATCCCCGGTATTGCGATGAGCATTGCGGTGCCGCTCCTTGTCACGAGAGAGCCAGCCCTCTCGCTGACAATCACTTCACCGGAAAAGGCTGCGGATTTTGTCGCCCCGCTGACCGCCACGTTCAGCGCCGCGGATGCGGTGGAGATTCTCAAGAGGAAGAATCTGGTCCCGGAAAAGTTTTCCTGGGATTTCGAGGGCGACGGGAAAATGAATGATCAGACACTCGATCCGGTGATCTCCGCATCGTATGACCGTGTCGGGGTCTACAACATGATCCTCACGATTCAGCTCAAAGGCGGGGGAACGCGCACGATCACCAAGCGGATCACGATCCTGCAGGCGGTTTTTGCGGTGGATCCCAATCCACCCATCGTCGATGAGATGACCCGCCTGAGTGTGGCGCAGCTTCTCACCAAGCCCGAAGATCTGGTGCAGGCGTACTGGGATTTTGACGGGAACGGCGAAGTGGATCTTGCCACGAAGAATCCTGATGTGGTGCACACGTTCTATGCAGACGGTTCGACCAAAGTGGTGGTGGTTGTGAAGCTTGCGAATAATTCTCAACACACCTATGAACGCGTGCTCAACGTGATCAAGTCCGTTCCTCTTCCCTTCGAAGCGACGGTGAAGACAGATCCGGAAAATCTCATCGGTCCGTCTCCGCTTGGGGTCGTTTTCCGCACGGAGACGAAGGAGCCTCTCCGGGTCATTCTTTGGAATTTCGGGGACGGCTCCGATGCGCGCGGCGATCGCGCAGGACATACCTACACGAAGGAGGGTGTCTTCTCGGCTGTTGCCGAGCTTCGTGCGGAGAACGGAAAAGTCGCGAAGATCACCAAGGTGGTGCGGGTGGTGCCGGAGCTGACGCTTCCTGATCTCGAGTTCATCGGAACTCCCGACGTGAACGGGAATCGCATCAGCGGAGAGGTTCCGGTCGTCGTCGATTTGAAGCCGCGCACCACCATGCCGCTCATCGATTTCATGTGGGAAGCACCGGAAGCGACCACCGTCGGATCCACGAAGGGGTCCGTTCATGCGGTGTACCGTCGCGAGGGAACGTACACGCTCACGCTCATCGCACAGGATCCGGATAACCGTGTCATGCGCAAGCCCATTACGGTGGAGGTCAAACCGCCCTCATCGACGGTGGCCATTCGCATGGACCCCGAAGGCGGCGTTGCTCCTCTGACCGTGCGATTCGATGCATCGGAGTCCTTCATACCGAATGAAGAAATTAGCGGGTTTGAATGGGTATTCGGCGATGAGAAGGATACGGGTGCGCAGCAACGAGGGGCTCAGGTGACCCACGTCTATCGCCGGCCCGGGACGTATACCGTGCAGGTGAAGGTGTATACGACGAGCGGAAAGCAATTCGATGCCTCGAAGACAATCGTTGTGCGAGCGCCGGTCATCGATTCCTGCATCTCCGCAAGCCGCACGGAGGGCAAGGCCCCGTTGGGCGTGCGTTTCTCCAGCGATTGTTCGACGGTGGGGGCCGATACCGTCTTTGAATGGGATTTCGGGGACGGGTGGAAGAGTCCGCTCAAGAATCCGACGCACGATTTCCAGAAATCAGGAACGTATAGCGTGATATTGATTCTTAAAGACGGGGAAAATACTTCCCAGTCCGATCCGCTTTCCGTTATCGTTGAGCCATGAGAAAGAAGAACCTCATCCGCGTTCTTGCGATCATCGGCATCGTCGGGATGGTCCTCACTGCCATCCTGCCGGCGATGGGGGGATAACATTCATGAGAGACAAACCTGCGGTTTTTCTCTCATGAGCTCTCTTTTCCCTGATAGGAGTCACTCCAGCGATGGGGCCCACGAGACCCATCGCTTCGTGACAGGATATTTCAAATTTCTGCGAATTATCGCAGAGCGTCTGCGAGGGGCAGCGAGGCTGAGGTCATGAAAGGCGCCGACAGACGCTCCTGTTGTTCGCTGCAACTGAATTCCGCCGCCGCCGCGATCATGGCACCGTTATCGGTGCAGTAGACAATTTTTTGCGGGAAGCGCACCGCGCGGCCGGGGAATGATTTCGTCAGGAGGGCGCGGAGATGTGTATTGGCCGCCACTCCTCCCGTGGCGTGGATCTCCGTCACATCTGGATACTGTTCGAGTGCGTGTTTCATCCGATCAACGAGGTGCATGCAGAGAGCGTTCTGGTACGAGGCGGCGAGGTCGGCAAGGAGCGAGGGGCGAGCGCGTTGATCGGGGGTGAGATCGCGCATCGTATACTTCAGGGACGTCTTGAGTCCCGAGAAACTGAAGTCGAGCGTCTCTTCGTGCGCAAGGGGGAGGGGGAAGGCGAATGTCGACGGGTTGCCGCTCTCCGCGAGTCGCCCGATGGCGGGGCCGCCGGGGTAGGGGAGACCCAGCAGGCTCGCGCCCTTGTCGAAGGCTTCTCCCGCGGCGTCATCACGTGTGCGACCGAGCAGCCGTCCCTTCGTGTGTGCCGTGCGAAGCCACAGCTCCGTATGACCGCCGGAGGCCGAGAGGGTGAGGATGGGAAAGAGCGGTGCATCCGGACAGTCGAGCCACGTGGAACTCAGGTGGCCGAGGGTGTGGTGCACGCCGATCAACGGTTTCTTCCACAGTGCGGCCAGTGCGCGCGCCGTAACCGTGCCGACGAGGAGCGAGCCCAGAAGTCCGGGGCCGCGGGTGACGGCGATGGCATCAAGATCTTCGTGTCCCATCCCCGCAGCCTGCAGCGCCTGATCGATGACGGGATGGATGGATGCGAGTTGTTCGCGGGCGGCATATTCGGGGATGACCCCGCCGGACCGGGCGAAGGCGTCGCGTGAGGAGGCAATGACGATCCCGAGGACGCGCGTGCCGTTTTCCACGATGGCTGCGGATGTTTCATCGCACGATGTTTCAAGTCCGAGAATGCGCATAAGGTTCATGGAGTGTAGAGGAACGGTCATTTTGAGATAGTTGATATAACACTAAAATTATTATATAATGATACAAATGACACAAAAGAACCAAAGAGTATTCATTGCGTACTTTCTGGCCTGTGTTGCCCTCTTCCTTTCTCTTGTGCTGTGGACGCGGGTCTTTGCCGGAAGGGAAGCGGAGCAGACGCCGTTCCATCCTGTCGCAGCCGATGACGGGGGCGGGGAAGTGTCTTCTTCCGGCGTACGACACAGGAAAGAGGCGAGTGAGGAACTCACCCAGTGGGGTCTCACGCAGCGGTATGAGCTGTCCATTCCCTCGCTCTCCGTGCGTGCTCCCGTGTTTGTGCCGGATCGGAAGTACTGGGATGCGGGCAATTGGGATCTTCTGGAACAGCAGATGCAGGTGGGGTTGAGTTACGGAGTGGTCACCTATCCGCACGCGGTTCCTCCGGGCGAGCAGGGGACGCTCATCATTGCGGGTCACTCGAGTCCGCCCGACCAACGTGCCGCAGCACACTCATTCGGGAAGATATTTGAAATGCTTCCAGATCTGAAAGTGGGTGCGGAGATCACTGTGCGCTTCGGGACAACTTCCGTGACCTACGAGGTGGCTGATACCATGGTCGTGTCTCCGAGTGATACAACGATTCTTGCCCAGCAGAAGGACGAAAGCCTGCTGAAACTGATCACCTGCTATCCTGTCGGCACGGTGAAAGATCGTCTGGTGATCATTGCGAAGAGGAAATAAGAACGAAGAGAAAAAATCGTGCAGGGAAGCATGGAGCCCGTCATGCGTTCGGCGTGTATACTTCCCTCGTGGTTTCCTTTTTCCCTTCGCGGACAGTCGCACTCTCGCTCTTCGGTTTTTCCGTGCACTGGTACGGCATCATGTATCTGCTGGCCTTCCTGCTGGCACTCGTTCTTTTGCCGCGCCTCCAGCGTTACCGTCATCTTGCGCTTACGACGGATGATTGGTCGGGCGTTCTCACGGGGGCGGTTCTCGGTGTGCTGATCGGAGGAAGGTTGGGCTATGTCCTGTTCTACGATCTTCCGTTCTACTTCTCCTCCCCCCTCGAAATCCTCAAAGTCTGGAAAGGAGGCATGTCCTCCCACGGGGGATTTCTGGGCGTTGGCATCGCCATGTTGATCGTTTCCAGACAGAAGCGCATTCCTCTCCTTCCGCTTCTCGATCTCCTGATCGTTCCGACGGCGATCGGCCTCGCACTCGGTCGTATCGGCAATTACATCAATCAGGAACTCTTTGGCACCGTGACGTCGGTTCCGTGGGCGGTCTCCGTTCACGGTTTTCCGGGTCTGCGGCATCCGGCACAACTCTACGCCGTTGCAAAAGATCTCTTCATCGCTCTCGTTTGCTTTCTGCAGCTGCGTCGTACGCGTCAGGCGGGCCGTCCCGGCAAAACGTTGGCGCTCTTTCTGATACTCTACGGCGTTCTCCGGTTTCTCGTGGAGTACGTGCGCGTACAGGATTACCCGACTGTTGAATTCTTTGGAATCATGCTCACCCGCGGGCAGCTGTACACCATTCCGATTTTTCTGACGGGGATTTTTCTTTGGTTGTGGATTCGTCGAAGAGGAATATTGGAACAGCAGACTATCGGAGTACCGGAATCTTGATTGCTTCGGTTTCAGGCAATACGCAGAGGCTTGCTCTCGGAGGACAGAACAGATTTGAGAAATGATTTTCTGTGAAGCATGCAGGGACCGTGCGCGCGAATGGTCTCGAAGTGCATCGGCACGCCGTATCCCTTGTGTACGTCGAAACCGTAGCGGGGGAATTTTCCGTGGTACTCGATCATGAGACGGTCGCGGGTCACCTTGGCGATGATGGAGGCGGCGGAGATGCAGGGCTCCGTTTCGTCCCCGCGGATGATGGAACTGTGC
>JAQWAC010000025.1 GCA_028707875.1 Candidatus Peribacteraceae bacterium | reverse complement strand
CCATGAATACCGTTTCCGCATCGCACATCCTATCTAAAATCTTTTCATCGAGTGGGGCGAGGTTATTCCAGCGCACACCGTCATACTGGCATGTACGGATGTTTCCGGAGTCAAACCATTCCTGCGTGTTACCCTTTCGTTCCGCAGGAACTGGGAGCAGCAATTTGGACGTAATCACTGCCCGAAATTCAAAAGGATGGTTGCGCAAAACTTCCCCGAGAACTTTCATCGACATATGGTCGGAGAATCGCGCCACAATTGCACGTATGGGGGGACGGGTGGCGGAAGAATGATCCATGGGGGTCATCATATAGAACCACTGATGCATTCCAAAAGACTCAATGGAGTATTTGTTCACGAATGTTCAGACAGATGCGCAACACATCCATTCCTTCAGGAAGACTGACCGCAGGTGCCGTTTTCTTTTCCACCGCATTGATATAATTCCGCATTTCCTCCACGAACATATCATTGCGCTCGAAGTTTGGCAGATTCCATTCCTGTGCATCCTCACCCTGTTTTCGGGAAGAAAATACCAGAGTTTTTGCCTCGTAATCCCACAGCAGCGACCCCTCCGTTCCGATGAGACTAAAACTTCGACGACGCGGTCGCTGCCAATAATCAAGATGCATCGAGGCGATGGCCCCGCCGGGAAACGTCCAGAGGGATTTCACCATATCCTCGGCATCCCCCTTG
The DNA here is from genome assembly GCA_028707875.1 of Candidatus Peribacteraceae bacterium. Lineage (GTDB taxonomy): Bacteria > Patescibacteriota > Gracilibacteria > Peribacterales > Peribacteraceae > JAQWAC01. The sequence continues at coordinate 18,521 of JAQWAC010000025.1, read as the reverse complement.
AGCGGCGTCATCTTGCCGCCCACAGCGAGAATCTTCTCCGGCATTCCGAGGAACCAATAGAGGTAATCGATATCATGACTGAAGCAGAACACCGCTCCTCCGCCTTTTTCACGCCATGGTCCGTACGATGATGTGTAGTCCTCCCACGGATGCCAGTCCTCGATATTCTCCCCCATTTCCACGTGAGCCGACAGCGCCTTCCCGATGGCACCTGCTTCCATAAGTTCTTTCATCTTTTTCAGGAGCGGATGGAAACGGAGATTATAACCAACGGAGACAATGAGATGCTTCTTCCGGGCGAGATCATTCAATTCCTGCACTCCGTCCATGGAAGTTGCAACGGGTTTTTCTATGAAGAGATGCTTCCCCGCCCTTGCCGCCTGCAATGCCGTTTCCAGATGATGGGCGTTGGGGGTCGTGACGCAAACCGCCTGCGGATCAAATGTGGAGAGCGCCTCCCGGAAATCGTGAAACTCAACAACGGGATGCCCTTCCCGTTTCTCCCCTTCAAAAAAATCATCGAGAAATTTCCGGTTATAACCAGTATTTTTCCCGGAACGCAGAATGGCTACGTCTTGTCCGAGTGACCGGAGGTTTCTGTAATGCCTCTGGCCGATGGAGCCGATGCCACAGAGGAGAAAGCGCATGCGATTACCATGCCGTGCGACCGCCATCGATGACCAGAGTCGATCCGGTCATGAAGGAAGAGGCGTCGGAAAGAAGGAAAGTGATGGCACCGTTGTATTCCTCTTCGTTTGCCATGCGGCCGAGCATGTTGAGCGAGCCATACTTCTTCGCAAATTCCGGCGTATGACCGTGATACATGCCTCCGGGTGCAATTGCATTCACGCGGATTCCGCAGGAACCCAGATACGACGCCCAACCTCGCATCAGGCCCACAATGCCCGCCTTTGAGGAAATGTAGGCGATATCTTTGAACTTACCCGCCTCATAGATGTGATTTTGCGGGGCAATGAGTCCCAGCTCGGAGGAGACGAAAATGATCGAACCACGCCGCGCGCGCATCATTGCCGGTGCCACGCACTGTGTCACGAGGTGGGCAGCCGTCAGGTTCACGCGCATTTCTTTCTCCCACAGTTCCAGGGGGAACTTCTCGTACGGAGAAAACTGCTGTGCCGATTGAGGGCTTCCCGGCACCGCATCCATGGCGGCGGCATGGATGAGTCCGTCGATTTTACCGTGTTTCTTCATGACGTCTGCGACTGCACGCTTCGTCGCAGATTCATCGGTGATATCCACCGGTGGGTCCTGTTGCAAGTCGAACGCCACCACATGTGCTCCATGTTTCTGCAGATACTTCGTCCATTGAGTTCCCAGAAATCCATTTCCCCCCGTGATGATGATCACCGCCCCCTGAATGGAGAAGACATCGTTCGTCATGCGGTTGTTACAGGAGTTCTGCGTAATTTTTTCTGGATCGGCTTTTCGGATTCAAGGACAATTTTGACGCCGTCACCTCTGGCCTGTTCGAAATTGCGGATTTCCTGCGTGAGCAGGGCGAGACCCTTCGGTTCGAGACTGGCGGCCTGATCCGATCCCCAGAGGGAACGATCGAGGGTGATATGACGTTCCACCGCAACGGCGCCGAGCACCACCGCACACAGCGACGTGTACACGCCTCGTTCATGACCGCTGTATCCGACGAGGACCTCATACCGGCTTCGCAATGTTTGAATGAGGCTCAGATTGATCTCGCGAAGTTCCGCGGGGTAGGTGGAGACACAGTGCATCAGAAGGAGATCCTCTTTCCCCAGAATTTCCACGGCTGTGTCCACCTCTTCTGTCGTGCTCATACCGGTTGAGAGGATGACAGGCTTGCCCTTTGAACGAACGAACCGCAACAGACGTTCGTCAGTCAGACTTGCCGAAGCAATCTTGTAGGCGGGGGGATTGAATTGCGACAGGAACTCCGCGCTTTCCTCATCCCACGGCGATCCGAACCAGACGATTTTCTTTGTTTTGCAGTAACTGTCGATCTCCGCATATTCCTTCGCGGAAAACTCCAGCGCCCACTTCAGATCGCCGTTCGTTGTCTCGGTGAGACGGGAGGCACGAAGTCGCTGGACATTTTCCTGCGGGAGAACGCCACGTTCCAATGCCTTCTCGATAATATCGGCCGGCACTTCCCGCGGCTTGCACAGTTCTTCGGGGGTGTACACCGTTGGAATGGTTCTCTTCTGAAACTTCACCGCATCGGCACCGGCATCGATCGACGCATCGATGAGTCGTTTCGCCAGATCGATGCTGCCATTGTGATTGATGCCGATTTCCGCGATCACATAACAGGCTTCCCCCTCCCCGATTTTGCGGCTTCCGAGGCCGATTTTCTCTTTTTTCATAGCAGTGGCAATGTACAATATGGCTCTATTCCAAGCAACTATGTTTCCTTCCATAACAGCGATTCTAAAACAGGAGATAACGGAGGCGGTGAGTCTCCATTCAGAACTTGAGAAGCTTGCTCCGGCGCTTGAGGCGGCAGCAACTCATTGTGCGAATGCTCTCCGGAACGGAGGAAAGATCGTGCTTTTCGGCAACGGCGGTTCAGCAGCCGATTCCCAGCACATCGCGGCGGAATTTGTCGGGCGATTTGACAGAGAGAGGGACCCTCTTCCCGCCATCTCTCTCACCACCAACACGTCCGTCCTGACCGCTGTAGGAAACGACTACGCATTTTCGACGATCTTTGAGAGACAGGTTCGTGCTCTGGTCACGGGGAAAGATGTCGTCATCGGTTTTTCCACCAGCGGGGATTCGGAGAATGTTCTGAAAGGCATGAAGGCGGCAAAAGCACTCGGGGCGAAGACCATCGGTTTCAGCGGGAGCGGAGGGGCGCTCAAGTCGCTTGTGCAGGTTTCGCTTGCCGTTCCCTCAACGCATACCCCTCGCATTCAGGAGGCGCACATCTTCCTTGGTCACATTTTGACACTGGCGGTGGAGAATATGCTTGCGGAGGGGAAAGCCGGGGCAGGAGGCGCTTCACCTGCCATCCATTTGTGACACTTTTCTCCCGATTGCGTCATGACCAGAAACATTCGTGTGCTCGGCATCATTCCGGCGCGTGGGGGGTCCAAGCGGGTTCCACGGAAGAATCTTGCGCTCCTCGCCGGCAAACCGCTTCTCTCGTACGCCATTCATGCCGCGCAGGAATCGCGCATGCTGGATGCATGCATCGTTTCCACGGATGATCCTGAGATTGCCGCTGTGGCAAAGTCGCTCGGGGCAGATGTTCCTTTTCTGCGTCCACGCAAATATGCACAAGATTCCTCACGGGATATCGCCTACGTGCGGCACGCTCTGGAGTGGCTGAGACGGCATCGCACATGGCAACCGGAAATCATCGTGTTACTGCCGCCGGATACCCCCCTGAGAACGGGAAGGGACATCGACAATGTTGTGAGGTTTCTCATCAAAGAAAAACTGGACTCGGTGCGAACACTCGCCGGCCCCATCCGGCATCCTTCCTGCAAGGCCATGTGGACGATGAAAGATGCACACGGAAAATCCGTCACTCCGCTGTTCCCCGATTTTGTCGGCAAGCCCGCACAGGAAGTGCCTCCATACTATCTGTCGGTCGGCCTCGTCTATGCCACACGTGCACGATTCATCAAACGCGGCAATCTCTGGGGAAAACGCATCGGTGGTTATGTCATGAATGCGGAGAAGTGCATCGAAATTGACGAACAGGAACAGCTCAGTCAAGCTGAAGCGCTCTTGCATAAGCGAAAATCCCCATGAAGCTCCTTCATCTTCAGAATTGGCGCAGTACCAATATCGGCAACGGTGCTCTTGCCTTCGGGACGGAGAGGGTTCTGCGTGAAGATTTGGGAAAGGACCTGCAATTCACTCCGGAACCCTGGGATGAGTATGTGATTGAGAATACGTTTGGTGCGCGGAAGTTCGATGCCGGCTTCGTCGATCTGGTCAATGCGCACGACGGACTCCTGGTCGGCGGTGCGGTGACATTCAACGGACGTCCCCATCTGACCGAGGCGGGCATGCGATTTAATCTTCCGCTTTCATTGTGGACACACATCCGAGTACCCGTCATCTTCTACGGGAATTCCTATCGCTTCTGGCCAAAGGCGACCTATCACAATGTAGAAAAACTTCGGGAGACGGTGCGTTACATTATTGAGACTCCCCGGATTTTCTTTGGTGTGCGCAATGACGGCACCAAGGAATTCCTGGAATCACTCCTTGGACTTCGTTCCGACAGGATTGTGCCGGTTCCCGATCCCGGTATGTATGTTCCTGTGGAGGAGCACGACTATCCGGAATTTTCTTCAGTTCGGAAAAATATTCTGCTTTCCATCAATAACGAAGACGAATCGGATCGTTTTCCCGATGCCGCGGGAAAAACAAAATTCCTTGAGTCTTTCGCAAAAGCGCTGGAGCGCATTGCAGAGGCTTTTGATGTCAACTTTGTTCTCTGCCCGCATGCCTTTGACGATTACAAGATCATTGCGCAGCTTCTTGATTTGTTACCTCCGAAAATCGTGCACCAGCGCACACTCTCAACGGGATTGCTGCCGGTGCCGAAGGCGCCGTATTTTTACGGTCGTTACGCCAGGGCGGACCTTGCGATGAGTATGAGGATCCATTCGCTCTCACCGGCAATCGGCTTGGGCATTCCGGTTATCCCGCTGGTTTCGCAGAATCGGGTATCCGCTTTTCTGGAGAATATCGGCCTCGGAGATCTCGGAGTGGATGTGTTCGGGGCAGATGTGGAAGAGCAGGTCTTTGCAAAGGCTGCCGGCGCGCTTGCTCATCCCGATGATGCCACACGGAAGATCCGGAATGCGGCAGCGCATTCGCGTCAACAAACGGCGGCAATCAATGATCGCGTGCGGCAGCTTCTCCTTCACCGGCGATAACCATGACGGATGCCTCTCTCCCCCAATTGCTTTCGGTGGCCGAAGCGGCGGCTGATGCCGCTGCATCTTTGTTGCGAGAGGAATTTATGCGTATGCAGTCTTCAGCAGGTCATGATCTGGCAGTTCGCTGGAAAGGGACACCGCATGATCCGGTGACCGCATGTGATCTTGCCGCTCAAAAATGCATCACCGACATGATTACCCGATCGTTTCCGACGCATCGGATTTTGGCTGAGGAAGAAGGAGCAGACAAATATGGCGATTCCCAATCTCCTTACCTCTGGGTTGTGGATCCTCTTGATGGAACGAATAACTTCATTCGTGGAAAAGATAGTTTTGGCACAATTGTAGCTGTTATGAAAGGAGATGAATTACTCACTGGCTGCATGGTGCTGCCGATGCGGGGAGAGCGCTTCACCGCTGCCAAAGGACAGGGCGCTTTTGCCAACGGACAACCTGTGCGTCTGCGTAAAACTGTCGGCATGAAGGATGCGATTCTTTGTTCAAATATCACGCGTCGAGCATGCCCCGATGCTTCCGGCGTTCTGCGAGTGAACATGCCCGACTGCACTTCCATGGAAAATTACGGGTGTGCGGCGCGTGCGATCGGTGATGTGCTTCTTGGCTGGAATGACGGCGTGTTCTTCCGCGGGCTTCGTCTGTGGGATATCGCCGCCGGTTTCCTCATGCTTACGGAAGCAGGGGGGAGATGTCGTTATGAGTGGGAGGAGTCGGGAAATCCGCGGGGGGGAGTGTCATGTGTTGGAGCGACACCGGCAATTTTTGATGATCTCTGTTCGTTTGTGTTTGAGCATAAGCTCGCGTAATTCCTGTTCTTCGGAGTTCGTCACCTTTTGGCTTGTGCCATTGCCTTTTGGATGTCGCACGAATCCCTAGAATTTCTGCTCCTCCCACAGCGTAAAGAAGAGTCCCTTTCGATCGAGCAGCTCCTGGAGCGTTCCCTCTTCCACAACACGTCCTTCATCCATGACAACAATACGGTTTGCATGCTGTATCGTGGAAAGGCGGTGCGCGATGACGATGGCGGTGCGCTCATGGACGGCCTCGTCGATGGCATCCTGAATGAGTTTCTCAGTCCTGCTGTCCAAGGAACTCGTGGCCTCGTCCAGAATGAGGATCTCCGACTGCTTAAGGAGCGCCCGCGCGATGGAGACACGCTGCTTCTCACCCCCAGAGAGTTTGACGCCACGATCCCCGATAAGCGTGTCGAGGCCCTGCGGCATGCTGGCGACGAGTTCGGAGAGGCGTGCGCGGTCCACGGCTTCCCGCACCACAGCATCCGAAACATCGGTGAGCCCGTACGCGATGTTGTTGCGGAGCGTATCGTGGATGAGCAGCGTGTCCTGACTGACGAGCGCGATGTGTTTGATGTAGGAATCGAGTGTGAAGGATCGCACATCGGTACCGTCAATGAAGATGGAGCCGGGAGGACAGTCGTAGTAGCGCATGAGCAGACTGATGAGCGAGGATTTGCCCGCCCCCGTGGGTCCCACGATGGCAACCATCTGTCCGCGTTGGATGCGGAAGGAGATATTCTTCAGCACCTCGCGCTCATCCATGTACCCGAAGGACAGGTTGCAGAATTCGATGGTGCTCTTCAGGCCGGGGAAGGTACTGCTTCCGCCACGCACGAAGAACTTTCCCTGCTCCGCGAAGATGCTGAGTACCTCATTGAGCGGTCCGGAGGCCACGGCCAGCGTTCCGCGGAAGCCTGAGAGGGTGCCAAACTTGCTGGACGCATTGAGAACGATATAGAAGTACACGACGAGCGCCGGCGCGGATGCAATCTGCTCGCGCCCGAACCACACGATGGCCCCGATGAAAATGGAGGATGCCACGAGAAGCGTGATAACCTCCTGCAGCGGGAGGATGAGCGCCTGCAACGAGCGAACGCGGAAATCCAGACTGGCTTTCTCATTGCTAATGTGTGCATACTGCCGTTGCTCCTGGTGCTCCGTGCGGTAGGACTTCACGAGTGGAATCGTGGAGAGGATCTCCACGGACTTCTTTCCCATCTCGCTGCCGCGCTGCGTGAGTTCCAGCGAGTGATGCCGGATCGTAAGAATCATTGTCCGGATGGCGTAGTGCAGGAGGACGAAGAGCGGGAGAGCGATGAGCGTGAGCTTCCAGGAAATCATGAGGAGCACTACGAGGTAGACGATCAACGAGAAGAGAGCGTTGATGAATGAATCGATGGTCTGGAGGGGCCGGAGTGCCTGGAACGAGAAATCCGTGAGGAGCATGGTGTGATGTCCCACGTTCGTACGGTCGAAGAAGAGTTTCCCGAAGCTGAGATACTTTCCGAAGAGCGCCTTGCGCAAGTGATGCAGCGATCGTTCGGCAAAGAATCCGACGCTTACGACACAGAGAAAGCGGAAGATGTTCTTGAGGATGAAGACGACGATGAATCCCGCCAGCAGCAGGCCGAAGAGCAAGCGATCGTTGTTCAGGAACGACGCAGGAAGCTTCTGTGCCAGTGGACCGATGTATGGGGCGCTGAGGAGGAAGGCGAAGCTCTTCTGAAGGAATCCGTTTAGAATGGGAATGAGTAACCCCATGCCAATGCCCTCAAACGCCGCCGTACAGAGCGAAAGGGTAATGGGGATGAGTAAATACGCCGGATGAATGCGGATCTCGCGCAGGAGGCGCAGAATTTTCCCGATGACGTGATCGCCTCTGTGGGGCATAGAACAAGGAGACGCTAGAGAAACACCTCTTGAAAAACAAGATGAGAAGACTGTAAATAATGTACCCTAGGCTTCGATGCGCATACTCCTTCTCAATGACGACGCTCTTCCCTCTGCCCGCGGAGGAGCGGCAGTGGTTGTGGAAACACTGCGAAGGGAATATGCACGCCGCGGACATCATGTCACCCTCATCACTACACACCAGGACACAGCAAGCGGCATGGAGGAACGACGAACGGACAAAACGGGACTAACCATCAGCATTCTTGTCCGCTATGACCTGCAGAAGCGGCACAGGCATGTGATTGGACGTCCGTATTTTGCAGAGCACCTCCGTGCCCTCATTAGAGAATGCCAGCCAGATGTCATTCACGCGCACAATGTCCATACATATCTCACTTACGAAAGTCTCCGCATTGCACGGGAATTCACCCCTCGTATCTTCCTCACGGCGCATGACACATTTCTTGTGTCTTTCCAACGAGTGAATCAGAAGGAGTACCTCAGCGCAGCACTCAAGAACGAACCTTTTCACATGCACTTCTGGCATCATGCGCTCAGCGCAGGAAGGAAATATTGGCCTTTCAGAAATGCCATGATTCACCGGATCATACGACAAACAGGAACAACGGTAATTTCCATCAGCCGTGCCTTGCAGACATTTCTTCGCATCAATGGAATTGAGAGCAATACAGTCATTTACAATGGAGTGCCTGCGTCTTCGCCTCCGCCTCAGGACCTCACCGGTAAACTCAAAGAGCAATGGGGGCTCCGTGGTCCGACTCTTCTCTACGGCGGACGGATCAACGCGGACAAAGGTCTCCTGGCCGTTCTCTCTGCATGGAAGCTGGTCATAAAAAAACTGCCGGAGGCGCATCTTTTGATCGTGGGCAGAGTAGATGGCGATTTTCTCTCACAAGAGAAATATGCCCCCATAAGAAAATCACTTTGTCTCCCCGGATGGATACCGTACGAAGACATGCCTCTTACATATGCCGTTGCGGATGCCGTAACAACCCCCTCGCTCTATCTCGATGCATTCAATCTCATGAACATCGAAGCAATGGCAGCGGGCAAACCGGTGATTGGCTCAATCTTCGGGGGAATCCCTGAGATAGTCTCCGATGGAAAAACAGGGTTCGTCATTCATCCTGACGACCCAACGGCCTTCGCTCATGCCATTCTCACGATCCTGCAGAATCCGGACCTTGCACGACACATGGGAGAGGCCGGCAGAAGGAAAACATTGGAAGAATTCTCCGTGGAGAGATGTGCTGACCGATATCTTTCTCTCTTTCACGATCAATCGGCCGAAACGGAACTTTAGCGAATAGTGTTCAGCAGGTATTTCACCATTGGCGAGAGTACGATCATCGAATCCTTTGAGGGTGATATTTCCACATTTTTGATGGCAGGGACTGCATTGGTAATAAGAGCGGCTGTGTCGTTGTCATAACCAATAATATGTGTCACATGATAGTAATCAAAGGGCTCACGCACTTTGCCACGCTGTGCCAGGTATTCAATTGTCTGATTGGCGATCTCAATGGCTTCGCGATCCGAAAAAAAGAGGAGTTCCAGATGGTTGGGGCGGGCGATCACCGCATGAACCGGGAGTTGGGCCAACGCCTGTGCAGCGGCATAGGCTGAAGGGACAAATGAGTGTGAATACCGCAAAGCAAATAATTTCCGGTTCGCTTGTCCCATTTGTCCGACAATGATGAATGTCATCAGCACAGAAAAGAGGAGCGCGGGAATGTGCCTCCAACGCTGATGGAGCATGTCCGCCAGCGCGATAATGCCAACAGCGGCAACGATGGGCAAAGCCCACCCCCAGTCCATGAGATGCACACGGCCGTAGTGCAGGATGAATCGGAGAAAGAACTCCATCGAGAGCCAGAGACCCACCACCGAGAGAAGAAGCAAGCGTCGGTTTTTTTGCTGCCAGAGTACGATGACCCCAGGGATAATGAAGAGCCAGAGGAAAATTCCTCCGATGTAATCCTGCAGAAAAAGCTGTGGCAATGTATTGAGGAACAACCACATTCCACTCGTCACGCCTCCAAGGAGACTTCGATCCCCAATGCCGAAAACTTTCAACATGTACCGATCCTGAAGACGTGCGAAGAGCGGCGCGTTTGTATCGCGTTGAACGAGCTGTTGTTCATACTCTTTCCTTAAAAAAATGTACGTCTACTCGTCCGGATAGAGATGCCCCGTTCCGGGGGCATGCGCCTCAGCAGAAGGGAGTATAGCCAAAACGCGTTGTGTAGGCGTCAGGCCCGGTCGTAGTGCGTTGGGGAACAACGGGAGTACAACCGTGATGAAAAGGGAAATACCGAAAAGCCCCAATTCAACAAACGTACGTTTCCACGTACGACGCAGGAATAAAAAGTACATCACAACGATCCACGGCAGGAAGAGGAGGAATGCATGTGCGCTGTTGAGAACCATCCCCATACAGAATCCAAAAAGGATGACCGTGAGAACTCGATGTCTCTCAAAAAAAGAGAGAATGAATGCAAAACCAAGAAAGAGGAAAAAGAATGCAAGGGGATAGGCCGCACTTAACACGGCCTCGGTCCAGTAGAGTGGCATAAAAGACAGTAGGACAACCGCCATCCATGCCACCGTGACCCCAAAAAGCCGACGGACCATCCACCAGAAAGGCAGGAGCGCGGCAGCCATTGTCCCCGCACTCACAGCCGACCAGCCAACAACGTTGGACCATGCAATGAGGGGGTGCAACGACCATAAGAAAAGCGTCACGAGAGGATTAACGGGGTCCTTCAGGAAGCCGCTCATCGCAAATGCTTTTGCATCGGATACGTCAAAGGGGAGAATGAAGGGGAATCCCGCAAAAAGAACAGGGATCATCCAAATCCCCATCATGAACACGGCAAAGATGCAAAGAAATACCAGATGCCAAAAAGGAGATCCTAAACGAATACGCACGTCTGAAGCATACTCTCCATCCCTCATCACTGAAAGAATCCCTCAGTCATACTTCCTTTCTTTCTCTCAAGAAAAGAATGTTTTCCTCAGGGGAAATGAGTTGGAAAGAGCACCGAACACCCCTAGGATGACAGTGTGAAATTTCCTATTGTGATCCTTGCAGTTTTTTTCTTTGCCGCACTGACAGTTGCGGATTTGGCATACATAATTCCCCTGACAGACAGCCCGACCAACAAGAGCGCCTTACTCATAATCATGCTTACCGGCTTAACGTTCTTTTTTGATTTCCTCGCAGATCATGACTCAGCATTCGGCTGGTCAATCGGTCTGCGCCCTCCCCTGTAAGCGTGCACATGCGCATTGTCAGGCACGGCATGCAAATTATTGGAGTGTTCCTGTTTGCTTGGGTTCTGACCACGACAGATATTCATCTGATCATCAGAACATTGAGCGAGGTTCCGCCGCGTTTTCTTGTGGGAACGCTGCTCCTGTTTCCTGTCATCTACACCCTTCGTTCCATCCGCTGGCATATCCTCACACGTTCCATGGGCAGCCGCGTCCCCTTTGCAGAATCCCTGCGAATGTACTATGCCGGAATATTCTTGGGAATGATCACTCCTGGCAGAATTGGAGAGGCGGCAAGAATCCCCTTTCTCACCCAACAAGGCATCACCGTTCGAAGAGGCGTGCTGCTGACCGTGCTTGATCGGATCTTCGATATCGGCTGCATCGGCATAGTGAGTGTCGTAGCCATCGGAATACTGTGGTCATGGCCCCTCGCAGCAATGATCGCCGGAACCCTTGCCATAATGGGACTCCTGCTCGTTCTATACCGAGGAAAAATATCCTCCATGTTCCCCGTGGTGTATTCCACGCTCCGATCCAATTCTTCACTCACCCTTCTGACCATGGTCTCTTGGGGATTTTACTTCGTGCAACTGGCGATCCTCCGGCAGGGTTTCGCGCTCGATCTCCCGCTTGTGCCCTTTTTCAGCATCATGACCTTAGCCGGAATCATCAGCATAATGCCCATTGCGCCTGCCGGTCTTGGCACGAGAGACGCTTTCGTGGCCGTTATGTTCCTGCGCTATCACATACCCACGGAAACCAGTATCGCCTTCACTGCCACAATTTTCCTTTTGACATTTATCGGATCTCTCATGGGTCTCTATGCATGGTTTCACCCCCCGCTGAAACCCCATTAGTGTGAGAGCTTTCAATCCAAAAAATCACGAATATCGTCGCTCCCTGCACACTCCCAAAACGTAGCTCTTACATGCGATCCTGACTTAATTTTGGCGAACCACGGGGGCACTGGAATTTCTGATAAGTCCAACATGCCGTGACGGGAGCATCATGCGACCTGCTCATCCCACTGGCTGCGTCCTTCCATTGCCGCTCAAATACTTTTGGTGTCCGGTCTTCCCCAGGAAAGTGCGTGGAGCTCACTTTCCATATTCAGATGCACACACTCAAGATGTATCGTGCGCTCTTCATGAGCGAAATCCCCGACCATCCTATAAATCATTTCTTTTCTGCAAGACGCGCAGAATCATGTTTGATATCATGGACTTCTATGATTCGCCGAATCTGGAACCCCATAGAACGTGAAAACGTGTCTGCTGACACGATGAGCGAAGACGTTCCTGCCAAACTCAGCGGCGACGTTTGCGTGAGCTCGAAGTTCGTCTAATTTTTCATCTTTTCCTATGGAAAAATCATCTTTCGATAACGTGCAAACCCAATATTGGACAAGCGAGGAACAGCGAAAAAGACGCCACCCCTCTCATCCTGTTATTCAGGCATTCGTGACGCCGAAAATCACGTATATGAAGAAAGTATGCTCGCTCATTGAAAAACCCAGTATTGTGGATATCGGAGCCGGCAACGGATACTTCAGTTACTGGCTTCAGGAATGGGGGGAAACGACCGCAGTGGATTATTCGGAAGTGATTCTTGAACAGAATCCCGTCAGGCGAAAACTGGTGATGGACGCGCGCGCGCTCAACTTTCCCGACCATTCATTCGATATTGCCTTCTGCAATGCGGTCCTGCATCACATCCCATATGATAATCGTCTGACAGTCGTGCGGGAAATGGCAAGAGTCTCCGGAAAGTATGTGATCATCTGCGAGCCGAACCGATGGAACCCTCTCATGGCCGCACTGAGCATCTGGAAGAAAGAAGAACGTGGTGGACTGGATTTTTCTTTGAGTTACTGCAGGAAGCTTGCAGAAGATGCGGGGCTTCGTGTCCTCACTGCCGTCTCTTGGGGAGCGCTCACGCCCAATCGGTTCCCGTTTGCGGAAAGGCTCCTTCCGTTCCTCAATCTGCTGGAACGACCGCTTCCGTGCGGAGCAATGAATATCATCATTTCGGAAAAGAGAGATGGCAGGTAGAAAGTCGATGCGAGAACAGGTAGCGTAGCCACGCTCTCTTCTTCTCTCACGACCATGTCTGACCTCCGTTCAGTGTACGCAGAGAAAGCACTCTCCCAGATCCCACGCTTGCTCGGCCTGCAGGACCGTACTCCCTATTCGCCGACATACGGCTGCTTCAAACGCACCTACTGGTTGGACAAGACATCGGACTTTCCGGATGCCCTGCCGCAGTATGGCGTTCTGTCTCTGATATTAGCCTACACGACTGAAATGCCAGGCAACATTTTCTATCGACAGGAAAAAATTCGGGAATGGTCGCTTGCCGGCATGCGCTTCTGGACAAAGATTCAACACCGCGACGGATCCTTCGATGAGTTTTATCCCAATGAGCACGGCTGGACGGGACCCACGGGATTTCTGCTGTACGCCATGATGAAAAGCTATTTACTGCTTTCAGAAAACGGGGAATTCCCGGAACAGTTTAAGGATGAGTTCTTCGTTGCATGCCGGAAGGCGGCGCAGTACATCATCAAGTGGGATGAAAACGGAGTATTGGCAAACCACCATGCGATGGCCGTCCTCCCGGTGTACTACACCTACCACGTACTTCAGGAACCTGCTCTGCTCGAGGGATACGAGCATAAGCTTTCAGATTTTCTCTCGTATCACACGTCGGAAGGATGGAGCTTGGAATACGACGGCGCAGACATCGGGTACCTCTCCGCAACGGTGAGCTTTCTTGGGAAGGTTTATAAGCTGAATCATGACCCGCGCCTGAAGAAGGTTATGGAAGAAGCGGTGGATTTTCTTAGTTACTTTGTCTATCCCAATGGATTTTATGCGGGAAGTATGGGGAGCCGTCAGACCCTGCACTTCTACTCCCACGGTTGCGAGTTGCTGGCGCCGGATATGCCGCTGGCAGGTCGTGTTGCGGATGCATTACTGGAAAGTTTGCGCGACGGAAAGATCGTCCCGGCAGAAATCCAGTCCGATCGTTACTTCCTCTATCGCATTCCGGAACATCTTGAGTCCTACATCGACTACGGCGAACGCCGTGCATCTTTTCCTCTCCCCTATGAACGCGGAGACTTTTCCCGCGTGTTCCCGAAAGGACGGTACTTCATACGTAAGCGAGGCAATACGTATCTCCTCGGCAATGCAGCCAAAGGGGGCGTGGTGAAACTCTTCAGAACAGATACACGGGAACTCCAGCTGAACGATTGCGGCATCATCGGAAAGACTGCGGATAACCGCATCCTCACATCACAATGGATCGATCCTGCGTACACATTCACACACGATGAGAATAGTTTTGCGGTGAAGGGGATGCTCCATGCTGTGCCGAGCAGCAAAATCTTTACCCCTCTGTCGCGGATCGTATTCGTACTCTTCATGTTAATGTTCGGATGGAATTCCACGCTCGCCTACCACATCAAGGGACTCATCCGAAAAGTTTTGGTCTTCACCAAGAAAAAATCCGGCGTCACCTTCGAGCGATCAGTCGCCCTGGAGGAAAAGCAACTGCGTGTCACCGATGCGATCACGCGGGAAGGATCAGCCACCTTTGCCTCTCTTCAGATCAGCGATGAGTTCTTTGTGCGATATGTCCCGCAATCCGCCTATTTCCAATCCCAGGAATTCTCTGCGCATCCCCACCTCCTCACTTCCGCCATGCTCGAAACATTGAACAGGACAGGAAAAATCACCTTGGAACGGGCCGTGGATTTGGTCTCCGGCAAGGAATCTGCTCTGACCGAAGTGTGCTGACAAAAGCTCGCACCCACACACGTTCGACTGTCAGTATTAGATGCTATTCAGAAGGGAAGAGGATCGAAAACCCCGAAGAGAAAAGGATTGTTGCAGATGGAATTTCGGGTATCGTTTCTCCATGATCTCGGTACTTATACCGGTCTTCAATGAGGAGGAGGCTCTGCCGGAGACACTCCGGCAAACCCGCCGGGTGCTCGAAAGTGTCGAACAGGATTTTGAAATCGTCGTCATTAACGACGGAAGTATGGATGGGACCGCGAAAATTCTGGACTCGATCGCACGGGAAGGAGACAGCCGCATCGTGATTATCCATCACACGCACAATTGGGGATACAGTGCATCGCTCAAGAATGGCATCCGCCAATCGAAAGGGGATATTATTGGTATTATCGACGCCGACGGGACATATCCGATTGATGATTTTCCAACACTCATTAGAACGCTGCAGGAGAAACGCGCCGATATGGTGGTTGGCGCTCGCACGAAGAAGGGCGCGAAGATTCCACTGATGAGACGGCCCGCGAAAGCGATTATCAACCTCCTGGCGCAGCACCTGACCGGGCTCAAGATCCCCGACTTGAACTCGGGGTTCCGTGTCTTCACCCGCGTACTCGGAGAACGCTTCATGCCACTCTACCCCCAGCGCTTCTCATTCACGATTACCATCACGCTCGCGGCACTCACGAATGATTATATTGTTGAGTACGTTCCGATTAACTACTTCAAGAGAACCGGAAAGAGCTCCCTCTCCACAGGAATGAATGGCATATGGAATTTTCTCAATTTCCTTTCGCTCGTGACCCGGATCGTGACTTATTTCCGGCCATTGCGATTCTTCCTCTGGCCAGCCATCTTCATCGGGGGATCCGGCCTGCTCCTCATCCTCTACACCATATCGACACAGGGGAACCTGTCGGACTCCGGTCTTCTGCTCTTTCTCACCGGTTTGCAGATAGGACTATTCGGCATGATGGGCGAGGCAATTGTGAGAAACCGCAGCACTCTTTGATCTACTCCCGCCATCTTCCCCGGAGGGCATATGTACCGCCTCTGGATGGATGTCCGCACTGTGAGAACTCCCGACTTTATGGTTTAGGAAGCTGATGAGACAGTTTCTTATCACGTTGTCTAAAGAGAGGGGTGCTGGAATACTGGCTCCATGCAACGCAGGGACATACTGGCATGGATGGGGGTTCTTGTAGGATCTGCACTCACGGCGGCAGTGCTCTTTGCGTACAACCGGTATGTGACAGGCTCTTTTCTTCCTCACATCCTCCCGCAGGTGGAAGAGGACTCGCTCTATTACCTCTCGCAGGTGAGAGAGGTGCTCGACGGCCACCCCGCGCTGGGCAATCCTTTCATTCGCGAGTACGCAGATGCCCCCTTCCCCGGTTTGCGCTTTCCTGTTTGGATTGCCGCGATTCCAGGATTGCTCGGCGCTGACATCAATGCTGTGTATGCAATCAACGCATTTCTATACTCCATCCTAACGGGCGCGCTCTTCTTCGTGCTCGGCATGCGCGTGTCCGGAGGACGCAGCGCTCTTTCGGCTGCCAGCGCGGTCATCGGCACAGCCTCGCTGCATCACCTGCTCATCCGTCCGGTCATCATGCAAACGGTCTATCCGGCATTTCTCCTCTTCCTCATTGCGCTCTTTTCCGTGCTGCAGGAACCACATCGATGGAGGAGATACCTCTTCCTGGGAATCGCGTTGGTCATGGTGTTCTCCATCTATCCGTTCAGTTGGATCGCGGCGTTCACCGCCACCGGACTGCTGTTCCTGCTGCGCGTGTGGCAACGCGACTGGATGGCAGTGAAGTATCTGCTGCTGATGGGCATCGGCGCCATGGTGATCTGCCTGCCGCAGATATTCACGACCATTGCGCTCTTCCGCGATCCTGTCGCTTCGACGATCAACATCAGAAGCGGATTCGTGGCAACACACCTTGTCCTGCCGATCACGATCATGAATCTGAAGTACACCATCTTCCTGTGCATGATGATCCTGTTCCTCAGAACGCGGCGAGGGTTGACGGTTCCGGAAACGCTTCTGCTGATCATCGGTGCAAGCCTGGTAATCGGCGCAACGAGCAATGTCATCACCGGAAAGGAGATGGACTTTGATACGCACTTCTGGCGCCTGGAGCTGGTGATGAATGTCGTTGCTGTCCTGACCTTTCTCCCCGCACTGCTCCGGAGAAGTCGTCTGGCGGAACGCATCACCGCAGGCCTCGTGACCGCTGCATTGCTCTTCACGATCGTGAACCGGACATTTGTCCGTGCCAATGCCTATCGTTATCTCCGCATCGCCGCACAGGAAATGCCCGTGCACCGTTCGGTGCAGGAGTACGACAGGGTATTCTCTTTCTTCCGCAAGGAAGGTGTCCGCAATCATGTCATCATGAGCCCGGAGGAAATGGGAGTGTACATCCCCGTGTATACCGAAAACTACATTCTGCATCACTTTCGCGCGGGACTGCACGTCATGCCTGACGAGGAACTTCGTGATCGGTTCCTGACCAACAATGTGGATCGCGTGAACGAAAAATTTCTGAAAGAAACCACCGAATTTTACGCCGGCTTGCGCCCAACGCGTACCGCCCTGTATCTCAATACCTACGGAGGCAATGTGGAACCGATCGATCTGATCGGCGGTCAGGATTACCTGCAGGAAACCTTGCGCACTCACGCGAAGATCGCGCATGCGTACAGTCAGTCACTGCAAAAATTTGATGTCACGTACATCGTGACGGATGCGAAGGCGGAAGACAATCCGCGAGTTCCCGCAGGAGCGACGGAAGTGTTCCGAGACGAACGCTTCACCGTCTTCCATTTATCCTGAGGAAATCGCTCGCCTGCTGGATGACGTGATCGATTTCAAGAAGCGCGGGACCTTCCTGCGCATCGATCGTTTGTGTCGCACGGGACGGCGCTATCCGGACTATGGTCTGAAACTCATGTATGCCCCCCTCCGGCGACGTCTCTTTGAGCGGGTGCTCGGCTGCGTCTTCACAATCTGCTCCCGGCCGTGGACACGCGCGCTGGCCGACCGGATTCCGGACGGGGTCATGGGGCCGCTCTTTGTCCGGTTACGCGCAATCTGGAAGCGTTCGACCCGCCGCACCAAAAGAACGGGGGTCTCCGCCATCGCACTTGCCATAACCGACTGAATCGTTTGAAAAAATCCCCAAGAAAACCGCCGGAATGGCGATTATCTCCTTGACGCATTAATCCCGCAGTCTAAAATGCGCACGCTTCCCGCCTCACTGGGGTGGGAAAGCCCTTTCTCTTCTGCTCTCCCCCCCTTTGGCTGCACGCCTCCGGAGGAGGGCGCGGCCGTTTCCCCCGTGGGAACCGACCGAAGAGATGCATGCTCCTTCACAGCATCGCAGAGTAGAGAAGTAATACTCCATCTTTACGCCTTCGGGCGTGAAGCATGGTTTTAATAATTTTGAACACTAGTTTTCCTTTGACCGCCAGGTCAAAGAAACTCTTTTTGAAGAGTTTGATCCTGGCTCAGAGTGAACGCTAGCGGTGCGCCTAACACATGCAAGTCGCGCGAGGCCTCGAGCCGAGCGGCGAACGGCTGCGTAACACGTTGGTATCTACCCAGTACTCAGGGATAACCCCGCGAAAGCGGGGCTAATACCGGATGGTCCCGTGAGGGTAAAGCTACGGCGGTACTGGAGGAGCCTGCGGCCTATCAGATAGTTGGTGGGGTAACGGCCTACCAAGTCGATGACGGGTAGCTGGTCTGAGAGGACGACCAGCCAGAATGGAACTGCGACACGGTCCATACTCCTACGGGAGGC
>JAQWAC010000024.1 GCA_028707875.1 Candidatus Peribacteraceae bacterium | reverse complement strand
GGGAGCATCCGTCTCCGGATGCCGTGTTGGAATCCTCGCATAGTTCTCCCATATCGCTATCAAGGAGCCCATTCCCGCAGAAGGCTTGAGCCGGTTTGTAACACACTTCCAGCCGAAACAGGAGCCCGGCTGGATTGGTCTGTGGCGTGGAACCGGGGACTCCAAGGTTTTTCACAATTAAGGTAACAGTGTTTTCCCCTTGCTGAAACACGCCCGCAGGAGTGAATGCAACCTCCCTCTGCAGTGTTCCCTCCAGTGGAGTTTCATTCAGCCATGCAAAATTAACATACGCCCGAAATTGATTGTCCGCTGCAACCGTCAAACGTGAATTGGTGACACGACCGGGGGGGATGGTGAAAATGTTGCGGAAGTCGTACTGGAGATCCGAGATGGACGTCGTGACATTGGTCGTCCTCCAGATCCACGTGGCGCCCGGGATGTTCGCCGTCCAGAGTGAACTGCCGGTCCATGCCCTGACCGAGGGGACCCACGTGCTGTAATTCACCTGCGTATTGGTATCGCTGAATACCACGATCTTCGAATCCGTCCCGCAGTTGAGAAGGTTCGTCCCTCCTCCGTACGTCAGCAAACCATGCAACAATGGAAGCGTGATCCTGTTCTGGGTGGTCGCAAAAAAGGCAAACGTGAGAGCCAACAGAATGCCACCTGTGAGAACCACCCGACGGAAAGGAGTGTTCCGCATGAAAATATTTCCCCCACTGTAGCACAGCATTCTTGCATTCGACATATCCGGCGCTTCCCGAGTCCCTTCCTCCATCGTCAAGAACCTTATGCAGCAACCGTCGTCGCGATCTGCTACACTCCCATCCTATGATTGCACATCTCCGCGGAACCATCACAAGGCAACAACCGGGAGAAGTCACCGTGGACGTGCACGGCGTGGGCTATCGCGTCCTCGTGCCTCTGGATGTATGGGAAAAAACGGAGGATGGAGCGGAGCAGACGCTCTGGACGTCGACCTATGTGCGCGAGGACCGCTTCGACCTCTTCGGCTTTCTGGATCACGCGGGGAGGGCGCTCTTCGATCAGCTCCTCCTCATCTCCGGCATCGGTCCTAAGATGGCACTGGAACTCTGCAGCGTCCCGCGCGGATTGCTCGCACAGGCCGTACATGAGGAGGACGCGGGAATCCTCACCTCCATCAAGGGCATCGGGAAGAAGACGGCGGAGAAGCTGCTTCTGGAACTGAAAAATCTTGCGGAGCGGCATCCGGAAGTTCTCCGGAGCGCAACGGGGGAAACCGGCGGAAGAATGGACCCCGATGCCGTCGCGGCGCTCGAGGCGCTCGGCTACGATTCGCCCACGATCATGCACGCGCTGAAGTCGCTCCCCAAGGATCTCGGCACCACAGAGGAGCGCGTCGCCGCCGCATTACGCAGCCTCTAATTCCCCTCCTCCATGCTCTCTCTCGACGTCACCGCCACACTCGCCAAGGCCATCACGCCGTCCTTCGGGATTCCGGATCAGGAGTTCTCCGCCCTGCGGACCGGCATGCGCAAATATGTGCAGAACTGGCTCAAAGAGCGCGAGAAAGGCGAGCATGCGTGGTCCATGGATCCGTACAACAAGGATACGGTGGAGAACGTGCAGGACATGGCGCTCCGGGCCAAGGCGCAGCGCATCCGCACCGTGGTGTGGGTGGGCATCGGCGGATCGGGGCTGGGCCCGAAGGTGATGCAGGAAGTCTTTGAGAATCCCAAGACCGTGGAGTTCATCCTCCTCGACACCATCGATCCCGCAATCGTCGAAATGCTCACGGAGCTCGTCGACTGGAAACACGCCCTCCTCGTGGTGGCCTCCAAATCGGGAAGCACGCTCGAACCCATGAGCGTCTTCTTCCACTGTTATGAAAAACTCAAAGCGGCCCTCGGCGAGAAGGCGCGCGAATGCACCGTGGCGATCACGGATCCGTTCAGCGGACCGCTGCGAGCCTTCTGTTTGGAGGAGGACATCCGCATGCTCACGATTCCGACCAACGTCGGCGGCCGCTATTCGATCTTCTCCCCCGTCGGCCTCCTCCCCATGGCCCTGCTTGACGGCGACGTGGAGAGCTTTGTCCGCGGCGCCAAGGAAATGGACACCCTCTGTCAGAACCAGACACTGGAGGAAAATCCCGCCGCGATGCTCTCGAGCGTCCAGTACCTGCTGGATATGAAGAAGAACTACGGCATCCGCGTGATCATGCCGTACTCGCAGCGCCTCGTTTCCATCGGACGCTGGAACCAGCAGCTCATTGCGGAGAGCCTCGGTAAAACGGAAACCCGCAATCCCGTCCCCGTCGCCGCCATCGGCACACAAGACCAGCATTCACTCCTGCAACAGTGGATGTCCGGCCCGCGCACACAGTGGATCCTCTTCATTCGCGAAGAGGAGAAGAAGCGCGTCTTCCTGCCGGAAAAACTCCCCCAGCCCTTCGAGTATCTGGCCGGCAAGAGTTTCGGCCGCCTGCTCGACGCCTGCGCTGACGGCACGGCCGCCGGCCTCACTTCCGTGAAGCGCCCGCATGCGACGATCACGCTGCCCCGTCTGGACGAGCGGCATCTGGGTCAGCTCTTCTTCCTGCTCCTTGCGGAAGCCGCCTTCCTCGGCAAACTCTACCGCATCGATCCGTACGGCCAGCCCGCGGTGGAGATCGGGAAGAAAATCACGAAAGAGATATTGTCGAAGGGAAAGGAAGATGCGTAAAAATGGATAATGAACAATGGATAATTGATAGTTTTGCCGAATCATTGTGAGAACGAGGGAATTGTCCATTGTCCATTTTCAATTATCCATTGGGTCCGCTATCCTTCCTCCGCCCTATTTCTTCCCTCAGAATGATTATGGCCCACGAAGCAACCGACGCCACCTTCCAGACTGAAGTCCTTGATTCCACAATCCCCGTGATGGTGGACTTTTGGGCCCCGTGGTGCGGTCCGTGCAAAATGATGCTCCCGATCGTGGAGGAGCTTTCCGCCGAGTACGAGGGCAAGGTGAAGATCGTGAAGATCAACGTGGATGAGAACATGGAAACCCCGGGGAAATTCAACGTCATGAGCATCCCGATGTTCCTCTTCTTCAAGAACGGACAACCCGTTTCCTCCTTTGTCGGTGCCAAGCCCAAAGATGCCGTGAAGCAGGAATTGGATAAGCTGCTATGATAGTGACACTATGACCATCTTCTTCAGTATCCTCGGCATCGCCGCCTCCATTCTCCTTATCGCCAAGCGCGAGCGCGCCGCCGACATGCTCGGCTCCGCGGAATGGATGGACTATTTCGGCGGGCCGTACAGCTTCATCGTCATCGTCTCCATCTGCATGTTCTTCGTCTGTGTCTCTTTCCTCTTCGGCATCACCGATATCCTCTTCACGCCCCTGAAGTGGCTCATCCCGCGATCGATGCTGGGAGGACAATAGCATGAAAGGAAACCTTGACGGTTTCCTCTCATGAGCTCTCTTTCCCTTCAAGGTTGCGCTCCAGACAGGCGCAGCCTGTCTTCGCGCATTTTTCATTTTATTTCCGCAAGTTAAGCAATGACATACTGTCATCGACTGTTTTTCTGATATAGAATCCGCGCACATCGTGGGGCTGTAGCTCAGTTGGTAGAGCACCTGCTTTGCAAGCAGGGGGTCAGGGGTTCGAATCCCCTCAGCTCCACCACAACGACTTCTCAACCCCCCGTCCGCAGGTCACTGTGAAGAGGAAGAGAGATACTCGGGTCACTTCGCCGTGCCTGAGACAGTTGACATGCGTGGCTCACGCCTTATCATGCCGCTCCACTTTTCTTTCCTTCTCCGCTTTCTATGAAGAAAGGCATACAACGATTCCCATCCGAACTTGAAAAGAAAATCCCGGCTCTCCACGGAGCACTGACAAGTAACGCTCCCGATACAGGCCCTCTTGCAGGCCTCTTCCATACCATGCTCCAATCCGAAGCAAGGACTGCAAAAACGTATCTGGCTGCCTTGGATCAGGACATCGCACTCCGGAGACAGTGCCTCCTCAGTTCATTGAATCCCCCCGAAGAAGATCATCAGCCCGAACTCCTGGAGTTCGACCGGAGCGCCGCAGAAATCCGCAGGAAAGTGGAAGCCGTTCTTCATACGAACAGCGTCACCGACTGATCACGTCAGCAGATCCCCCACCCTTCCCGCATCCACCGCATCTTTGAGCTCCATCCCGATACGCTCGCCCACGCTCATCGATTTGCCATACAGATAACGGGAGTACGGAGTGGCGAAGGTGCCCGGTGATCCCGGAATGCGGAAACTGACGTCGAAGATGACGATGTCCTCCTTTCCCTCCTCCGCCACCACGGCTCCCTGCAGCGCAAAAGGTCCGATGATGCCTTTGCCGGCAGGATCGATTTCCCGCGGGAGGCGTTGCGTCGTCTTCACGAATTTCTCTCCGAGCTCATAGGCCTTTTCCAGAAGCGACTCCTTCACCGTGCAGGCCACATGCCCCGTCTCAATCATCTTGAGATCCACATACTGCATCGCCTTTTCCTGTTCTTTGGCAGTCATGCGGAGGAACCCGTCCAGATTCGTCTGCCTGCGGCTGTCCGTCCCGAGGAGTTCCAGTGTGCCCAGCCGCGGCGAGTAGAAGTAGTTGAAGTTGATCGCCGCACCGACGACAAATTCCTCGATGGAAGCCTGCCGCCACTTCGCGTTCACCTTCCCCTCCTTTTCCATCTTTGTTCCCTCCGCTTCGTAGCTCGCTTCATCCACGGCCACGAAGAATGCACGCTCGTATCCGCGCGTCGCCTCGGATGCTTTCACGAGGACGGGCCGATCGATCTCTTTGGGGCTCTTGAAAAATTTCGGCGTGCGGATCCCCGCATCATGGAGCAACTGGTACTGATTGTAAGCCTGATCGCGCTCTTCCAGCTTGAGGAGTGCGCGGGAACCGAAGATCGGAACATTGAATCCATTTTCCACTTTGGAAAAGTCATCGAAGTAGACCCAAAAATATCGATTATGTACAAATATTGTATTCATACTTCTGAGCTTCTGCTGGATGTCTCTGTTCAGGATATCCGTAAATTGGTCCACCAGGATCACCTCATCCAGACACCCGACGCTCCGCTTCTCATTTCCCTTTGCTCCGGCGCTCTCATCCCGCGTCTTGAAGTACTTCGAGTAGGTCTTGTCGCGCCCCTTGCGTGCCACGACAACCGTCTTGAAGCCGTACTGCTTGGCTCCATGTGCGACATCCAGAGCGCTGTGTCCGCCGAGGACGCCCACGGTGAGCTTGCTGAGGTCATAGCCTTTGAGGAGTTGGGTGATATCCATATGAGACGAGTGTAATGGAAAATGGATAATGGAAAATGGATAATGGAAAATGGAACGGATAATTATCAATTATCCATTGTCCATTTGCTCATCCGAGCACTTCATCCAGTCTTCCCTGTTCGATGGCCTGCTTGATATCACGCGCGATGCGCCGTCCCGTGCTCATCGGCTCCTTGTAACGGAGCGCCGTGTAGGGCGAGCCCTCTACGAAGGGATTGGTACCGGCGACGATGCGCGCGGAGATCTCAAAAACGTAGATCTGCAACTTGCGCGTCACGATGCACTCCAGACAGAAGGGGCCGAAGAGACCCTTCCCCGTGAGCTTCTTGCTCACCTCCACCACCTTCTCCCCCATTTCGAAGAATTCCGGCAGCATCGACTCGCGAACCACCACCGGAATATTGCCGACGATGGTGTAAGACGTGTGGATGTTGGCAGCCAGCTGATCCTCCGCACGGATGCGCCCGATGGAATCGGCATTGGACTCATACCGCTTGTCGAAGCTCATGATCTCCAGCTCCTTGGTGAGCGGTGAGTAGAAGTAGTGGACGTAGAGCGGCACCCCGACGATGTACTCCTGCAGCGCGTAATCGTTCTGCTCGGGATACTTGCGGTTCTTCACTTCGTAGAATTGTTCCGCCGACTTCACCACGAAGTAGCCGAACCCGCCGGGCGCCCCGTGGAACTTCACGATGACGGCCCGATCGATGTCTTCGGGTTTCTCGAAAACGCGGGGAAGCTCCAGACCGGATTTCTCCAACCACTGCCGCTCCATGTCCCGATCGGACTCCCACTTGAGGATCTCTTTGGTTCCGTAGTACATCGCCTGCATCTTCATGACCCGCGGGAGTCCGACGTACGCGATGAAGGAAGCGTGCGGGACGATAATCGCGTTCCGCTTGATGAGCTCCTCCTCCAACGACTCATTCCAGTCCGACCAGTCATCCACGTAGAGAATCTCGTCCGCCACACCGTAACTTTTGTACGGCCGCTCCTGCCCCTTGCGACAGATCACCAAATTGCGCATCCCCTCATCCCGTGCACCCTTCAGGATCTGCAGCGCCGTGTGACTGCCAAGCGTCGCAATCACGAAGTCCTTCGGATTGGTGGATGCCGGCAGAATGGGCTTGGACTTTGCCATGGTATTTCGTGTAAGAGTATCAATCTTTTGGAAAAAATCAAGGTTATGCGGATGCCTTGTTCGTACTCTGCACCGAAAATGCACCGTATTCGGTGAAAAATTGACTGTTTATATTTAATAGAGTATAATGACCTTGTGGAAATTTCGAAGAAGGACGTTTATGCCTCATTGCTGGAATACGATTTTTCGGAGCAGGAGTTGCGTGGCATATCTCCGCAGGTGCGCCAGGAGATCGGAACCATCATCGATGCTTTTAACCGTGGCGACATGTAGACTGCGGAACAGTGCCTCAACAAACACACCGACGAGGGCGGAGCTCCAAGAACTGTTGACGATATGGACGCGCTGAGCATCCTCCGTTCCACATACGCGGCCTGCGAAAGAATCCTGCTCAGGAAGCGTCTGCTCCCCTATCCCCCGCCGGAACCGTCGAGGAACTGACAAAAGGTAGGAATGCGGGAATACTGTGTTTCCTCTCCCGGAGGATTTCCCTATACTTGCGCAACTATGAACAAGCGACTCCTCTTCTTCTTCATCGGTGCATTCATTCCCGTCGTCATTCTCGTCGCACTCTATCCGGAGCGCGCATTCAAAGGGACAATACCGGAACAGGAGACTGCAGCTGCCACAGGCGCGACGATCGTCGCGTTCGTCAGCGACAATTGCCCCCACTGCGCCGCCTTCAAGGACTTCGCGAAGAAACAGCAATGGCCCGTGGCATACCGCGAAATTTCGGAGAAGAAGAATCAGGATCTTTTTGCGCGCTTGCAGAAACGCGCCCCCGCACTCCGCCAGGGCGTCCCGACGGTTATCGTGAACGGACATGTGGTGCAGGGCTATGAGAGCGATGCGACGACGGGAGGGAAACTGAAGAAGTTACTCGAGAACTACCGGGATAACCCCTCGAAAGGAATCACCTTCGAGGCCTTCCTGCAGAGTGACCGCACGGCAACCGTGGAGACGACGGAAGAAACCTGCGTCGATTGTGCGGTGGATTTCAGCGATTACATCTTCAATGTGCCGGTGATCGGGGAAGTGAACCTTGCACTCCTCTCTCTGCCCGCACTCTCGATCCTGCTCGGCTTCCTCGACGGCTTCAACCCGTGCGCGATGTGGGTGCTCATCACCCTGCTGACGCTGCTGATCGCCACCCGCGACCAGAAGAAAGTGTGGATCATCGGCGGAACATTCCTCTTCGTGAGCGGAGCGATGTACTACCTCTTCATCGCAGCGTGGCTCAACGCGTTCCTCATCCTCGGCTTCAATGCGTGGGTGCAGAAAATCATCGCGCTCGTCGCCATCGGCGGAGGCGGATTTTATCTCTACGAAGCGCTCGGCAAGGATCCGAATGCCTGTCAGGTGACGGATGGACAACAGAAGAAACGCATCATGGAGCGCATGCGCGCAATCCTGCAGAAAACCATGTGGCCGGCGATGCTGCTGGGCGTCGTGATTCTGGCGGTCTCCGTGAATGCCATCGAGCTCGTCTGCACGGCGGGCCTCCCCGCCATCTTCACCCAGATCCTCGCCTTAATGACGTGAGTGCGGTCGCCCGGTACGGCTACATCGGCCTCTACATCATCCTCTACATGATCGATGATGTGGTGATCTTCACCATCGCCGTCTGGACGCTCCATGCCACCGGCCTCACCAAAAAGTATGCGCGCCTCACGCTGATCTTCGGCGGCGTCCTGATGTACGCCCTCGGCCTTCTGCTGCTCTTCATGCCGGAGGCGCTCACCTTTGCTTAAATGGAGGTGCCGGTGGGAATCGCACCCACGCATGGGGGTTTTGCAGACCCCTGCCTTACTACTTGGCTACGGCACCGTTATGACGTAAGCGTACCAGAATACATGATCGATGAAAGCCCCGGTCATTCAGGAAAAAACAAAAAAATATTGGAGGTCCGCCGCCACGGGGGGTGCGAGAGGAAGGCCCTGTTCCCTTTCGTTGCCGACGAGTCGGCGCCGAAGCCTTGGAGGCGCCAGCGAGGAGGCACAGGGCCGGGCGGGTTGGGGTTGGCGGCGGAGCGCTTTCTTTCTCTCTTTCTTTGTCGCCCTGACAAAGAAAGAGAAGATCAAACGTCCGTAGAATGAATTGATCAAATTGCATTTCTTTTTCTGTCGGGGGCCTAGGGCACCTTGTCCGGTTCCCTCAGGCCCCCGACGCCCCCTCACCCTCCTGACACCCAAGCACGGAAATTTGTTGGCTGTTTTTGTTTTCATTCAATAAGTCGAAAACCCCCTCTTTCATCGCCGTCCTGCCACGACGGTCGCGACCGTCGTGGCCTGACAAAGAAAGAGGAGGCCAATCGTCCGTCGAATGGCATCTTCAGAAACTACTTTGTTGGGGCGCTCGACGTCACCGGCACCACAAAGGTAACGCTCCCCAGAATTTTGATGACATCCGCATCGAGTGTTGCCGGCACACTCACCGGCGTGGTCGCCGTCACCGTGTATCCCGTCTTCTCCTTGGTCGTGCTTACCTGATAGAACCTGCGCTGGGGCTCGCCCGGCACGGGTTGCGCGAGGAAAATGTGCACGGAGAGAGAGACGTCGTCGATCTTCGTCGACTTCTTGTCCACCAGTTTGTAGCCGGGAAGAATGGAAACGGAGCGGATCGTGGCATCGCTGTAGGAGGCCGGTGTCACGGGATTGGCAAGAGGTTCCTGAGTGACCGTCACCGTGGGGAACTGCCCCGCAACGGCATCTTTCATCTGAAAGGCGACCACCACATCCTCGGGCGCCCCGCGCTCATCCAGTGCCACCCGATCCAGCGAGACCCATCCGTCCGGCAGACATGCCCCCACCGTATCAAACCAGTAGGCGGCACACGTGGAAGCCGTCCCCGAGGACCCGCACGCGGTCAGGACAAGACTCAGGAGAACGATGCTGTGAGCGAGTCGCTTCACGGAAAACAATCATACTCAGGGCTCCCTGCAGAGACAAAGGGAAGTCCGCGGATCCGTGGACAAGTGTCTGTAATTATTTCATGGATACAGTACCAGCATTGAGCAAACGCACCAAAATTGCTATAATGATCAGATTTATGAAGAAACCCACAGCCCTCACGGCTCTCCTCACCCTCGCAGTCTTCCTCATCCCCTCTCCCGTGCTCAGCGCCGGGATGATCGTCGCACACGATACCGTCGCGGGAATCGGGACGACCGTGGAAGGCAGCGGCTTTGAACCGAATGCCTCCGTGCGACTCGCGCTCGCCCCTCCGCTCGGACCGGATGTGCCGCTGGAAGCGACCGCGGATGCCAGAGGCGACGTCGTGATCCATATCACGGGAACGGAGACGCAAATCGCAGGAACCTACGACATCATGCAGGATGGCGGCGGAAAGCAACTCTCGTTCGAAGTCTCTCCCGATTCAATCGATCCGAGGAGCTCGAGCATCGAGACCGATCGTGTGACCCTTTCGCCCGACGGGAAGGACGCCGTGCGCGCCACGGTTTTCCTCCGCGACCGCTACCTCAACCCGCTCGCGGGCCGCCCCGTCAAGCTCATCTCCAGCCGCACGGAGGACCGCATTGAAGCGGCAAGCGCCGAAACCGATGAAGACGGACGACTGACTTTCCGTGTTTCGACCAATAAATCGGGAAGCCTGAGCCTGCGCGCCATGGACCTTCTGAGCGGAAAGCTCCTCGATGATCAGGCGACGCTCACGGCTCAGGACGAAAGTTTCGGTCAGGGCGGCTACGACTATGTCGACGAGCCGCAAACGTTCTACGCACCGCAGCAATCCGACTGGACCGCACCGCAAGCGACGGAAAATGACGTCATCCCCGTCGGTCAGATCAACGGACGCACGCTCTACGGACAACTCGTAAACACCTTCGGCGCAGCGGATCATTTCCGCATCCAGATCGACGGCATGCCCACCAAGAGCGGCCCCGTCACCGTCCCCATCCGGCAGGACATGAGCTTCCGCGTCTTTGTGGAAGACAAAGAAGGGAAGACCGTGGAGGACTACACCGGTTCCGTCCGGTTCTCCTCGACCGATCCCAAGGCGATTTTGCCCTTCGGAACGAGACAGTTCACCCTGCGCGATCTGGGAGCAAAGACCTTCACACTGGGGCTCCGCTTCAATACTCCGGGCGAGCAGACCGTCGCCGTCGAAGATGCATCCGGTCAGGTGAAAGGCAGTCTCACCGTCACCATCCCGGGCACGACGGCGCAGGAAGGCGACATCCGCATCACCGACCCCAAGGAAGGAGCGACGATCAATACGCCGACCATCCTTCTCAAAGGAAAGGCTCCGCCGCTCATCAATCTCATTGTCACCGGCGGAAAGGAAATCGCCCGCGGTGAATCCGGATCGAATGGAGACTTCCAGATCTCCGTCGACCTGAGCCCCGAAGGTTCCGGTGCCGTGCTCCGCGTGGAGGAAGCGGCAGGCAAGTTCCGCTCCAATGATCTGACACTCTCCGTCGACATCGCCCCGCCCAAAATCTCCTCCATCGAATACAATCCCTCAGAGCCAATGGAGGGGGAGAACATCCGCGTCACGGTGAAGAGCGAAGTCAATCTTCCCGCCGTCACCGTCACCATCGGATCGGACCAGTCGCCTCTCATCGAGGATCCTGCGCGTCCCGGTATGTACGAGGGATCTTTCACCGCCCCGATGGCCGGAACGTACCAGCCTGCAATCACCGCATTCGACCGGCCGGGGAATAAATCGGAAATCCTCAGCAACCTCATCGTGAAGCCGAAATCCCCTCCGAAAGTCACGAACGTGACGGCGGAAGCCAAAGTGAATGCCATCGCGCTGAAGTGGAATGCCGTCCCGCAGGGGGATGCGGACGCCTATCGCGTCTACGTGGGGGACAAAGCGGACAACTTCACCTATTCCCTGGATACGGAGCGGGCCATCTCCGCGGCGACCGTCTCGGGGCTCAAGCCCGGAACCACGTACTTCTTCACCGTCACGGCTCTGAAAATGGGCGTCGAAAGCGTCGAGAAGAGCGAGGTGATCAATGCAACCGTCCTCGGTATCACGCTCGCCGTCGTACCGGGCGACCAGAGTCTCACGCTCACATGGGAACCCCTTCAGAGGGATACGCCCCTCGCCTCCTACATTCTGGAATACGGATCGGAACCGGATCACTTCACCGAGAAGCGCATGATCAGCGGCGAAGCGAAGACATACACCCTGCGTGATCTTCTCAACGGCATCGCGTACTACGTGAAGCTCACACCCGTCACCACGACGGGGGAGCTTCTGAAGGATCTGGCCACGACGGGCGACGGAACGCCGAACGGGGAGGGATTCGGCACGGACTCCGGCCACGGCGCCGCAACGGATTACCCGCCGCCGGTGTGGCCGCCCGTCGGGACGACCCATAATCCCACGACTCCCACGGGACCGGACTTCTCTCTGATCATTCTGTGGCTCGCCATCGGCGGAGCGATCGTCGGAATCTACTGGCACTGGCAGCGACGCCGCACCCTCTCGACAACGGCGGCATTCCTCCAGGCAATGGAGCACCGCTACCACCGGTAAGAGGAGTATCCTTATCCGAGCTATGACTTCTCCGGACACCCATTCACGGCCGCGCACGATGTCCATCGGAGGAGCCACCTACGATCTCTTCGTCCGTGTGAATCATGAGACGGGAACGATGCCGGACGGACACGCGGCTTTCACGTTGCCGCTCGGCGACAAAGTGCCCGTGAATGAAGTGGTGGAGACCTGCGGCGGTGGCGCCTGCAACACATCTGTGGGACTCGCACGCCTCGGCTGCGCCGCCTCGTTCGAGGGCATCATCGGATCGGACCAGTGGGGAGAACGCCTTCTGGGAACGCTTAAAAATGAGAAGGTGGACGTGCAGAACGCCACCATTGTGGAAAATGAGGTCTCCAGCTTCTCGATCATCCTTCTGGCAAAGAACGGCGAGCGCGTCATCCTCTATGAACCGGGAACGAATGCACACTTGCGGAAGGCGAACTTCGACCGGGATATCGCCGAACAAATGAATTGGGTCTATCTGAACCATATTCAGGAACAATCTTCGGATGTTCAGGATGACATTGTGGACATGCTCACGCAGAAAGGCGATCCCCGCTTCACCTGGAACCCCGGCGGTCATCAGATCACAGCGGGCCTCACCTCCCAAGTCAACAGCCGCCTCATCCCCTACACGGATCTTCTGCTCCTCAATGACGAAGAGGCGCTCACGTTCACGCGGACCGATTCCATCGACAAAGCCATGAAGACGCTCGTGAAAGCGGGGGCGAAGACGGTCTTCATCACACGGGGAAAGGACGGCGTGACGGCAACGGACGGAACGAAGGTCTACCGTTGTCCCATCGTCCCCGGCTCAAACGTCGTCGATACCACGGGTGCCGGCGATGCGTTCGGCACAGGCGCCACATGGGCGCTGATGCGGGGCCTGGACTTCCCAACCGCCCTGAAAGCGGGTACAATAAATGCCGCGAGTGTCGTGGGAACCATCGGTGCCCAGCAGGGACTCCTCACAGAAACTCAGATGATGGATTCCCTGAAGAACATCGACCTCCCCGTGGACGTCCGTCCGCTCTGACCCCGCACCATCTCCATCCACACCCCCTCCCATGTCCGACGATCAACTCCTTCAGATTCAGGAACTCATCGAGAGCGCGAATGCGTCATTGAAGACCGCGAACGCGCTGCTCCGCTCCATGACGGGAATTTCCGACACGGACCACGAACGCCACATGACGCGCGCCGGTTCCATGAGCACCTCCGGTGCGGTCAGCGGAAAAGTGGTGGAAGGGAGCTTCGACGGACAGAACATGGTGGACGGAAGCGGCAACACCTACCCCGTTCCGGCGAATTACGCATCCAAGAGCAAGCTGGTGGAGGGCGACGGCATGAAGCTCACGATCACCGACGAAGGCAAGTTCATCTACAAGCAAATCGCCCCCCTGAAGCGCCGCACCACGATGGGTGTGCTCATTCAGGAGGACGGACAGTACAAGGTGCTTGCCGAAGGGAAGGCCTTCCGCGTACTCCTCGCCTCCGTGACGTTCTACCGTGCCGAAGTCGGCGATCAGGTGACGATTCTTCTGCCGGAGGAGGGTGATGCCAAGTGGGGCGCCGTGGAGGCCGTGATCCCGAAACATCTTGCGGAAGCCTCCGCCCATGCGACGGTCTCCCGCGCAGCGGATGAGGATGGGGAATTGACGCCGCTCTAGGAGAATCAGGAAATGGGAGGTAAAAGAATTGTGTGTTTTTTGTGATACCTCTTCCTCTCCACCCTCACGCGGCAGAGTTGGAGAGGGGCCGGGGATAAGGGCGCTGCTGGAAACAATGTCCGCTCACCGCTACTCTTCCTCCGATGAAGATCCCCCCACGCATCGCCGTCCCCGCCGCTCTCGCCGCGGGATGCACGGGTGCGTTACTCTTTTTCCTGTGGTGGCAACTCGCCTCCTCTCTTCCGGGAACACTGCCGCCGGACACCGTTCTCCCGCAAACTGCGAGCGGTGAGACCCTCACGCAGGGCAATCCCGTCCCCGTCGATTCCCGCGATCAGGCGCTCCTGCATCTCCGTCAGGGCGACCTTTTCGCCGTGCGCGGCGAGTGGAAAGATGCGGAGCAGGAGTTTGATCAGGCGGTGAAGGCGGGCGGCGGTCTCCCCGCCCTGAGGAAGCTTGTCCTCGCCAAGCTCCAGAGACGGGACATGGAAGGCGTGCGCGAGACGATCCGTCAGCTCAAAGCCGCAGGTGCGAGACCGGAAGACACCGCTCTCATCGAGAACATCGTCCTCCTCCGGAGCGGAGAACTGGTGGAGGCACGCAAACGCCTCACCGAAGCGGCGGATTCCCCGCACAAGCACTACGGACTCGCCCTGCTCTCCATCATCGAAGGGAATCACGCGGAGGCCCAGAAAGAATTGAAGCTGGTGATGGAGGGATGGGAACCGGTTCTGCGCTCCAATGCACGCACACTCCAATCCGCCTACGACGAATTTTCTCTCTTCCCGGAAGGCCGTGACCTGCACCTCATCACGCTGCTCTCACGCGCACTGGCGCAGGTGCAGGAGTGCGAACTGGCGCTCCCGCTCCTCGCGCAGGTCACCCGCGAGAAGGACGACTACCGCGATGCATGGATCGTGCAGGGCTACTGCGAACTCACGACCGAGCGCGCCCAGCAGGCATTGGTCTCGCTTGAGCGCGCCTACAACCTGAACCCCGAGAAGCCCGAGATCCAATACTTCCTCGCACGCACCCACAGCGCCCTCGGCCAGTCCGACAACGCCATCACCTTCTTCGAGTACGCGTTGGAGAACGGATTCGAGCCCAAGGCGGAAGTCCGGCGCCTTCTCGCCAGAGAAGCATTGACCAAGGACGATGCCGCGCTTGCCCTCACGCAGTACGACGAGCTCACCAAGGAACAGGATGCGACGATCGAATCCTTCGACGGCTACATCTCCACCGCCATGGCGCTGGACCGCAAGGACGAGGCGCTCGCCAAAGCGAAGGAGGCAACCGTGCGCTTCGCCGATACGGCACATGCGTGGAATCTGCTGGGCTGGGTCACTTCCGCAATGGGACAGAAGGCCGAAGCGCGCACGGCACTCACCAGGGCGCTCTCGATTGATCCGTTCCTCGCGAGCGCGAAAGAGAGACTGGAGAAGGTGAAATAAGGTATCGGGTATAGCGTATGACGTATTTCGCATAGTTGAATACGTGATACCTGATACGTAATACGTCATACTGCTCGCATGCAGAAAACCTGCAAGCAGTGCGGCCACCCCTTCGAGATCACGCAGGCTGACCTCGACTTCTACGACAAGATTTCGCCGGTCTTCAACGGGAAGAAGGAACTGATCCCGCCGCCGACACTGTGTCCGGACTGCCGCAGACAAAGACGTTTCGCTCAGCGCAATGAGCGATCCCTCTATCGTCGAAAGAGCTCCCTCTCGGGAAAAGAAACGATTTCCTGCTATCCGCCCGAATACCAATCGCCCGTTTACGCCCACGATGAATGGTTTTCGGACAACTGGGATGCCGCCCGTTACGGAAGGCCGATAGACCTCCACTCCCCTTTCTTCTCGCAATTCCACGTGCTCCTCCGATCCGTTCCGGCCGTCGCGAGCAACAGCCACGTCAACAACATCAACTGCTCCTTCACGAACTACGTGGGTTCCTGCAAGAACTGTTACATGATTTTCGGATCGGTCTACTGCGAAGAATGTCTGTACGGAAGCCCCTACAACTCACGATCCTGCGTCGATTCCCTTCTTGTCCGTGATTCCGAATTATGCCACGACTGCGTGACGTGCGAGAAATGCTACCACTGCATTTCCTGTCAGGATTGCCAGACCGGAAACGACCTTCTCTTCTGCTACGACTGCGACGGATGCAGCAATTGCATCGGCTGCGCGGGACTCCGGCGAAAACAGTACTGCGTCTTCAATGAGCAACTCTCTCAGGAGGAATATAAGAAAAAACGGGCTTCCATCGATCTGTGTCATGCACGGGACGTCGCGGAGTTGCGACAACAATTCGAGAGCGTGAAGCAGAGGACTCCCCGGCGTGCCGCCCACGTGCTCGCGTCGGAAAACGCCACCGGTGACTACGTTTATTTCTCGAAGAACACGCACGATGCGTACGATGCCCAGCGTTGCGAGGATTGCGGTTATGTCGCCCAAGTCATCGACATGAAGGACTGTCAGGACTGCAACTACATGGAAGAGTGCGAACTCTGCAATGAATACATCTGCAGCTACCGCAACCAAAACGTTCATTTCTGCATCTGGCTGCTCGACTGTTCCGATACCTGGTACAGCAACTACTGCATTTCATCCCATCATCTCTTCGGCTGCGTCGGCCTCAAACACAAGCAATACTGCATCCTCAATAAACAGTACACCAAAGAAGAGTACGGGAAGCTCGTGCCGCAAATCATCGAGCACATGCGAAAAAACGGTGAATGGGGAGAACTTTTTCCCGTTTCCATGAGTCCCTTCGCCTACAACGAGACGGTGGCACAGGAATATTTTCCTCTTACGGAGAAAGAGGTTGGGCAGCGCGGATGGAAATGGCGGGAAGAGAGGGATGAAATGCCGAAGGTTTCCAAAGCCATTCCGGCGGCTGAACTCCCTGACTCCATCGACGCACTATCCGACGATATTCTGAACCAAGTTATCGAATGCGAAGCGACGAAGAGGCCGTTCAAGATCATCAAGCAGGAGCTGGATTTCTATCGGACGATGAAGTTGCCGATCCCCCGCTTCCACCCCGACGAGCGGCATCGGAGAAGGATGGCGCTGAGGAATCCGCGGAAGCTCTGGACCCGACCGTGCATGAAGTGCGGGAAGGAGATGCGGACGACGTATGCGCCGGAGCGGCCGGAAATCGTTTATTGCGAGGAATGCTATTTGAAGGAAGTGTATTGATAGGTTTTAGGTATTTCGTATGACGTATAAGGTATGCCGAAGATACGTGATACCTGATACAAAATACGTCATACTGCTCGCATGCAGAAAACCTGCAAACAGTGCGGCCACCCCTTCGAGATCACGCAGGCTGACCTCGACTTCTACGACAAGATTTCGCCGGTCTTCAACGGGAAGAAAGAACTGATCCCGCCTCCGAAGCGATGCCCGGACTGCCGTCAGCAACAACGACTCTCCTTTCGAAACGAGCGAAAGCTCTACCACCGCACCTGTGACATGACGGGAAAGCCGATTCTCTCCATTTACGCGCCGGAAACGCCCTTCAGGGTCTTCGATCGGGATGTCTGGTGGGGAGACGAATGGGATGCGCTCACCTTCGGTCGCGACTACGACTTTTCAAAAACAATGGGGCAACAGCTCAAAGAGCTCTATGCGGCAGTCCCCCATGTGAACCTCTACAACACGAATATCGAGAACAGCAGTTTCACGAATTACGCCCTGAACCAGAAGAACTGCTATCTGATATTCGGTGCGGGAGACAATGAAGACTGTCTCTACGGAAAATTCGTGGTGTACTGCAAAGACTGCGTCGATTGCCTGTCGGTGTACTCAAGCGAACTCTGCTACGAAGGCGTGGCTTCCGAGCAGTGCTACGGGTGCCGCTTCTTCACCAACTGCCGAAATTGCCGCAACTGCACCATGATAGAAGACTGCCTTGGATGCACGGACTGCATCGGGTGTTTCGGCTTGCGATCCAAACAGCATCACATATTCAACAAGCCATATTCAGCGGAAGAATATAGGCGTCTCTCACGTGAATTCTCCTCACTTTCCCATACGGGTATCGGCCGTCTCCGCCAGAAACTCGCCGCATTGAAGGAATCGCTGCCTCATCCGCATGCACATATCTATGCTTCCGAAAACTGCACGGGAGACAGTGTCTACAATTCCAAAAATTGCCTGAATGCCTTCGATTGCAAAAACTGCGAAGATTGCCGGCATATTTATTTTTCGCCGAAAACCATCTGCACGCAGGATTGTGCTTTTTGCGCTCCGGATGGAGACAGATATTGTTACAGCGTTTGTTCCACGGTGGATCTGGAATCATCGATGGCCTGTTTCTATGTCTGGTACGGATCCAACGTGTACTACTCGCTGGAATGCCATCACAACAATGATATTTTCGGCTGCGTAGGTCTGACGAATAAACGATATTGCATTCTGAACAAGCAATATACTAAGGACGAGTACGAAACACTGGTGGCGAAGATTATTGAATCCATGCGCGCACATGACGAATGGGGCGAGTACCTGCCGGCAGACATCAGCCCTTTTGCATATAACGAAAGTATCGCCCAGGAATATTTTCCCCTGACGAAAGAGTCGGCCGAAAAAGGGGGATGGCGCTGGCGCGATGAGCGGGAAGCAACGTCCGCCAAGGCGGAGAAGAAGATTCCCGGCCACACACTGCCGGATGATATCTCCGGCATCCCCGATGACGTCCTCAATTGGCCCATCGAATGTGATGCAACGCAAAGACGTTTCCAGATCGTGAAGCAGGAGCTGGATTTTTACAGGAAGATGCAACTTTCGGTGCCACATTTCCATCCCGATGAACGACACAGGAGAAGAGTGACAAGCAGGAATCCCTACCGCCTCTGGGCCCGCCCGTGCATGAAGTGCGGGAAGGAGATGCAAACGACGTATGCACCTGACAGACCCGAAACTGTGTACTGCGAAGAATGTTATTTGAAGGAGGTATATTGAGAAGCCAATGGAAAATGAATAATTGACAATGGATAATTCCTCTTCGTGGTCTCGAAGAATTATCCATTATCCATTTTCAATTATTCATTGCGAATATCGCTATAATCGCTTCGTATGAAGAAAACCTGCGCAACCTGTGGCACAGGCTTTGAAGTCACGCCCAAGGACAGCGCATTCTACGCCGAACTCAAGCTCCCGTCCCCGCAATCCTGTCCCGACTGCCGCTCGCTCCTGCGCTGTTCGCACCGCAACGAGCGTAGCCTCTCCAAACGTACGTGCAGCCTGTGCAGGAAGGAAATCGTGGCCATGTACACAGCCGACGCGCCCTTCCCCGTCTACTGTCACGACTGCTTCTTCTCCGACCGCTGGAATCCTCTGGACTTCGGCCGACCCTACCGCGAGGACGTGCCGTTTTTCGGGCAACTGAAAGAACTCCTCAACCGCGTCCCGCGCCTCTCCATCATCAACAAGCAAACGGAGAACAGCGAATACTCAAACTACTCCTACGCCAACAAGAACTGCTACCTCACCTTCGGGAGTCACTACGAGGAGGACTGCCTCTACGGCGCCTACTCCACCAAAAACAAGGATTGCGTCGACTGTCTCTGGAGCTACGGGAGCGAACTCCTCTACGAGAGTCTCTTCTCCAAGAACTGCAATCGCTCCATCTTTCTGGACCACTGCGCCGACTGTTCCGACTGCGCCTTCTCGATTGATCTGAAGGGATGCGCATACTGCTGTTTCTGCAGCAACATGAACCATAAGAAATACTGCATGTTCAACGAACAGCTGACCAAGGAGGAATACGGGAGGCGTTTGGCCGCCCTCCGGCTGGAAACAGGGAGCGGACTGAAGGAAGCCGGACGTATCTTCAGTGAGGAGATGCCGAAGCGCTTTCCTGTTCGCGCCTTCTACCAGATCCAGAGCGAGGATTGCGAGGG
>JAQWAC010000023.1 GCA_028707875.1 Candidatus Peribacteraceae bacterium | reverse complement strand
CATTCAAACTGAAATTGTTGCAGAGAATATTGTTTCCATTGAGTCTGCAGGAAGCGTCGGAACTTGCGGGCAGGAAGGTGAGTCCTGCGGGGATCGGGTCGGACATCGTGACGTTCGTCGCGGTGGCGGGACCGGCGTTCGTCGCCGTGAGCGCGTACGTGATCACGCTGCCCTGATTGATCGTGGAGGGGCCGTTCTTGTAAATCGAGAGATCGGCTCCCGTCGGGCGGCAGATGCCGTTCTGGCAGGTGTCCGGAGCGGTGCAGTCGCTGTTATCCGCGCACTGACAGGTGGAAACCGGGGTGGCGACCGGACAGATATTGTTCTCGTCATTGTCCTGCTGGCTTGAGCAGCCCGGATCGGCGGGGTAATCGATGAGTCTGTCTCCGTCGTTGTCGATGCCGTCCTGACACTGCGCCTTGGGATTCGTTTCATCGTTGTCGTCCGGACCGGAGCAGGAGAAGTCGTTCGGGTAGTCGATGGCTCCGTCGCCGTCGTTATCCAGTCCGTCGCGGCACTGGGGGACGACCGGACAACTCACGGTCACGGCGGAAGCCTGACTTGCGTTGTTGGAGGAGTTGGGATCGGTGCAGCTGGTGGTGACGATGGCCGTGTTCAGAATGGTCGAGTTGCATGCCGCTGTCGTCGATACAGTGAAGGCCAGCGTGTAGGTGCGCTCCTGATTCGGCTTGATCTCGTCCCAGGCATAACCTGCGGAGAGCATGTTGCGCAGGTAGAAGAGAGAGGTGGAAGGCTGGTAGAGACCGACGCTGCTGCGTCCGTCACCGTCCCAGTCGCCGGAGATGGGCATCCAGCCGGCACCGGGTTCGCCGAAGCCGAAGGCAAGTTCCGCGTAACCTCCGATATTATTGTTGGCGAGGTACCAACCGGAGGATTGCGGCAGGTAGACACCGATCGTATCGGTGCCGTTGTCATCCCAGTCTCCCGCCATCGGCAGCCAGCCGGCTCCCGGTTCGCCGTACGGGGAATCAATGTCGCCCGCCGCTCCCGTTGTCAGCGTGTTGCGGAGGAAGAAGTGCGATGTGACGGGGCTGTAGAGTCCGATACTGTCCGTTCCATCGTGGTTCCAGTCTCCCGCAATGGGAAGCGTGTAGCTCGTGGGGCTGTCGAAGGTGAACTGGGATTCGGCTCCGCCTGCAGACAGGGTATTGCGCAGGAGCACTGCTTTGGTTGAAGGGTTGAAGAGAGCGACACCGTCTCTGCCGTCATGGTTCCAGTCTCCGGCAATCGGAATCCATCCGGTTCCGCCGCCCTGGAAGGCAAATGAAATGTCGGCGATTCCGGCATCATTTGTGTTGCGGAGCATGAATGTGGACGTTGCAGTGTTGTAGAGACCGATCGTGTCCTTTCCGTCGCCATTCCAGTCTCCTGCAATCGCCTTCAGGCCGTTCACCGGAGTTCCGTATGCGAAGGTTTCTTCGTAACAGTAGATGGTCGAACCGTTGAGGCTGCACTGCTTGGAGGACAAGGCCGGATTGAACGTCAGTCCGTTCGGCACGGTATCCGACAGGCGCACGTTATCCGCGATATCGGGACCGTTGTTCTTGACGCGGACCGTATAGGTGAGGGTTCCGCCCGGAGCAACGGTTGTCTGGGAGGTGTTCTTCGTGATCTGGACATCGGCGGTGTCATTGCCGGCTTCGTCGTTATCCAGCGGGCCGGTGCAACCGGGATCCGTCGGGTAATCGATCTGCCCGTCCGCATCGTTGTCGAGGCCGTCGCTGCACTGCTTCTTCTCCAGATTATCAAGGGTGCTGGAGCAGCCGGGATCATGCGGGAAGTCCATGACTCCGTCTCCGTCGTTGTCGATGCCGTCATCGCATTGGGTGCTTCCGTGTTCGTCATTGTCCGTCGCGGAGGTGCATCCCGCATCGGCGGGGTAGTCCGTGGCTCCGTCATTGTCATTGTCGATGCCGTCGGAGCATTCCGTGATATTCTGGCAGAGAGATGCGTTCGAGATGACGGCGAACGTGACGTAGGGGAGATGATTCGGATTGCCGTAGTCCGCGGTGTCCGAAAGCGTTTGAGGCACTTGCTGGTACCAGAGGTCCACCTGCGTTTTGCAGGAGGCGATGGCCACGCCGATATCGGTCGTGCCGTTCGCATTGATGTTCGTCACAGGAGAGGACTCAATGAATTGCTGCGTGCTGAGCCAGCCCGGGCTGTTCGGGGCGATGAATACTTTGTAGGAAGCCAGAGCCATCGGGGCACTGCATCCCGTCGTGTTATTGATATGGATGACTTCGCGCCCGCCCTGTTCGGAGAATGTGGCGGTGATCTTTCCCGCTGCCTTGGCGGCGGCAAATTCCGGCGCCGTCATCGTGGTGCCGTTGGCGCAGAATGCGGTTGATTCGGAATTGTCATTCGGATCGGTGCAATCCGGATCGTGCATGACTTCGCTGGTATCAGTAGTACTGGCGCAACCGGAGTCCTGCGTATCGATTTTTCCGTCTCCGTCATTGTCCAAACCGTCACTGCAGGCCACGATGGAGATCGTGCCGTTGAAGCGGAAGTGCTGGTTATTGGACGGTGTGTGGAAATTACACTTTCCGTTGGGATAGTTGCCGCTCCGCTCGTCATCGCGGCAGGTGGATGAGACATAACTCTCGTAGCCCAGGATGGCACACACGGCATTGAGAGTGGGCATGTGAGGCGTTCCGTCATTCCACGTGCTGCCACCGCCGGTTCCACCATCTGTACGTACGAGCGGCTGAGTGGGCGCAATGAATGGGAGATGTCTCTGGGCAATTGCAGTGGCGACAGCAGTGGGCACAGAGAGAGCATTACCGTTTCCGATGGTGGTTGTGCTTCCATTGCGTGCGCGGCAGGTGATCGTCGCGATCCACGTCTTACCGTACTTCGGTTCAGCGGATTCCACTGCGAAGTTCCCCCCTCCGGTGGTTCCGTTGACGAGGGCATCAATTTTCCCGTCGCTGTCATTGTCGATGCCGTCTGAACATTGGGCGAGCGCGGGATTGTACTCATCATTGTCCTGCAGGCTTGTGCATCCCGGATCATTCGGGAAGTCCGTCTTTCCGTCACCTTCGTTATCCACACCATCCTGACACTGCGCCTTGGGATTCGTTTCGTCCGTATCATCGGCGGAGGTGCAGGAGAAATCATTCGGGTAGTCCGTGGCTCCGTCATGATCATTGTCAATGCCGTCGGAGCACTGGGCGGCAACGGGCGGGTTGTAGCAGACATCAATGCGGTAGCGGAGACCGCCCGGATTCGTCTGGGTGTTTCCGCCGGGCTGCGCCAGATTGGTGACATCGACTGCAAGCGTGTTGTTTCCGTTGACGACGGGGAAATTGTTGAAGACTTGCTCCTTCGTGAAGGTGCTGTTCGTGGTGCCGACCCTGCTGCCGTTGAGTGCGATGGTCGAGGTGTTGTCGGTGGCAATGGTGAGTCGCGAGGAGGTG
The DNA here is from genome assembly GCA_028707875.1 of Candidatus Peribacteraceae bacterium. GTDB lineage: Bacteria > Patescibacteriota > Gracilibacteria > Peribacterales > Peribacteraceae > JAQWAC01. The sequence goes on along the minus strand of JAQWAC010000023.1, from coordinate 16,328 downwards.
ACCGTTCCGGGAACGGAGAATGTTTTGATGAAATGCACGGTTTCATCCACCAGCGGGTTCTGGATGTAATATGTTCTCCAGATCCAGGAAGCCCCCGGGATTGAGGCGGTCCAGAGAGGATTACCCGACCATGTAAGAACGGAAGCCGCTCCATTGGCCGTCGTCTGGGTGTCGCTTACCACGGTCAGCGTCTGTTTGTTGCACGAGAATGATCCTTGTCCTTCGCTTCCCTGGTTGTTGACACAGTCGGGATCCGAAGGATGGTCGATACGACTGTCTCCATCATTGTCGATGCCATCATGACACTGTGTCGTGGGATTCGTCTCATCATTGTCATCCGCAGTGGTGCAGGAGAGATCGTACGGGTAGTCCGTGGCTCCGTCATTGTCATTGTCGATGCCGTCGGAGCATTGGGCGAGCGCGGGATTGTACTCATCATTATCCTGCAGGCTTGTGCATCCCGGATCATTCGGGAAGTCCGTCTTCCCGTCGCTGTCGTTATCCACACCATCCTGGCACTGCGCCTTGGAATTCGTTTCGTCCGTATCATCGGCGGAGGTGCAGGAGAAATCATTCGGGTAGTCCGTGGCTCCGTCATTGTCATTGTCGATGCCGTCGGAGCACTGTGCCTGTACGACCTGCGACGTGAATGTCAGGCGTCCGTCGTTTTTCGTTCCGGGATTGCCCTGATCATCCCAGTAATAATCCGTTGTTCCACCCCCGCGGTTGCAGGTGATGGCATTCTGGGGGTCATCGGAAAACAGCGTGTAGGGACTCGTGGCTTCGTTGAGTCTCCATGTGGTGTACGTTCCTGCCGGCGTGATTCCGGCGGAGATGGTTCCCGCTCCGTTTGTCGGCGACACCCCGTCTCTGCAAATATTCTGCCCGTTCGCAAACGGCACTTTGATCTTGTTTCCCTGTGCGTCATTGTAATAATACCCGATCTCTTTCAGCAGAAATTTTCTCCAGAAGTACGGTGCCGTATCGTTGATGCACGGCTGGCAGCTTTCATCGCAGGCGATGGAATAGTTCTGGTCCGGCGTTCCGCATCTCAATGTCCACGAAAAGGTTCCCCCTGTCGATTGGGCCTTCGCTTCCGGTGCATAGGGCTGGATGAAGTTGCTCACTCCCGGCTGTGAAGCCAGGATCAGCGTGAGACAGACTGCGGCGAAATACTTCTTCGCCTTTTCGATCTTTGCCATATGGACATGGGGTAGGAGATAGGGCAAGTAGACTGAAAGTAAAAGGGAGTTATATTAGGTTAAATAGTGTCAAAGTCAATGTATTTATAGATATGTCAACTAGCAGATAATTCCACCAATACAAGGCACATAATCGACTTATTGTATACTTTCCATGTCATTATAATTTCTGATATAAAATATCAGGCTATAAGCCAATATTCTGCATATTTGACAATTAATCAGAAAATTCCGGCAAAATTGTTTAATTCTTCAATATATCATTAATTCTTTAGTTATTTGGTTATTTGTTACTTTTCGATAAACAAGATAAAATGAGTGGGACTGTTGGGGAGTCGCCAAGTGGTAAGGCAGCGGCCTTTGAAGCCGCCATTCGAAGGTTCGAATCCTTCCTCCCCAGCCAAGAAATATCGCGAAAGAGAAACCTGCGGTTTCTCTCTCACGAGCTCTCTTTTCCCTTAATGGAGTCCCTCCAGGCAAGCGGAGCTCGCCTTCGGGACACTTCATTACCAATATTCTTGAATCTTCCATTATCTCAAAAATTCTAAAGGCAATTCAGATTCCATTGACTCCGGAAAAAAGAGGAGGAGCATGCCCGCAAATGGAACTGCTCCCGTCCAGGGGGCGTCCGGTCACGGAGAGGGAACCCAGCGTGATCAGTCCGGATGAAATTCAGAGACTTCAATGCCTTCTGGAAGAGTTATATCGGCAACGGCCGGTTTGGAGGACCTATCTTCCCCCACAGCGTCCCCCCACCCATAAAGAAACGCGTATGATGCTCAGTGAGCTGAAGGGTGTGGAACCGCTTCAGGGTGCCAAGGTTCTTTACCTTGATGACAGTTCACAATTTCAATTGAAATTCCTCACCAATCTCACGCTTGCCACGCGCAGGCGGATCGAGCGAATCTATTATCACGGGGAAAGCGTGGAGGAAATTGTGTGCTCCATCCGCGAACGAATGAAGCGATGTCCCAGCCCGCATTTGCTTATTGTGGACGGGAGACTGGATATGCTTCCGTCTCTGGAGCCGGCACCCCGCGGGATTGACGGCTATGATGTGGTGCGGGGACTTGCGCCTGATTTGCTGGAGCGTGGCATTGTATCCATCGGATTTTCCACCACCTTTGACCGACGCGAACCATTCCTGCGTGCCGGTGCGGATGGCTTTGTGCGGAAAACAATTCCCGCGGAATCTGCGGTGGAAGCGATGGCCAGCAAGTATCGGAGGGCTCTGGCCCGGATCAGGTGCGGCAGGGATCGGGAATTTTCTCCGCAAGATTAAAGATTCTTCTTGCCCCATTCTGCCCCTTTCCCTACACTTTCGCGGCATTCATCTGTTTTTCTATGTTCGCAGTGGTCAACATCGCCGGCTTTCAGGAGAAGGTGGAGGAGGGGATGAAGCTTCGGGTTCCGCTGCAGGATGCGGAGAGCGGTGCAAAAGTCGTTTTTGACAAAGTCTATCTGATCGCGAAGAGCGAGGAGGATGTGACGGTCGGCAAGCCCTTTGTCTCCGGTGCGTCCGTGGAGGTCAAAGTGCTCTCCCATGGCAGAGGCGAGAAAATCCGCGTCTTCAAGATGCGTCGCCGTAAGCGTTACCGCAGAGTGAAGGGGCACAAGCAGGACTTCACGCAGGTGGAGGTGGTGAAGATCAAGGCTTAATCCTGAAAGGCAAATTTGCGGTTTTCCTTCCACGAACCATCCTTTCCCTTATTGGTTGCGCTCCAGCGGGGCCCGCAAGACCCGCGCTTCGCGCCATTATTTCATTTCTTCGGGTTATTATTGGCGAGCGTCCATGGAGACCCGCAGATCCTGCATCATCTTCAAAGTCAGTCCCAGATTCTGCTTGCAGGCGATCGTCTCCGCCAGACGTTCATTGGTCCGGAAGAGGTGGTGCAGGTAGCTCTTGTAATGCACGCGGCTGAAATCGGAGGGCGAACCGGCATCGATCACTTCGTGCGCTTCCTTATACCGTGCATTGGTGATTTTGATCTCCTCCCCGTCGGAGAGAATGATCGTGCCATGTCGCGCAATGCGCATGGGCAGGACGCAGTCGAACATATCGATGCCGAGCGAGACGCATTTTTTGAGCTGGTGGAGAACGCCTACACCCATCAGGTAGCGCGGTTTGTTCTCGGGCAGGAGCGGGCACACTGTTTCAAGAACCCGATACATGTCCGCCTCCTCTTCGCCGACGGCGAGACCGCCAAGTGCATATCCGTCAAAATCCATGGCGATCAGCTCCTCTGCACACTTCCTACGCAGATCCAATTCCAGTCCGCCCTGAATGATCCCGAAGAGCAGAGGCAAACGTGTCATGGTGAGCGGAGTCGAACCATCACGTTTGCCGCGTGTCGATCCCTCGTCTCCGCTCGGGATGACACTTTGAATTTTTTTTTGACAAAGTTGTTCATGCACGCGTTTACATTCCTTCGCCCAGCGGAGCGTCCGATCCACGGCCTTCTGAATGTCCTTCCGTGCAGCGGTGGAGGGAGGGCACTCGTCAAAGCACATGATCATATCCGCACCGAAGGCGTGCTGAATCCGCATGGCACTCTCCGGTCCCAGAAAATGCGGATCGCCGTTCACATGCGAGCGGAAGTGCACGCCCCCCTCGGTGATTTGTCGCATGCTCTCAAGAGAAAAGACCTGATAGCCGCCGGAGTCCGTGAGGATCGGCTTTTTCCAATGAATGAAGGAATGGAGTCCGCCGGCACGTTCGATCGTGTCTTCGCCGGGATGGAGGTGCAGGTGGTACGTGTTGCAGAGGAGAATCTGTGCTCCGAGGTCATGCAGATCGTCATGTGTGATGCCGCGCATTGCCCCGGCGGTGCCGACGGGCATGAAGAAGGGGGTTTCAATGTTGCCGTGCGCGGTCTGCAGCAGGCCCCGGCGACCAAGCGGTGTTGTGCGAAGCAGTTCGAACATGTGAGACCAACAGCCTAGAGGAAATTCCTTCGTGCTGATATTGTCTTGCGAAAAATGCCGTATGTGAACAAATAACTTGTACAAGATTTGGGGAGAGTGCACAGTGACAACACTCTTCTATCCCTTCCTCATTCATTCTATGGAAATGAAGTTTCCCACCCATCCGATGTGCATCGCTTCCTGCATCGTGCGCGTGAGCTTCGGTATCTCCCTTCTGTGCGTCGGTCTGGTTCACTACATGACCTTCACGGCTTTTAGGGGCATGGTGAGCGAGGATCTTGGTGCTCTGAGCATGTTCGGCACGCTCTGGGCGTATATCCTCCCTGCTCTCATGATTGTCGGCGGCGTGCTTTTTGTCATCGGGATGTTCATGGATATCGCTGCGTGGACGGCAGGTCTTGCTCTCGCATCCATTCCGGCGGGCATGCTCCTGAAGTCCGTTCTTTCGGGTGTTCCTCTGGCCATGCAGGATGCCAACAATGCGTTCATCTGGCTGATTGTGTTTCTGGTCGTCGTGAAGTCATCCTCATGCTGCTGCTCCGGTAAGGACAGCTGCTGTTCGTCGAAGTAAGAAAATATGCAAACTCTACAGCTGGGGTTCGCGAACCCCAGCTGTATTTCATTGAAATGTGCTTACTCCTTCACCGGCCCCTTCGCGATGATCTTGTCGATCAGACCGTACTTGAGTGCTTCCTTGGCGGAGAGGAACTTGTCGCGCTCCGTATCGGCGCTCACCTGATCCACGGGCTTGCCCGTGTGCTTGGAGATTAGCTCATTGAGGAGCCTCTTGGTCTGGATGATGTGGTCCGCGTGAATGGCGATATCCGTCGCCTGCCCCTCCGTGCCTCCGAGAGGCTGGTGAATCATGATCTCCGCATGTTCCAGAGCGAAGCGCTTTCCCTTGGCGCCTCCCATCAGGATGATCGCGCCGCCGCTGGCCGCCATGCCCAGACAGACCGTGGAGATGTCCGGTTGCACGTATTGCATCGTGTCGTACATGGCGAGCGTGGAAGTCACCTGGCCGCCGGGGGAGTTCACATAGAGCGTGATGTCCTTCTTCTGGTTCTCTTTCTCCAGAAAGAGGAGCTGTGCAATGATGGAGTTGGCCACATCATCATTGATGGCGGTTCCGAGGAAGACCAATCGATCCTCCAGCAGGCGCGAGTAGATATCGTAGGCGCGTTCCCCGAATTGCGTCTTCTCGATCACCGTGGGGATCAGGAAATTCTGCGGTGTGAGTGTTCCGCGGGAAATCCGGGATGCAATGGACTGGATTTGGGGATGCATGGATATGGGGGTGGAGGGGATAGGGCGTAAAATCTATTTTCATGAACAGTATAGAGGAAATGGGGCTTTCTCGGCAGTAGCGCTCACCAATCGATTGTTGCTGGTCATAAAAATGTTAATAGAAAATAACATTCCGACTTTTTGTCTTCGGATAGTCTAGAATCGGCACTGTGCAGGAAGTCATGGATCAGATACGGGTGTTTTTGAAGACGGCTTCGCGTCCGCTTCTTGTGGTGCTCGGTCCTACCGCCAGCGGCAAGACCGGCTATTCCATTGATCTTGCGTTGTCTCTCGGTTCGGAGGGGAGGGGAGCGGAGATCATCAATGCGGATTCGCGGCAGTTGTACCGTTATCTTGATATCGGGACGGCCAAGATCACGCCGGAAGAAATGCGGGGCGTACCCCATCACCTTCTTGCTTGTCTGGATCCGAAAGAGGAAGTGACGGCGGCGTGGTACAAACGGGAAGCCGTGCGTGTCATCGGGGATATTCTGAAGCGCGGCCGCATTCCGATGCTTGTCGGCGGATCCATGCTCTATCTCAGCGCGGTCATCGACAATCTGGAGTTTGTTGCGGAATCGGATCCGGTGCCCCGGAAGAAACTCAGCGCGGAATACGACCTTGATCAGGGGACGACTCTCATGAAAAAACTTGGGGAGCTCGATCCGGAGACGGCTCTTTCCATCGAACCGCGCAACAAGGTGTACCTCATCCGGGCACTGGAAATCTGCCTCCTTCAGAACGACAGGGCATCACGCGCGAAGAAGAAATCCGCATGCCCGTACGACCTCTTCATCGTCGGGATCACGCGTCCGCGCGAGGAACTTCACCGGCGCATCAGCGAGCGGTTGCATCACATGTTTGCCGCGGGGTGGGCGGAGGAAGTACGGCATCTTCTCGCACGGGGGTATACGGTGAATGATCCTGGATTGCAAAGTCACGGGTACAGGGAGATCGCTGAGGCGATCTCCAATGGGCAATGGATAATGGGAAATGGACAATGTGGCTCGGTGAAGAATGCATTACTCCAAGAGATTGCGGCGAAGACGCGGCAATACGCCAAACGGCAGATGACGTGGTGGCGGGGAGATGAAAGAATCCGGTGGATCGAATCGTCTTAGGCCGTCGCCCGCTCCGTCTTTTGATCCTCGATCTGCCGTCGCAGAATATCGCGCTTCAGCTGCGAGGCATCGAGAGCCGTGAGATAGGCGGTGACGACTTCTCGCATGGATGCAGGTTCCCTGTCCGGAGCCTTTTCTGAGAGAATTTCTGGGGTTTTCATGCGGGTGTGAGAAAAAGAATCAGAACTTGAAGACATCGTGTTTCTCCTCGATGCGCTGCTTCATCTGCCAGAGGTGCTCGATCATCGATTCGAGTTCCGGTGATTCATCGGGCGTTTGACTGGAAATACGGAACTCCACGATGCGCGTCAGGAGGTTCGCGATATTGAAGAGCGCGAGATCTGTTTTCCCTCTCCATTCCTCATCGAGTGCGTCGTAGACATTCTTCTTGAGGAACGTATCGGGGTGCAGCACGTCGATTTGTTTGGAGTCAATAAGAGAGAGTACGAGCTTCATGAACGCCTCGTGTTCCGCACTCATTTTGGATGCCGTCGATTGTCCGAGCCGTTGCTGCTCTTCGACGGAGAGATCCTGATTTGCCTGTGTGGATTGAGGGGTGTCAGCCATCAGTCAACCAGTATAGCACATTTTGACCGATTTTTGTAGCGAGACTGCTATGATGGATGTCCCATGCAGCAGACTTCCGATGCCCCGCTCGCGTTCCGGCTCCGCCCGCAGACTCTGGAGGAGTTCGTGGGGCAGGAGAAGATCGTGGGGAAAGGGACGGCACTCCGGAGAGCGATTGAGGAGGATGCGCTCTCGTCCGTCATCCTCGCCGGACCTCCGGGGACGGGCAAGACGACGCTAGCGAAGATCGTCGCCGAGAAGACGAAGGCGAACTTCGTGCAGGTGAATGCGGTCCTGAGCGGTGTGAAGGAACTCAAGGAAGTCTGTGCGGAGGCGGAGCGTCTGAAGACCGGCCTCAAACAGCGCACCGTTCTCTTCATCGATGAGATCCATCGCTTCAACAAGGGCCAGCAGGATGCGCTCCTGCCGTACGTGGAGAGCGGCTCTGTCATCCTCATAGGCGCCACCACGGAGAATCCGTACTTCGAGGTGAACGCGGCGCTCGTCTCCCGGTCGCAGGTGTATCTGCTGCAACCGCTCACCGTTGATGATCTGCAGGCGATTCTGTCACGCGCGCTCACGGACGAACGCGGCTACAAGGGGAAGGTGAAGGTGAGTGATGACGCGCTCCGCCACATTGCCACGCTCTCCAACGGCGATGCCCGTATCGCCCTGAATCTGCTGGAAATGGCGGTGCTCACCGCCGGGAAGAAGCTCTCGATGAAGGAGGTCTCCGCGCTCTTTACCGAGCGGAGCAAGCGGTACGACAAGACGGGCGAGGATCACTACAATACGATCTCCGCCTTCATCAAGAGCATGCGCGGAAGTGATCCGGATGCCGCGCTGCTCTGGATGTACAAGATGCTCGAGAGCGGCGAGGAGCCGCGCTTCATCTTCCGACGTATGGCGATCTTTGCGTGCGAGGATGTCGGTAACGCCGATCCGCGTGCACTGCAGATTGTGGTTGCGGCGTGGCAGGCTTTCGAGTTTGTTGGCATGCCCGAGGGCGAGTTCTTCCTTGCGCATGCCTGCATCTACGTGAGTCAGGCACCCAAGAGCAATGCCGTGACGCGTGCGAAGGATGCGGCGAAGCAGACCATCCGGAACGCCTCCACACTGGAGGTGCCGTTCCACCTCCGGAATGCTCCCGCCAAAGGAATGGCCGAGCAGGGATACCATGTCGGCTATCAGTACCCTCACGATGCCGAACAGGGGGTGGTGAAGGAAAACTACTTCCCGATGGGGATCCCGCCCCGAACTTTCTACGAGCCGACGGATCGTGGATTTGAAGTGGAAGTGAATGAACGACTGCATCGTATTCGATCAATCGTTCGAAAATAGCTTCATGAATCGAGGATTTGTTAACAATGTGAAAATATTGTATAATATCCAAAGTGACAACCATAAACCTCACCGTCCTGACTATCCGGCGCTTTGCGCATGAGCATGACGATCTCCCGGCATTTCATGCGGGATATCTCGTGCTCACGGTCCTCGTGGCGGCACTCTTCAATCTGGGTGCATTTGCCGTCCTGATTCTTGCACACGTCTCGCTGGATATCGTGAAGTATCGCGAGGTGCATCAATGCAATTGGCGCAGAACCATGGAAGGAGTTTTTCATGAAAATGTCTTTGATGTTCTTCTGCTCGCAATCGGGTTTGTATTTGCCGTGTATTTTCATCACACGGGCGGCATTGCGGGAGTCAGCGGCGTCATGCGTGCCGATGTGACCATTTTCCGCGCGTTCGGAACGCTGATCCCGAAGGTAGAGATCTTGCAGGATTTTCTGAAAGTCACGTTGCACCTTTCCGCTTACCTTCGCTTCCCGCATTCTCAATTGGGATCCGGTTGGTCGCAGGGGGAAAGGCTCTGCCTCTTCTTCCTGTCCGCGTGCGTCATCCTCCTCATTTCCGCTCCGTTCGTACAGGGAATGGATGCCTCTGATTTCGGTGAAATCATCGCGAGAGAGGTTGCTCCGTGGAGATTCTGAACGGCTTCGCACGCATGAAGAACAATCGGATCAGTCGATGATTCTTAAGGCGGCCATGACCCCGATTCCGATGAGAATGGTGAGGAGCTGGAAAAGGGCGGGGATCAGGCGGGAATCTTTGTGGAGTTCGGGGATCAAATCAGATCCCGCTATGTAAAGAAAGTTCCCTGCCGCAAGGGGAAGCAACCAGGACCCTGCAACGGGAAGTGCGGATGCGGTGAGCAGAACCGCCACGGCACCCGCCACGGCAACACACCCCGACAGAAAATTGAGGAGGAGAGCTCTTCCTCTGGAAAATCCGCTGTAAAGAAGAATAGCAAAGTCACCGATTTCCTGTGGAATCTCGTGCAGAATAACGGCAACCGTGGTGGCCATTCCGATCATGGGGCTGACCAGAAAGCTGCCGGCAATGATGGCTCCGTCAATGAAGTTGTGCATGCCGTCTCCCACCAGATTCATGATGCCCATCGGATGAATGTGATGACGGTCGTCCTGCAGCGGGAGTCCGGAACAGTGGCAGTGACGCCAATGAATCACCTTCTCAATAACGAAGGAAATCAAAATCCCGACGAGAATCAAAAGGAGCCTATTGCCGAAATCAGTTTCCAATGCCATTTCCGGCAGCATATGGAGAAAAACATCCCCGAGAAGCGCTCCCGTGGAAAAGCCCACGAGCGGCAGAAGGATGGCACGCACGAATTTCTCGCTCAGGGCGAAGGCAAACATCCCGATGAGCGATAGGGCGCTCACGATGATGACACTGAGGAGGCTGAGGAGAACGGGGGAGTCCGGCATGATGTTTTCATTTTGTCATAGCTGCATGCATGACGGAAGCACGAAGAGTGTGTTTCTACGGATGTTCGGTCTTCTCTTTTCTTGTGAAATGAAAACACAAACAACCAACAAAATCTCCGTGCTTGGCTGTCAGGAGGGTACGGGGGCGTTGGGGGCATAGGGAACCGGACAAGGTTCCCTGGCCCCCAACAGAAAAAGAAGGAAATGTTTGATAACGAGTGTATACGGACGTTTGATCTTCTCTTTCTTTGTCAGGGCGACAAAGAAAGAGAGAAAGAAAGCGCTCCGCCGCCAACCCCAACCCGCCCGGCCCTGTGTCTCCTCGTCAGCTCCTACAAGGATTCGGAGCTGACTCGTCGGCAACGAAAGGTAACAGGGCCTTCCCCTTCACCCCCCGTGGCGGCGGACCTCCAATATTTATTTAGTTTCAGATTTGTCTTTCGAAGCCCCTCTCCCTTTCGAGGGAAGAGAAGGGTGGAGCGGTTGGGCTCCAGCGGTAGTGACGATTCCAACTGTTAAAACGGATGTCCATCAGGGAAGAGCTCTTTCTCCGTTCTGCGAGCTTCTTCATACCATGCGTCTGATTCTTCCAGAAATCCTTTACGACTGTAGCGCTCCGTGAAGTCTCTCAATCTCTCTTCCAGTGAGACCACCTCATCCAGTTTCACACGCTTGTCGGCGTAGTAGAGCAGCTTCTGCTCGATGGTGATGCGCTCCGGAGAAATCAGCGTCAGACCGTGCGTCTTCACCATCCGGGCGATTGCCGGAAATCCCTCCTCCTCCAGAAACGCACTGCAGGCCGCCTCATGCCTCATTCGCGGATACCGGGCCTTTATCTCTTCCCAACGTTTCTCGTGCTCCGGATTCACCTCCCGTTCAATATGGGATGCCCCGATTCCGAAATCAACAAAGCGCAATAGATCGTGGGTGCGGCCGGCCGCATGGAGAGCCTTCTGGCGAATGAGTTTTCCCCGAGATGTGAGAGCGGTTGCCAGACGATCGGCGGTCGCCGCCACCGCATCGCTGTGTCGGCAGATCATGTGGGGCAGACAAACGTCATTGCGCCATACGTCGATCTCCGCGTCCGTCGGAATTCGCAGGTCTTCGAATGTGACAGTGAGGCTTCTGCCGGTCCTTCCGGGCGGGTCTTCCAGATGAATGTGGATGCCGTCCGTGCGGACGGATGCGGGGAGCCGGTCGGCCCATTCCACGCAACGGATGCCCCGATGGTCGGCGGAATGCCGCAGGAAGACTTCCGCTTCCTTTGGGGCCAGACGATAGAGGTCGATGTGCAGGAGTTCCCCGACTTGATGCGTCCGATAGCGCTGCTCCAGTGCGAAGGTCGGGCTGGTGACAGGGTCGGCGACACCGAGTTCCGTGAGGAAGGAGCGAAGAAAGGTCGTCTTCCCGGCGCCGAGCTCTCCGGTGAGCCAGATCGTACATTGCGCATCGTAAATAGTATGGGCTAATGATGCTCCTGTTGTTTTCGTCATTTGCTCATCTGTTAGCCAATATTGAAGCGTATCGATCATTGACGTAAAAGATAAAAAATGATACTATATCACTGTACATAAACACACCCAATGAAGCATCTCCTTTCCCGCGGAAGTATGGGGTTCACCCTCAATCCGATCCTTCGGAAGAAGGAGCCGCACCCCTTCCATTATCTGGCACAGCGGACCTCGTTCTGGCTGGCGGTGCTTTCGGTTTTCGCATTCGTTGCGGGAAATATGATCGGTCAGCATGGGTGGCAGGTGTTCTGGAAATCGGTCATGGGACAAGGGGATGATAGCCTCATCGTCTACACCGGCACAGTCACGCCCGTCGCGCTTGTGCCCGACTACGCCAAATGGTCGACATACGGGGGGAATGCGCAGGAGCACACCTTCCGGGAAGTTCCGCAGAATGCCCTGATTCCGCTTCCGGCCTATGCGCCGGGCAGAGAACATCATCCCGTCTATTCGGTGGAATACATGGGGTCGTATGCAACCGGCGTTCAGGGGACGGGGAGCCATCCCGCCGTGGATATCCGTATTCCCGTGGGCACGCCGATCCGCTCCATTGCGAACGGTATCGTGAGCGAGGTGAAGGAAGGCGGGGGATTCGGCAAGACCATCGTCATCAAACATCCGAATGTTCCCGATCCCGCAAATCCGAAGCTGACCACCACGCTGTACTCCAATTACTCCCACTTGAGTGCCATCTACGTGACGGAAGGGGCCATCGTGGAGAAGGGCGAGCAGATCGGTCTCTCCGGCAGAACGGGGGATGTCAGCGGTCCGCACCTGCACTTCCAGATCGATCGTGCGGACGCGCCGTGGCATCCGTACTGGCCGTTCACGACGCAGGACATTACGGCGGCGGGGTTGCGCACGACCGTGCAGGCGATTGATAAGAGTCTGGGAAGCGACCGCGGCTACGCCTTCACGGTGAATCCGCTCCTCTACGTGCAGGCGGAGTATTCACCCGTGACGACGGTGGTTCAGGGGCAGTCGAGTTCGTCTTCTGCGGTGCAGAGCGTCAGCTGGCTCTCGCGTGTGCAGACGCGTGCGGAGCGCATGAGGGCAGCACGACTGGCTCGCATGAACAGTACGACTGTGGCAATCGCCTCCAGCATTGCATCGGTGTCTTCCCGACGTTCGGCCGCATCGAACTCATCCGTCTCATCGACGGCCCCCGTCGTTGTGACACGACGTGATGTGGTCGTTGTGTCCCGCACGGAGATCGCCATGAATCTGCCCACGCAGGTCGCGAGCGTTGAAATCTGGCATGACGGCACCTATACCGACCGCGGATGGGAGCGTGTGCGTCTGACCCTTCTTGATGCGCAGGGGAATGTGGTGACTTCTCCGGTGCTCAATCACGATGTCGTTCTGCGGGCCGCCTTCGGGAGCGCTGATTTTCGGCCTTCGACACTCACCAGCCTCGATTTCCAGAATGGCAAAGCGGAAGTCAGTGTTCTTCCATTCGGAAGGCGTACGCTCATCATTCAGGTGATGCCGTTCAATGTGCTGAGCCAGCCGATGCGCTATGAAAAACAATAAGTGGTAGGTGACGAAGTGGAAAGTATTAAAGCACTTCGAAATTTCGAAGCTACTTTCCACTTATGGCACTTTCCACTTCGTCTTTGCGTCCCGAGTAGATCGAAAGCAGAAACATGATGAGTGTCAGAGCCAGCGCCGCGAGGAACTTCTGGAACGTATTCAGGAACAGCGCCGTGATGCCGAAGGACGCTCCGAGCGCCGCGGTGAGGGTGATGATCTGCCACTCCGACCAGCCGCGCCGGAGCAAGCGATGGTGCAGGTGCTCATTCTGTGTATCCCCTTTGAAAATAGATTTCCCTTTCAGGAGTCGCCGGATGATGACGATGACGGAGTCAATGAGCGGGACACCCAGCACCAGAAATCCCGTTGCCACTTTGCCGCCGGTAAAAATGGTGAGCACGCCGAGCATGAGGCCGAAGAACATGGATCCCGTATCGCCGATGAGAGCGAGCGGTCCGGGCCGGTCGAAGAGCAGGCAGCCGAAGGAAATCCCCGCCAGTGCCAGTGCCATGAGTCCCAGAGACACATCCCCGACGCGCTCGCTCAGACTCAGGAGGCCTATGGTGAGGAATCCGAATACGGAAAGAAGGCTCACCTGTCCGCGGATACCGTCGAACCAGTTGAGCGCGTTCATGGTGAGCCCCAGCCACACGACGGTGAAGAGCATGCCCAGCAGCGACGGATAGCCGAGAGACGCAACGGGGAGTTGCAGCAAATGGAGGGGAAGGACCTCCAGTCCGGTGATGCCGGCGAGGGGATTCGTGAGCGTGTAAATGCGTGTTCCTGTCAGGAAGATCACGAGTGCCACGATGATCTGTACGAGAAGACGGAGAGAAGAGGGGAGAGGGCGACGGTCATCGCGGAATGTCACGAGGGCGAGGAGCACAATGCCTGCGATCAAGCCGCATGCCTGCAGAGACCATGGCTTTTTGGCGAGCAGTGCTTCAAAAGTGATAAAGAAAACGAGGAATGAAATCACGGCAAAAATGCCGGTGGGGTAGGGGATCGGCTTGCGTGTGAGGCCGTAGCGTTCGGGAAAATCGAGAATGCCCCATCGCGGGAAGACCTTCAGCGCCCAGAGATGCAGGAGCACCGTCAGCGCACAGGAGAGGAGGGGGAGCCAGAGGAGGGGGGAATTGAACAATGGCATTCGGAGCTAGTGTCATGGTGAGCTAAGCCTGTGGTGAGCCTGACGAACCATCGAACCATGGCACGTGTCATCCTTCGACGAGCTCAGGATGACACCACTGTACCTTAAATACCCGCATCCGTTTATCCATGGCATACTTCTCCCGTGACCAAACCCCGATCCTCCACCACCCGCGAACTCTACGGCCTCATCGGTTCCGTTTCGCATTCGTCACAGGTGCTGAAGGAGTGGAACAGCTTCTTCGCACAGAAGGGGATGGATGCCACGATGAACATCTATCCGACGACCGAGGCGAATCTCCCCGAACGTCTCAGCGAGATGTTTCACTTCGATCGACGTGCGTACCTCGTGGGGAAGGATCTTTCCCGTGCAATCATTCCTCTCCTCGACAGGGTGGAGCCCGCAGCACGGAAGAACGGCGTGACATGGGTGGAGAATGACGGCGGTGTTCTGATTGGCAAAGCAGTCTCACGGGGATCATGACACTTCGGCCTTTTCGGGAAAGAAGTCAACATCTCCTGTCCTCCGTTCATTTTCCATTTTCCATTTTCCCTTTATCATTGCGTCATGAAGTACCCCCTCCTCACAGACGCGAAAATAAAAGGGAAGAAGGTCCTCCTCCGTGCCGGCTTTGATGTGCCCGTTGAAGGAGGCACCGTCACCGATGCCACGCGCATCGAGGCGATTGCACCCACAATGAAGGCCATTCTTAAAGGAGGGGCCGCTCTCATCGTCATGGCGCATCAGGACCGGCCCAAGGGCGTGCGCGTACCCGAGATGAGTCAGAAGCCGCTTGTGCCCGTGCTCGAGAAACTTCTGAAGACGACGGTGAAGTTCTGCGATCAGTGCCGCGGACCGGAGGCCAAAAAAGCGGCGGACAGTCTCAAGGCGGGTGAAGTCCTGCTACTGGAGAATCTCCGTTACGAGAAGGATGAAAACAGCAAAGTCCCCGCGGAGCGCGATGCCTTCGGCAAGGAGCTGGCGTCGCTCGCTGACATCTACGTCAACGACGCCTTCACCAACTGCCACCGTGATCATGCGAGCATGACGAGCGTGCCCAAGCTGCTCCCTTCCTATATGGGTCTGCAGCTGGCGGAGGAGGTGGAGAATCTCTCGAAGGTGCTTGATGATCCGCGCCGCCCTGTCACGCTCATCGTGAGCGGCGCCAAAATGGAAACGAAAATCCCCGTCATAGAACACTTCTTGAACAAGGGGGATGACATCCTCCTCGGCGGCTGCATCGCCACGACCTTCATTGCGGCACGAGGGTTTGAAGTCGGGACCTCCAAGTATGAGGTGGAACAAGTGGAGAAGGCGCAGGAGCTCATGCTGGAAGGGGAGAAGGTGGAACTTGCGGACATCCACGTTCCGCGCGATGTGGTGGTGGCATCCGAGGCCTCCGATACCGCGGAGAAACTGGATCTGCCGCTGGAGAACATCATCGGCGACATGATGATTCTGGATGTTGGAAAGGTGACCATCGAGCGGTACCGCAAAATCATCGAGAAGTCCGGCACGATCATCTGGAACGGTCCGCTCGGCATGTACGAGCTCAACCGTTTCTCCCATGCCACCAAGCGGCTTGCGGAAGCCATCCATGAAGCCACGGCAAAGGGGGCCATCTCGATCATCGGAGGAGGGGACACCATCGATTTTCACATCAAGTACAAGTATCCGATGGATTGCTACACGTTCGTGAGCACCGGAGGCGGCGCCATGCTCGATTTCATCTCGGGCAAAGAGCTGCCGGCGCTGAAAGCACTTGCCAAGAAGTAGCACGTAGTTTTTGGAGGTCCGCCGCCACGGGGGGTGCGAGGGGAAGGCCCTGTCCCGCCGCAGCGGGATGAAGCCGACGAGTCAGCTCCGAATCCTTGTAGGAGCTGACGAGGAGGCATAGGGCCGGGCGGGTTGGGGTTGGCGGCGGAGCGTTTTCTTTCTCTCTTTCTTTGACGCCCTGACAAAGAAAGAGAAGATCAAACGTCCGTAGGATGGCTTGATCAAATTGCATTTCTTTTTCTGTAGGGGGCCAGGGAACCTTGTCCGGTTCCCTTTGCCCCCTACACCCCCGTACCCTCCTGACGGCCAAGCACGGAAATTTTGTTGGTTGTTTGTATATATTCCACTAAGGAGTGCGCCTAGTCATCGGGGGTGAAGAATGCCACAATGGGGCACCAATCTTTGTGATGGAATCTCTCGTCATCCTCATGCCCATGGAAGGGGAGTCTTGGAGCGCATTCGTGCGTCGC
>JAQWAC010000022.1 GCA_028707875.1 Candidatus Peribacteraceae bacterium | reverse complement strand
TTTCCCGCGCTGGAGCGGCCACCTTGCCGGAAAGAGAGTACGCGAGAGAGAACCCGGAGGGTTCGCTTTCGCGCATTATGGCAGCCCCACGGGGAATCGAACCCCGATTTCCTGGATGAGAACCAAGTGTCCTAACCGTTAGACGATAGGGCCCACAAAGAACGCAGGGGCAGTGTACTGATGCGGGCTTTCCCTGCAAAGCGGTTACAACGGTTTCCTCCCGCCTGCGGAGGCGCGTAGAATGGGGGTATGCGTTTTTTTGCTTTGGAAACCGATGTGGAGAAGATCAAGAGAAAATTCCTCTCGGAAGGGGAGACGGAGATTCTGATGACGTACTATCACGGCCTCTCCTTCTTCTTCTCCAGTATCCGTCAGATCATCGCGACGATCATTCTCGTGGCAATCGGTATTGCCGCGTCTTTCTGGGGCATCCCCATCGGTTGGATCATCGGCGTTCTCTGCGCCGTCTGGTTTTTCTTCGTTTTCTTCAGTCTTCTCAAGGCGTATATCGATTGGGCCTACGACTTCATCCTCGTCACCACGGACAAAGTGATCTTTGTGGATCAGACTTCATTTTTCCGGCAGGAGATCAAGCCTCTCAATCTGGAAAATGTTGGCGGTGTGAGCACACAGACTCAGTTCTGGAATATCTTTCCATTCGGGACGGTGAGTTTGCATCTGAAGGAAGGACTCGGCGGGGACCGTATCATGAAAAGATACGTGCCGCATGCGCAGGAAGTGGCTGCCAAGATCAGCGAGGTCGTGACCAGATATCAGCGATACGATCACACGCCGGAAAAATAGGGCGTAGGGGGTTGGGCGTAGGGCGTAGGATTTTTTTTATTGTGCCTCTCTCATGGCTTGCAGTTGCGCTTCCGTGAGAATTTCCAGCAGGTCTTCATCTGTTGCGTCTTTGATGCCGGAGAGCGAGCCGAAACGTCGGATGAGATCGTTGCGTGTCTGCGGTCCGATGCCGGGAATCAGGTCGAGCGAGGAGAGGACGGCGCTCTTCTTGCCGCGTCCCTCGCGATGCGCATTGGCGAACCGGTGGGCCTCGTCGCGCAGGCGCATGAGCAGGAACTTGGCCTGTGATTCTTTGGGGAAGGTGAGCGGGGCCGGGGTGCCGGGGATGAAGATTTCCTCCTCGCGCTTGGCGAGCCCGATCACGGGGAGATCGAGTGCAAGTTCTTTCATCACGGCGCACACGGTGCTGAGCTGCCCCTTCCCGCCGTCGATGAGGATGAGGTCGGGCGCAGTTTCGAGCGAGGCATCCGCTTTATGTTGCATAGGGTCATACATCATCAGGACAGGCGGCTTCAGAGACGGATCATCTGCGAGCAGTTTTTTCACTTTCCGTTCCAAAACAGGGGGGGCTCTGAGGATGTGTCGGAATCCGATTTCTGTGTAGTACTCCTCAAGATTCGGATCAATGACGATATAGACCTTCCCACGCTTCTGTTTCCCGAGGAGGACTCGGATGAGTGATTGCCCAAGATGCTGGCCGCGCTCTTTTTTTGCGATGCAGACGGATCGCAACTCGTGTAATCCCGTGATGTGCTCGAAGAGCCGGCAGCACCCCACGATCTTTTTTTCGCGTACTGCGACAAAAAATATTCCTTTGCCAAGATCTTTACTGCTCAAATTTTCCGGGTTTGCTTTGATGAGCGACTTGATACCTGCCTGATCGGACTTTCGAGCCTTTCGCAGCTCAATTCCTTTCTCCTTCCATGCTCGCACTTCCTGCTTTATCCCACCTCTCAAGTGTTTAAGTCTCCGCCGCAGCACCTCCGCGAGCGAGCGGAAATCATCCACGTCTCCGGAGGCCAGTGTGCGGATGGTGAACGAACGATACTGGTCGTTTTTCGGCTTCCCCTCAATGAAAACAGACATGCTTCCGACGGTCTCCGTGCCTCCCAGATGCGAGATGTCATAGCCCTCGATGCGGTTCGGGAGGACGGAGAGCCCCAGTGTCTCCTTCAATTCCTCCAGCGCCTCCTCCACGTTCCGCGCTGCGGCCTCCCATTTGGTCTCGAACTGATCGATCTTGGCCTGCACGTTCTTCTCCGCGAGCTCCAGCAGTTTGTTCTTCTTCCCGCGCTCCGGTGTGAGAATGGTGATGCGTGACCCGCGCAGTTCCGTGAGCCATGCTTCCAGCAGGCCGCGCTCAGGCAGTTCCTCTCCGATGATCAGGAGGGGCGGTCGTTCGGCTGCAGCCGCGTAGTACTGGGGCAGAAATTGCATGAGGAGTTCCGCGGCGTTCTCGGCCGAGCCCGTGAGCGCGAAGCTGGACTCGTCGATGACTTTGCCTCCGCGTTCCTTCAGGAGCACCACATGGGCGCGCGACGGGGAGAGCGCAACGCCGAAGATGTCCGCGTCCTCGCCCGAAGTATCGGAGACAATGTGCTTCCGCTCCAGATTTTCCAGCGACTTGAGCGCATCGCGGAGTTTGGCGGCCTGCTCGAACTTCCGGTCCCGCGCGGCCGCGCGCATGCGCTCTTCCAGCAGTGTGAGTGCCTGTTCGGTATTTCCTTTCAGGAAAGCCACAATCCCGTCTATGGAGGCGCGGTACTCTTCCGATGTGATTGCCCCCGTGCAGGGGGCGGGACACTGCTTAATGTGGAAGTCCAGACACGGCGTGGGGCGGTCACGGTTCTTGATGCTGACACTGCCATCCGCATTCCGCTCGATGTGCATCCTGCAGGTGCGGTACGGGAACACTTTTCGCAGCACGGTGAGTGTGTCTTTGATATCGAGTGCGCGGGTGTAGGGGCCGAAGTATCTGGCTTTGTCTTCCAGCGGACGGCGGATCACTTCGATTTTGGGGAAGGCTTCCTGCACGGTGATGCGGACGTACACGTAGTTCTTGTCGTCCTTCATGAGGACGTTATATTTCGGTTTGAATTGTTTGATCAGATTCGTTTCCAGAATCAGGGCCTCGATCTCCGTATTCGTCACCGTCACATTCAGATCCGCGACATGCTGCATGAGGGACTGCTTCCATGGGCCCAGCGGAGCGGTGTTCTTCTGGAGGTAGTTCCTGATACGGTTCTTCAGATTCTTCGCCTTGCCGACATATAACACCGTTCCGCGCGCATCCAGCCAGCGGTACACGCCCGGTTGGACGGTGAGTTTTGCGGCGCGCCTGCGCAGGCTCGCGAGGTGCTGATTTTCCTTCGGCATGACGCTATCATACCTCCTCGTGGCAGATCGTCCTCTCGTCTCGGCAGTGGTCCTCAACTACCGCACGCCCCAGCCGGCCGTGCGCTGCACGCAGGCGCTCCTGAAGCAAACCATCGGCGGTCGGGTCGAGATCCTCCTTGTAGACAATCATTCGAATGACGATTCGATCGGGGTGCTGCGCACGCGGTTCCGGCACGAGCCGCGGGTCCGCATCATCGAAGTCCCCGTGAACCGCGGGTACGGCGGAGGGAACAACTACGCCATCCGTCGCGCGGAGGGCGAGTACCTCTTCATCATCAATCCGGATAATGAACTGCAGTCCGACGGGCTCGAAAAAATGGTCGCCGCCATGGAAGAGGATTCCTCGATCGGCATTTTGGCGCCGCGGCTGGTCTACGACGACGGAACACTGCGCGATTCCCACAGGCGCTTCCCGCGCATGCTCGATGTCTTCATCAAGCGCACACCGTTTCAGCGCTTCTTCAAACGCAGACTCGATCACTACCTGCAGCGCGATTGCGATGCATCCGTGATGCAGGAGACCGACTGGGTCCACGGAGCATGTCTGCTGATGCGGCGGGACTTCTACGAACAACTCGGGGGTTTTGATGAACGTTTCTTCCTCTTCTTTGAAGACACCGACCTCTGCCGTCGCGTGTGGGGGGCCGGCAAGCGCGTCGTGTACTTCCCCTCTGTCTCCGCCAAGGATTCCAAAGTGCGTCTGAGCGAGGGCGGTTTCTTCTCTTTGCTCACCAAAAAGGTTAATCGCGCTCATGTGGCGAGTGCATTCAAGTATTTCTGGAAGTGGAGGAGAGCATGAAAGAGAAACCTGTTGTTTGTCTCTCATGAATCACCCGATATTCTCCCAGAAACATTTCTGACAGTAGACGACGTAAGGGGCATCCGACGGGTAGACGGAGAGCATCGATTGTTTGCACTTATCGCAGGTCCTCTTGTAGAGCTGGCGCTCGCTCCGGAGGGCCATGCGCTGCTTGTGGCGGCAGGCGGGACAGTGATCGGGGAGGGGGAGTTTCTTCTGATCGTAGAAGGTTTCTTCGGCGGACGTGACGATAAATGCTTTTTTGCACGACGGTTCCTGACACAGAAGTTTTTTCACATCGGGAGAGGAGTGCTTCGTTGCCATATCAGAGAGGGGGAAGGGTTTGGATGGCGCTGTCGGTCTCGGTTTTCAGACGCATCTCCTCATACTCGGTGAAGAGGTAGGGCAGCAAGTTGTACCGGCCGGCGGCTTTGAGTTCTTTCTTGATGGACTCGACTTTCTTGATGTACTCCTCTTCGGAGTAGGGCTTGTTCAGGATATGGAACTGCTTGTTTTCCAGATACACGCACCCGAAGCAATTCTTGAGATTCTTGGACCATGCGCAGAATTCGCAGTCCGAACTGTGATCGGCATGAAAACAGAAGTTGAGGTTGTAGCTCATGGGACAGTGGACGCACTGGTAACACAACTCGTCTTCAATGCAGATCGACAGGTCGCAGCAGCTCTTGTTTCCATTCGTCTCAATGCAGTAGAGGCAATCTTCAAGGAAGAATGAATCGTGGCAGCGGTAGCAATTTTTGCACTCCGTGAGGTGATTTCCGATACAGTCCTCGCAATTGAATTGGTGGAGCGCGAGATTCGGAACATTTCTCCGTACCTGGTCAACCCGCTCGAGGATCGCAGCACGGTGCGCGGCGCTCCCCAGATCGAGCGATGCTATTCGTTTCTCGTACTCCTCCTTGGTGAGCTTCTCATTGAACATGTAATACTGTTTCTGATAGAGGCCAGCGCAGCCGAAGCAGTTACTGCAGCCGAAGCAGTCTTTGCAAAAGCGGGAATCCTTGCAGTTGCCGCAATCCCGGCACCAGTCGCACATGTAGCAGTTCGCACAGTCGATGCATTCGAAGCACCACTCGCAGCTGGCGCAGAAAGCAAGGTCGGAACATGAGACGCACTTGCGACTGTAGCGGGCAAAGTAGACGTCTTCGGAATAGAAGACGCCGTAGCAGTAGTAGCAATTTTTCGCCTTCACCGCGACATCAACGAAGTCGCAGTTCTCCGCCATCACGTGCTTCACATTGAAGCGGGGTTTCTGGATGAGGAGCCGCTGGAAGTCGGAGAGGAAGGACATGAATTCTATTGCGGGTGCATTGTAGGCGATTGAAGCGGATATTGGTAGTTTCCAAGACTGCGGGCAGCCGAAAAACCTCTCTGTTCTTTGTTGACCCGCTTTCGCTCCTCCCGTACCCTTTTCGGGCTTTCCCATGGACATGGTCCCCCTCAAAGCATCGGCACGCGCTTCCGAGGCCTCCGTAAAGGAGCTTCGCCGTGGGAGCATCGTTCCGTGCATCCTCTACGGTAACGAGGTGAAGAACACCATGGTCCAGTGCGGGGAGAACGAATTGACGAAGGTCTACGTGAAGGCGGGGGAGAGCACGCTCGTTGAACTGGATATCGACGGGAAGAAGGTTCCTGTCCTGTTCCACGCATTGCAGTTCGATGGCGTTTCCGGACGCATCACACATGCGGACTTTTACGCAGTGAACCTGAAGAAAGAGATCGAGGCGCCGGTGCCCGTGCGCTTCACGGGTGAGTCGCTCGCGGTCAAAGAATTTGCGGGTGTCTTCGTCACGGTTCTGCAGCACGTCACGGTGCGCTGTCTTCCGACCGCGCTCCCGCATGAACTTGAGGCGCCGATGTCCAAGCTGGCGAATCTCCGCGATGTGCTCAAGGTTTCCGATCTCGTGGTCCCCGCAGGGGTGAAGGTGAAGGATCCCGCGGATACCGTCATCGCGACGGTGCAGGAACAGCGCAAGGAAGAGGAGGTCGTGCCGGTTGCCGCAGCCGAAGGCGCCGTGACGGAGGAAGGTGCTGCTCCCGCTGAAGGTGCGGCAGGAGCGGAAGGTGCGGCGGGGGAGAAAGCGGAGGGTGCCGAACCCGCCAAAGACAAGAAAGAAAAGAAAGAGAAGAAGGATAAATAACAATCCTTCATCTTCGTTCCCTTTCGTTCATTTGTATGAAGTTCGCCGTACGTTCACTTTCCATCGCGATAACAGTTGTTCTCGGCGTGGTGCTCGTTGCGGCATGTCTCGTCTTTTTCTTTGTGCCGGCCCCTCCGGCTTCGCATTCCGTGAAAACGAATCGCACGGCAGCGGCGGGGAGCATGTCCTCGCAGAAGGATGTCGGATCGTGGTTGCTCTCTGGTCTCAAGATGGTCGGCCTTTCGCACGAGAAAGAACTGGTCGCCTTCATGGTGGAGAATCATGAAGCGGCGCGTCCGTTTCAGGAGGGTGTCCGTCAGGCGCTTCTGGTGGAAGAGTTCCCCGTGGAGGGCTTCATCTCGCGCTTTGCGCTCGTCTTCGACAAGAATGATCTGCCCAAGCGCATCGGTCCGATGCGATCGTTGCGGCCTTACTACATCGATGCGTTGGAGCCGTGGGCTTCCACCGTCATTCATGCGGGCGGCAGCCCCGAGGCGTTCGCCAAGGTGGAGAACGGGGAAATTTCCGCATTCAATCTTCTGTTCTACTACGACAAGGCGGAACGCGACAAAGAGGTTCCCGAGCCGCACAACCTCTTCATCAGGAGAGACAAGGTGCTTTCTCTCCTCACCAGGGAAGTACGCGGTACGGAGTGGCCGCCGTATGACATCGGCACACCCCGCACCGGATCGGCCGCACTTATCGTGAAGCTCAACTTTCACAATCCTCTTCACAATGTCGTCTACACCTACGATCGTCTGGGTGATGCGTATGTGCGCGCGAGCGGCGACGTGAAGAATCAGGGGGCGCCGCGCAACGTGCTCATCGTGGAAATGCCGGTGTCATCGATCGGGGAGTACGGACGCCTGACGATTCCCGTGGTCGGCCGCGGCCGCGCATTCCTCTTCCACTCGGGGATTATGCAGGAGGGATATTGGCATAAGAAAGGGCTTTACAGCCCGTTCACCTTTACGACAGCGCAGGGCGATCCTCTCCTCTTCGCGCCGGGACAGACATGGATGACGGCGCTGCCCGGACTGGACCGGCTCTCATGGTTTCCTGTAGTACAACCAAAGTGAAGATAAATGGATAATGGACAATTGAAAATGGATAATGCTTCGCACATGCGAAGAGAAATTATCCATTGTCCATTATCCATTCATTTTCGTGCATGTCGCGCCTTCGACCTGACCGTCCCCATCTCCTTATAGCGTTTGACCTGCGGTTCCAGTTTCTCGATGCAGCGATCGAGCGCCTCAATCACGTCATTGCGCCGTGAATCGGAGAAGAGCCGCTTCCCCGGAAGATTCACCGTCACGGCAACCAGCAGCTGGTCGCGCTCCTTTTTGGACGCCTGACGCTCCGCATCCACGCGGATGAAGGAGGCTGCATCCTTCACCTGACGGCAGTAGGTTGCCAGTTTACCGAGCTTCCGCGCGACGATGATGAGTTCGCGATCGTTGTAGTGAAAGCCTTTCTCGAAGTGCTGGATGTTCATGGGAAGGGTGAGGAAAAGGTTAAGGATAAGGCTGACGATGGACCCACTGTAGCGTGTTTAAGTGGGTTGTGAGAAATACGGTTTTTGTGGTAGAATGTAATGATTCTTTCCAAATACACATATGCCGCCAGAATCAAAGAAACCAGGAGAAGTTGTGCCGAGCACACTGCCGGGGGTTGAAACAAATAATGCCGCCTCTCCAAAGGTTGAGACTCCTGCGGAACAGAGAGCTCGCGAAGTTGCAGAACGAGCGCAGTCGGAGAGGCAAAAGAGAGAAAAATTGGCTGCCACAATCGAGGCACCGGAAACCACAGAGCCTTCGGCAGCCGAACGAACACCCTTGTCTTTGGATGAAAAATCCACCGACACCCCCAAGCCCGATGAGGCGAAGACGGAAGACGTCGGGGAAGCCTCCAAAACATGGAAGGATAAATTGATGGGCGGAGTCGGGAAGGCCATGGGAGTATTTCAGGAATTCAAGGAGACGTTGCAGGAATATGGCGCCGATATGCTTACAATGCTGGCCTCTTTCCTGAAAGCGATTGGGTGGGACAAACTCGCGGCGTGGGTGGAACAATTGGCGGGCAATGATGCGACAATTCTTCAGACTGTCCTCAAGAAGAACGGAGTACCGCTCACGCAGCTGAAGAAGCCCAAAGAAGGTGATGATCCGCAAGCCTTCAAAGATCAGATGACCGCGTATCAGGACGAGAAGAACAAAATGGAGGCGCCGCAGACTGCTCTGGCGAATCGCTATCAGGAGCTCGCTTCCACCACCAAACGCGGCACCGCCTACACGCGTCAGCAGTTCTATAACGAAGTGGTGAGTGCATGGAAAAAGGATCATGGAGGCGTGAAGGAGTGCGGGGCCGCCGAACTTACACAGATTGCAGAGATCGCCAACAACGTTCCGGATAAGGTCGGCGAGCCGAAGAATCTGTCGACTCCGGAAAAGCCGGAAGACTATTCGACACTTGAAAAGCTGGCTGCAGGAAATGCCGATCTTATGAAGGATCCTTCCACGAAGATTCAGCTTGGAGAAAAAAAAGTTGCGCTGCGCATTCTCAATAATGGGGTGATTGAAATCACCCCGAGCGGCGTGGCAACTGTTTCACGTCAAATAGCACCCAAGACGAAACCGGCAGATGTGAAAGAAAATGAAAAAGTTGTCACAACCATTACGTCAGCCAGGCTGAATTCAACGAATCTGGAATTGAATTACAATCAAAAGTATAAGAATTCATCGAATGGGGACATGAATTTGGACGGCTTTAAGAAAGTGAGCATGGAGGAAATGAAAAATTTCCTGACCGGTGTCGTGGACGGAAGGATTACCGGTTCTTTCGAAGTTGCAGATTTCCGTTTTGAGAACACCAAATCCTAATCCCGATACTTCCCCACACCTACAAAATCATGGCAGACGACGTTGAAACAAAAGAGAAGGCGCAGGAGGTATCCTCCGATCCCCGGGAGAAGGTGGCAGGGGAAACGCGTCTGGTCATTGAGGACCTGAAGAGCGAAATGAAGAAGATCGATGAGGATGCGACGAAAGTGGGTGAGGCGAAGAAAGAAGCCAAGAAGGAATGTATCCGCCAACGCCTTGCCGCTCTCACGGAGGTGCAAGTGGAGGCATTGAAAACACAGATCGATCACACGCCCGAGCTCGTTAATGCGCTTGCCGGAATTCATGAGGTCATCGAGGAGAAGCGCAATGCTCTGAAGGCGCAGGTGGAAGCGGGTCAGAAGAAGCCGGAGGGATATCTGGCAATGTTTAATAGTGGCTATGAGAAAGTGAAAGAAGCAGGGCAGTCGATTTGGAATGCGCTGAAAGACTTCAAGGATCATCCGGTGGAATCCACGGTCGCAGGACTGGCATCCACTTGGGTGGCGTTCAAGTCGGGATGGGCGTGGCTCAGCGAGAAGACGGCACGCGTGTTCGCGCCGCTCATCGCGCCCCTCGATGATATGAAGTACGTTCCGGACGGGGTGAAAAATTTCTTCAATTCTCTGTTGGGCGATTTCGGCGTGCTCTACAAGCATCTGGCCAAGCGCAGGGTCGAACTTATTCCCAATAATCTGAAAGAGGAGCCATCCCTTGACGCATTCATGGAAGAGTATCGGTCGTTGGCTGATAATGGAAAAGAGGTGACCTTCGATCAGTTCTGCAAAGCCGCCGTTCTCAAAGCACGCAACGGTCGCTTAGGTGCGCTCAAAGTGACGCAGGCGGAATTGGAAAAGGCCGGAGCTCAGGCAGCAGTTGAATTGGGAAAAACTCCTGCAGTCATTCCTGCGTCTGCTCCGGGTGCAGCACCGGCGGCGGCGGTGGCACCGGAGGCAACTCCTGCAGCAGCTCCGGAAGACGCCTCGAAAGTGTTTACGTTCGATACCGTCCCTTCCGGCACCAATCTTCTTGGAGTCCCCAGGAAGCTTCAGTTCGGCGACAAGGCTCTTACCATTCTCGCTTCCGCCGACGGGACATTCCAGATTGATGCTGTGAAATATAAGCTGAGAATCAAGAAGCAGATTCCCTTTTGGGGCGAGGAGCTGTTTTCTCCTTCCGTCAGCAAATTGGAGTGGAAGCAGGGCGGTTTGGACTGCTCCGGAAGCTGGTTAGGCATCAAGCAGAATCAAGTGATTGAAAGGAAAGTTCTGGAGAGTTTTTTGCAGAGGCATCTTAACGGAGAAACGAGGATCGATACGCCGAAGATTCTTCTGGAAAAGATTTCCTGAATCCCCTCCGCCTTCATGCCTCTTCACTCCTCGCCATCGGAAAAACGCGACGATTCGCCCCTCTCGGGGATCCGACATGATACGGCGATGGCCATTGAGCATCTGCTGGGGGCGGGTTTGTATGTCGGCAAGGCCGGCACTAAAGCGACGCTGCGCGGAACCCGGGCAATCGCCCGCCTTGTTCGCCATCTCTTCTGATAAGTATGGAACGTCTCCACGCATTTCATCGGCGCATCGAGTCCCTCCGCGAGAAGCGGCTTATTTTTGAAACCATGAGGACACCCGAAAAAGAGCCCCGGTTACGGGTGCTGTTGCAGGAGAAAGCGCAGTTGGGGGAACTGGAGGGTGCGGTGGAAGAGGCGCATCAGAATACAGTCGCCTTCGATGCGTTTGTGAGCAACAAAGAGCTTGATGCGAACCAGCGGAAGCAAATAGAAATCAATATCCAACGGGTTGCGGATCATGCAGGTGAGAGAAAAGAACTCTTGGCCAAGGCAAAATCCATGACTGAGCGTATGAAGAGAGTCTTCGGTCCGTCCAAGGCTCCGTCTCCATCGCCATCGGATGCGGTGCCGAAAAAGCAGGAAGTCCCCGCTCCAAAAAAGGAGGCACCAACGACTGCAGCCCCTTCCGCAGAGAAGAATGTCATGGAGCGTTCGTGGGACAAGGCGAAGGAATACTGGGATTCCGCTTCGCCGGAAGTGAAGGCTGTCAGTGCGGGGGCCGCAGTGGTCATTGCCGCGTACGGTGCGTGGAAGCTGATCGGGTGGTTGTGGGGCGGTGCGAAGAATACTGCCGAGAAGGCCAAGGAAAAGGCCGCGGAGGGGATGGGATGGTTCACCAAAACCATCATTGCCGGAAGCCTGCTCGCGGTGGCGGGAGTGGCGGGGTACATAGGTGTCCGGAAGATGCAGAATTACTTCTCCACGATGGCGACTGACATCAAGGATTCCGTGAAAGAGCACGCAATCGCCGCCAAAAAGAAAGTTCAGGAAGCGACGGCGGAGGCGAAAGCGGAAATCTCCGAGCATGGTCGTGCCGCTGCGGAGAAGGTTCAGGAGACTGCGAAAGCAGGTGTCGCAAAAGTGAAAGAAAAAAAGGAAAAAGCAAAAGGGGATGTGGCAAGTGCGGACATTCCCGCGAAGGCGGCAGCGTATGCCCCCGGAGCGGCGGTATTTCTTCTCTCCAAATACCTGCAGAACGGAAAAGTTGCGGATGTGTATGAGTCGCTCAAGGGGAAGAAGCTGAACGATATTCTTGCAGCCTATGATCCGGCCGGAAAAACAGCAGACTCTGCCAGACTGAAAACATTTTCCGTCGTTCCCAAGGGGGCGGAAGGGGAAGAGGCAAGGCAATATGAGGAGGCTGCGCAGAAGCTGATCACGTTTTGCGGGGGGCGCAGCAGAGAGGCGAAGATTCTCCATGAGGCATCACGCAAGCCCGGCGATCCCGCCTTTGAAGATCTCACGCTCGAGCAGTATGTGCTCTCTTTGGGCGGGGGGCTTTCCCTCGCGGCGGATGCCGTGGAGTTCAGTCACGATCTCTCGGGCTGGAAGCCCGATGCCTCCCTCTTGAAGCGCATTAAGTACGGTTCACTCTCCGTCGGGAGAAAGATCGGTGATCTTGGTGAACAGCGTCTCTCACATCTTTCTTCCCCGTTGAAGGGAGTGGAGATGAAGGAAGTGCTTCAGCATCTTGCGGCGGAGGAGGGGGGAGTTTTCGCGCAGCTTTCCGTGCGTACGGTGCTGGCGGATCCCAGCCATCGTCTCTCGGAGACGCAGATCAACGCTCTGCCTCCGGACGAACAACGCAGGGCGCAGATTCATGCATTGGTACTGGAGATTTGCGAAAGAGCTCTCCCCACGGGACATGAACTTGCGCCTTTCTTTCATCGCACTTTCCCTGATCGCGCATGGAGCAACGACATGGCGGCGAACGAGAAAGTCATCGATCAATATGTGCAGGAAATGACCGTCGCGCAGGCGCTGCGTTTCTTCTCCTACTGGCAAATGCTCAAGAGCCAGAGTCAGGAGGAGCAGGTGGGCGGCATTGTGGCTCTGCAATACGAGGTGCTCCGGCTCATTGATAAGCGCGATCCCGGATACTTTGGTGGTTTCATTAAGCCTAAGTTCAAATCAGCCGTCGTCGGTCTCACCGAAGATCTTGCAAGTCCGGCTTTCGGACAGGCACTGGCAGAGGTGGCGAAAGTGGATGCCTCCATCGTCAGTCGTGTTTGTGAAATGCTGCAGGAACCTGCCAAGAAGCTGGGATACTATGCGGGATTGGCGGCATTGGGTCCCGTGAAATACCTGGCTGAGTGGGGATTGGGTGCGTGGGAAAAGCATCCGATTGCCGCACCGTTCATCGGTGCCGCCGCCGCCTACGGTCTTGTCTCGCCTGTGCGGTTTACCGTCAATGCACCTGCGAAAGTCGGGTGGTGGTGGTACACACGGAAGGATCCGGGGATTGCCGCTTCAACTCTGAAAAATCCGTGGCAGAGGTTCAATCCTCTTCGGCGGGCATACGGTCTTCTTGACGAAGGTGCGCACTATCTGTCTCGCAAGGAGGCGGGGAATTTGCTCTCGCGTATGGTGGAGCAAATACAATCGATTCCCGATGTCGCCGTCCGAACAGACGTGCAGAGTGCCTTGGAAACCTGTCTGCGAAAGGGGGCGAATGATGTGCATTTGAGGGATTTTCAGAGGGCTGTTCAACAGCATTGGAGCAGGTTGGGGAATCCTGCATCCCTTGAAGAACTGCGTCAACTTGGTCACAATCTGGCCTATGAGCCGGGATTTGCGAATGCGCGGCAGGCACTTCGCCTCTACTCCCGACCGTTTCGTGAACAGGTTGCCAATCTCCGTTTTGTACGGGAGATGAAGGCTGCCGGTCTGGGCGGGACGATGTGTTGGGGGGCCGGACTTGCGGCACAGGGGTATGCCGCCTATGAGGATTGGAAAGAAGTCGATAACCTTTCAGAGAAGAAGAAAGAGGTGATGACGCACGGCGTTGATGCACTCACCGAAGTGCGTCAGAAGCTCGAGCAGGACGGACGTTATCAGATGTCCTCCGACGGACGCAGTTTTGTCCATAAGGAATCCGGTGTGGTGGTGGATTTGAAAGTTGCAGAGCGGCAACTGACGAATGCGGAAGGAGCATTGAACACGCGCATGAACGCCCAGATCGGAAGGGCTGCCACCAGTACCGGTGCCTTTGTCGGTCTTGCGCTCATGGGACCCCGCTTGGCCATGGGGCCGGCGGGACTGGTGGTTGTCGGCGTGGAGCTGGTGATACGCGGCGGGATCGCCGCCATCGAACAATCGAAGATGCGGAAGTTCATCGAGAATTCGCCTCCGTGGATTCTGGCGGCTCTGGGATTGCAGGAAACAACCGGCACATCCGAGCAGGACTGGCTCAACGGAGCATCCAGCTGGATGATCTCCGATGTTCTCTGGCTCGGGAGTAACGACGCCAATAAAGAGAAGATCCGCGATCGCGTCCTCTTCACGATTTTCTGCCGTGATCTGAAGCAGTATGTTCCGGAGGTCTTGGGGGAGATGTTGGACGGGGTGGATACGCCCGATCACCTCGATGCGTTCTTCGGCAATGATTTCCGTTCACTCATCCTGCCGTATTTCTCGATTGCTCTCTTTGCGCGTGCGGGCGGTGATGTGGGGTGGAGCAATGCCAGGTCCGTGGATACGGACAGCGGATGGCTCGTCGTGCCGCCGCGCGCCACACTGCTGGATATCCGCCGCGCCATGCGCGAAGCATCAGTGTTCTATCTGCAGCATGTTCGCGAACAGCGTTATCTGAAACTGCTCACATGTCGTCAGCGTCTTACGGATGAGGGACTCGGTGAACAGTGGGGACAGGTGATGGCACAGGCGGGAGGCGTGGCCGCCTTCGGGCAGATATTGAGAGACTCGGCGCTCAAAGGCACGGAGCAGAAGACCCGAGCGGAACTCCTGCTTCAGCATATGCGCGAGCGTCTGGAACGAACTCCGGGGGACACACGGGCTGCCAAGCTTCAGAACAACCCCAATCTCTTTGCCGTCAGCGCATCGGAAGTCCCGAGCTTACCTGCACTCTCGCTCAAGAATCCGGAGGTCTTACTCTCCAGTATCGGAGATCCTGCTCTCCGGGAACGCCTGCGGCAGATCTATGCGGAATCCACCGAAGAGAAGGAGGCTCGCGTATATTACAATCCTTATGAAGTCTTCTCTGCGGAAGCATGGAAGATGCCTTCCGGACTGGATGCCGGGACCGAACATCTGGCTTTCATACAGGCGGCCAACAATGTATTGCAGGAAATCGGTGCGCCGCAGCTTCCGGAAAGTGCTTCCAAGGAAGTGGCTCTTCGCAGTGTGACAGAAGGACTGGTGGCACTGGCTCAAAGTAAACCCCGTGCTGTCTGGCAGAGGGATCGTCTGGAGAAGTGGCTGTTCAAGGAACAAAAGCATCAGCCGTTGGTCTTCGCATCCAATGCCCAGCGTCACAATCTGATGGATGCAAGCGCGCGTACGTCGGAGGAAGTCTTTGCATCGGACAAGTTGATTGCGGTGTCATATGAAGGTTTTACGCTTGCTGGCAGTTTCGACGCATCGCTCGCCACGTATATCTACGGTGATCCGTCCACATTTGCGAGTGAGAATCCTGTGCTCTTTGTGGTACAAAGAGGTGCAGCAACTTCCCACCCCGGCAGAACAACATCTTTTTCCTGTCAGGGGATGAATCATTATTTGAGCGGGCAGGAGTTTTTGAAGCAGCTGGGGGCACGTGAGATACTCGCGCAAATAGCACAGGCATGGGGTCCGAGAAAAGCACAGATGCAGGCGCAGGAGCAACGTGAGGCGGATCAAAAGAAACAGTATGAAAATGCGGAGCAGCGTAAAGTTGTCGAGTGGAAAGAGGCATCGGTACGCGCGCATGAACTCGCGAAATCACAGCCTGAGACCTGGCATGCAATGCCGTTGCATCCGTCCTCCATGCGTGATGTACCTCCCTACGAGTATGTGGCGTATCTGCCGTCCCGTTCCGCCGAGGAAAAAGGAACATTTCTCTATTTGCAATTGCCCAACGTGACTCAGGGGCCTTCTATCGGTCCTGCAGGAGGGACAGTGGAAGGCAGGTCGATTGGCAGCAATGATTATGTACAAGTGACTCTTGTTGAAGAGGGAAAAAATTCCGGGAATCGGTGGGCGATAGACGGCAGTTATCTTCAACGCATGCAGGCTGAAAATAAGTTATCGGAAGCCGGCATTATTCGTTTGGCTCTCGCAATGCCGGTTGAGGGGAATGACATCGCTACAGTCAGGAAAATTATCACGCCATATGTGCGGGATCCCTCCTTTGATGAGGTACGGAGCATGGAGCAGGATGTGATAGAACGCTTAAAATTATGTCCGGATGCACAAAGTCGCCGTGTCTTCCTGCGTGAATTGGGAGACCGAATCCAGCTGGAGAGCACAAAAGGTCTTTCAGAAGGGAAGTATCGTGCCCTCAGCAGGGTTTCACTCCAAACAATGTTGGACACCACGTGGCGGATCATCGGAGGCGCGGGATTTTCAAGGGCTGCATAGTTTTCGATTTGCATCATGGTTCAGGCATACTGAGTCTGTATGGCTTTGAGCTATTCTCAACTGAGGAGATACAGAACCTGTCCCCGCCAGTACGAATTTTCCAATGTGAAGAAGATTCCGTGGGGGATTTCGGAAGGGGAGAGCTTCGGGTCCAGTGCGCATAATGCGTTGAAGAAGTGGGGGGAAATCGAATTAGGGCGTCGGGAGAAGGGCGTAGGGCGTAGGAAGCAAAACGACGTAAGAGAAGATCAGTTGGTGCTTTTTGCGGGGGAGGCAAAACCTGATATCCCGAGCGAACTCACGGAGGAGAAGCTCGTTGCCCTTTGGCATGAGGCGTTTATTGTGGATACGTATGCTACCAGACTTGAGGCGGATTTCGCGCGGAAGCGGGGCGAGGCGATGATGCGGCAGTACTACCGGTGGTGGTCGCTCGCTCCGCACAAAGTTCTGGCGATCGAGAAGAGTTTCACCGAGGAGATCGCGGGCCTCAGCTTCAGCGGCAGGCTCGACCGGGTGGAGGAAACGGAAGCGGGGATTGTGATTCTCGACTACAAGACATCGCAGCCATGCACGCAGGACGAGGCGGATGCGGATCTGCAGTTGTCCCTGTACGCGCTGGCGGCCCGCCACCTCTTCGAGCGGCCGTGTATCGCGCTCACACTTCTCTTCCTTTCGGACGAGGGGGTCCTCGAGCGCACGACGACGCGCAGCGCTTCGCAGCTCAAAGATGCCGAAACGCAGATCCGGCTCATCCGTGAGCGGCTGGAGGCGAAGGATTTCCGGCCCACGCCCAGTCTCCCTGCCTGTAAGCGGTGCCCGTACAGAGGTATTTGTGACGTGGCGGCCGTATAGATGTTGATAATTGGTTCTGTTTATTCAAAGTCGGAGGATCAATGGATAATTGATAATGGATAATAAACTTCGGGAATGCCGAGTCATTGTCCATTTTCCATTACCCATTATCCATTAAAGATATTTTCTTTATACTTCGCTCCTATGTCGTTTGTCTCCGACCTTCTCCGCACGTACCTCTTTCTCATCCCTCTCGTGGTGCTCTGTCTCACGGAGATGGTGAAGACTCTCGTGGATTATTGGCGGACAGGCGGATGGTCCCGTCATCCGTTTCAGCAGGGCGGGTTTCCCAGTTCCCATTCGGCGTTCGTGACGTCACTCCTCATCATCGTGGGCTACAAGACAGGGACGGATTCGATTCCGTTTGCCATCTCTGCGGTCTTTGCCTCCGTCATCTGGTATGACGCCATGGGCGTACGTGCCGTGATGGGCGAGCAGGCGCGGGTTCTCAATCTTCTGCAGCACTTTCATCGTCTGAGGGAAAATCTCGGACATTCGCTGCTCGAAGTGCTGGCGGGGGTGGTGTTTGGGGCAGTTGTGACGATGGCGGGAATATGGATCAGTTGATGTTCCTGCGAAGAACACGTGGTACCATTCAATCGTTCCGGAGAAACGTTTTTCTCTTCTTGATGCCATGAAGAAGGCCTCCTACTCCACGATCGTCGTAAAAATCGGCACCAGCGCGCTTCTGACTCCCCGGAAGACCCTGAACATCAATGCACTGGACGAACTTGTCCGGCAAATCGCTTCTCTGGCGGAAGAACATATCAACGTGATCGTCGTCTCCTCCGGAGCCGTGGCATGCGGCAAAGATCGTTTACACGACAGGAAGACCTCTTCCGCGGAATCCGTGGAAGAACGGCAATTGTTTGCCGCGGTCGGGCAGGTGGAGCTCATGGCCCACTATCGCACCGCTCTGCAGGAGCATGATCTGGTCATCGCACAGGTGCTCGCCACCAAGGAGGATTTCCGCACGCGCGGTCACTACGCAAATATGAGCCGGTGCTTTGAAGCGCTCCGTTCCGCAGGCGTGATTCCCATCGTGAATGAGAATGACGTGGTGGCGGTGGAGGAACTGATGTTCACCGACAATGATCAGCTGGCGGGATTGGTGGCGTCGATGGTGGGCGCGGATGCGCTCATCATTCTCTCCACTGTCGACGGTGTCTTCGATCGTCCTCTCGACAGGGCGGGGGCGCGGCTGATCCGGACGATCCGGCCGGGAGAAGAACTCGGTCACATCGGTATCGGTCGCAAATCTTCCTCCGGTCGCGGGGGGATGCAGACGAAGCTCGATACGGCACGCCTCCTTTCTTCCCAGGGCATCACGACGCACATTGCGAACGCGGCGACTCCGGATGTGCTCCTCCGGATTCTCAGGGGGGAATCGACGGGGACCGTCGTCCTTCCTGCGCGGACGTCTCTCTCAAAGACGCGACGATGGCTGGCGAATTCCGCCGAACACCGGCGGGGCAGCGTGACGGTGGATGCAGGGGCGGGCAAGGCGCTGGGCGCGGCGCAACCTGCCAACCTGTTGCCCGTGGGGATCCGGTCGGTCAGCGGGACGTTCCGGAAGGGCGATGTTGTTTCCGTCATGAGCGAAGCGGGCGTGGCGATCGGCATCGGCATGGCTGCATACGGCAATTCCGTTCTTGCGAAGTGTCTGGGGAAGCGCGGACATCCCGCCTTCATCCGGGCCGATTATTTCTTTCCCTTTCTGTGATGATTCCCACGGTGATCGTCGGTGCAGGCAACATGGGTTCCGCGCTCTTCCGGGGGCTCAGTGCCAAGCTCGGCAAGGAGCATCTCTGGCTCTGCGATGTGCATGAGGAGAAGCTTGCCCCCGCAGAACCCGGGAGACGGCTGACGGACCCGCGCCGCTGCGGGGAAGTGGCGGAGTGCATTTTGCTCGCAGTCAAACCTCAGTCTTTTTCCTCTCTCATGGAGACGGTCGGCCGGTCATGGTCGAAGAAGCTCATCATCTCCATCATGGCCGGCGTCACACTCCGGCGTCTCGCGGATGACACGGGGGCTTCCGCCGTGGTGCGTGCCATGCCCAATCTGGGTGCCCGCGTGGGACGCTGCGTCACGGGATGGATCACGACACCGGCGGTCACTCCCGCCCAACGTCAGGTTGCGGAGCGGATTTTCTCGGCCGTGGGCACATCGATACGGCTCGATACCGAATCACAGATCGATGCTTTCACCGCCATCGCCGGTTCGGGCCCCGCGTACTTTTTCTATCTTGCAGAACTGCTCGAACAGGCCGCACGGGATGCCGGTATCAGTTCCGAACACAGTGCCCGGATCGCGCGGGACCTCCTCGGAGCCGGCAGTCTCCTTCTTGACGGGGGGGAGCGGAGCGCTGCGGGCTGGCGTGAAGCGGTGACTTCCAAGGGCGGGACGACCGAAGCCGCTCTCCGCGTTCTTCTGGAACGTGATTTTCCCGCGATCCTGAATCAGGCGCTCTCCGCCGCCGCCGAACGTTCCCATACCCTCTCCGATGATGCCGGGTCTCACTGAACAATTTCGCGCCGCAAGAAAGGCAAGTAGAGTCCTTGCCGGTCTTCCGGACAGCGCCATCAGTGATGTCCTTCTTCGGTTTGCCGATACGTTGGAGGAGGAAATGCAAACGATTCTTCAGGCGAATGAGCGTGACCTCCTGCGCATGGATCCCCGTGATCCGAAGTACGACCGGTTACTCCTGAATGCGGATCGCATTCGTGCCATTGCGAACGACGTCCGGTCCGTCGCGAAGCTTCCGTCCCCCGTGGGGAAGATTCTGGAGGAACGCACGAGACCCAACGGTCTGCAGATTGCAAAGATCACAGTTCCTCTCGGCGTGATCGGTATCGTGTACGAAGCGCGCCCCAACGTCACGGCGGATACTTTTTCTCTGTGTTTCAAATCACGCAATGTCTGTGTTCTGAAGGGGGGCAGCGATGCGTCCGATTCGAATGAAGCCGTCGCACAGTGCATTCGTCATGCTCTTCGCGCGTCCTCTCTTCCCGACGAGTGCGTCCTCCTCCTTCCTCCGGATC
>JAQWAC010000063.1 GCA_028707875.1 Candidatus Peribacteraceae bacterium | reverse complement strand
CTCACCCAACACCTGCTTCCGGAATACGCCCACATCTTTCTGCAGTCCTGAGACATGTGTTTCGAGCGCCTTCTCATAAGCTTCAAACGCGGCATTATAGCGGGCCATTCGTGCTTCTCGTTGCTCCTGCGTTTCGTCTTTGTACTTTTCCATGAGCAACGGGATTTGATCCGTCGTCAGTTCCGGCTCAATCTCTCTCATAAGAGAGTTGTAGAGTTCATCTGCTTTCGGGATGGCGGGAGGCACGGCTGCCATGAGGAATGAGGGTGTTAATGTAAGTTTTCAAAGGTATTGTACCAAATTTTAAGCATTTTGGGAAGGATACGAGAATGGCAAGATCCGGCCCATTGGTGCGAACTGTCTCCACCCCCTTTCCTCCGCGGAGAGGGAAGAGGGGGTAGAGGAAGCCTTCCTTCTCACTTTCTCTCCCGCTCCAGCAGCTTCACTTCCTTCGTGAGTTTGGCGATCCATGCGCCTTCGTTCTTCCCCGTCCCCCTGTACGCGGCAAAATCGACCTTGAGCGCGGAACCGGTGATCTTCCACTGCGGGTTTTCTTTGAGGAGATGCATGATTTCCTCCGCCGTCACGCGCTTGGAGAGCGAAAGAACGATGAAGTCCCCGCCGCCTTCGTGCTCCATTTTTATTCTGGTCACCCCTGCGTGCCGGCACGCTATCTTGAGTCGCAGGATCGCAAGAAGATCGTGGACCTGTTTGGGCGGCTCGCCGAATTCATCGCGCAGATCATCCTCGAACTCCCTGAGAATCGTCTCATCCTCGCTGCCCGCCAGCTTCTGATACACGGAGATACGCTCCTGTTCGTCGGTGATGTAGAACGACGGAAGCAACGCCTCCACGGGCAACAGAATCTCCACCGTGAATTCTTCTTCGATCTCCCCCTTCTCGCCCGCCTTCAGTTCCTCCACGGCATTCTTGAGCATACGCAGGTAGTGACTCACGCCCACAGTCTGCATCGTGCCGGACTGGCTGGCGCCGAGGATTTCGCCCGCGCCGCGGATCTCCAGATCGCGCATGGCCACCTGAAAGCCGCTGCCGAGTTCGCAGGCCTCCACAATCGCCCTCAGACGCTTCTTGGCATCATCCTGAAGCTTCTGGCCGTGATAGAGGAAATAGGCGTATGCCTGCAGCTTGCTGCGACCCACACGACCGCGGAGCTGATAGAGCTGCGCGAGCCCGAAGTGCTCCGCCTGATTGATGATGAGGGTGTTGGCGCGCGGCAGGTCGATCCCGTTCTCGATGATCGTGGAACTCACGAGCACATCCGCACGGCCCTCTTTGAATTCCAGAATGCGCTCCTCCAGATCATCGGCTTTGAGCTGCCCGTGCGCCACGATGAACTTTGCGTTCGGTACGAGAGCACGGAGCTTGTCCGCAAAGGCGTCGATCGTCTCCACACGATTGTGCAGGACGAAGATCTGCCCCTGACGCTTGAGCTCGAACTCGATCGCATGCTTGATGAGCGAGTCCGAATACTTGCGCACCTCGGTGATGATCGGGAGCCTGCCGGGCGGCGGTGTGGTGATCGTCGTGATGTCGCGGAGCTTGTGGAGCCCCAGATTCAGCGTGCGCGGAATGGGGGTGGCCGTGAGCGTGAGAATGTCCACGGAGGCACGCATTTCCTTGAACTTCTCTTTCTGCTTCACGCCGAACCGTTGCTCCTCATCGACGATCACGAGCCCCAGATTGTGGAATTTTACGTCTTCCTGCAGCAACCGGTGTGTCCCGATGACGATGTGCACCTCGCCCTTGCGGAGTTTCTCCAGCGTCTCCCTCTGCTCCTTGGGCGTGCGGAAGCGGCTCATCATGTCTATCTTCACGCCGAAGCCCTCCATGCGCTTCCGGAAGCTGTGATAGTGCTGATCGGCCAGAATGGTGATGGGCGCGACGACGGCCACCTGCTTGCCGCTCTGCACGGCTTTGAAGGCGGCGCGCATGGCCACTTCGGTCTTCCCAAAGCCCACATCCCCGCAAATGAGGCGATCCATCGGGTGCCCGCTCTCCATGTCTTTTTTGAAGTCCTCGATCGCTTTGATCTGGCCCGGAGTTTCCTGAAAGGGGAACGCCGCATCGAATTTCCGCTGCACTTCCGTGTCCTCGCCGAAGGAAAATCCTTTGGCTTTGGCGCGCTTGGCGTAGAGCGCAAGGAGATCCTTGGCGATCTGCTCCGTCTCCTCCTTCATCTTCTTCACGATGCGCTTCCAGTCGCCCGTCCCAAGGCGCGTGAGAATCGGCTCCTGCCCTTCCTCGTAGACGAATTTGCTGAGCTTGTCGGCCTGATCGACGGGGACGAAGAGCTTGTCGCCCTCGGCGTACGTGAGCTCCAGATATTCGCGCATGGTCTCGTCCACTTCCTTCTGCGTCATGCCCTCGAAGTGCCCGATGCCGTGATCCATGTGCACCACGTAGTCACCCGGCACGAGCGAGGTGATGAAGTCGAGCGCGAGCTTCTGGATGGAACGCTGCTTGCCCGCTTTCTTGAGCGAGAAAATTTCACGATCCGTGAGGAGAGCGAATTTGAGATCGGGATTCTGGAGTGAGTGGGGGAGCAGGTCATCCTCCTCCGCGCTCACGATGGTGAGGATGCCTTTATCACCTTCCGCTTCCGTCGTGAAGGACACGCGTTCCTCCTCACAAATTTTCTGCAGCTCCTCGGTGCGCTTGGTGACGACAAAGATGGACCAGTCCTGATTCAATTTGTCACGAACGTCATTCAGGAAGTCCCCGAGCGTGTAGAACTTGAGAACGGAGAGATAGCGCAGGTGCGCGTGGTTCTTGTCTGTTTCCGGGAAAGGCGTGAACCGGATTCCGGCTGCCTGCAGCGGAAATTCGATGTCGTCCTGATCATCCAGCGCAAGCAGATCTTTTGCCGTGAGCTGTCGTGAGAGAGGCGCCATCCGCTCGTAGAGAAGCGGGAAGATCACAAGCGTCTTTCCGGCGTCCTCCGTCTGCGAAAGATCGTTACTGTCCACGGCAAGGATTTTTTCGACGGTATCCACATTGAAGGAAACACGGTACGGATGACTCGACTGGACGGGATAAATATCGAAGACGTCCCCGATGCGCCGGTACTCGCCGGGTGAGAGATACAAATCATCGCCATGCTGGTACCCGCGTTCGATCAGCGCCTCCACAAATCCCGTGAAGTGCACCGTGGCACCGACCTTCAGAGTCAGCCTCTGCTCCTGCAGCTCGGTAAAGAGCGGGAATTCCTTGTCCCACGTTTCACGCGTACAAATGAAGGTGTCATGATGCCCCTCCTCCATGAAGGCAAGGAACATCTGCAGCGCGTCAGGAAGAACCTCCCCCTCTTCATTCTCGACCGCCGAAAGATTCTGCACCGACCGGTCAAAAAATTGCAGCCAATGCCGGAGCGCGTCCGCCTCGCCCTCCTTGTCGGTGACCAGCAATGTCTTGGACGGATGGTATTCCAGCAGACTCGAAAGAAGCAGGGCCTTTGCGGTCTCATTGCTTGCGCCGGACACGATGAGACGCCGCTCGGCTTTGAGCAGGTCTGCAAGGTCCCGGTGGGTGCCTCGCCCGAGAAGGAGAGACGACTTCATAGATACAATGTTACGATGACAGCCCGCCCCGCACTCTTTCAAAAAGTGGAGGTGGGATCAAACGTGTGTAAGAAAAAATAGTGGCTTCCTGCAAACAGACTGTTACCCGCAGACTAGCGTAAATTGAGAGGAAAAATCAAGTTTTGAACGCCCTTTTCCTCTCAGCACTGATGAAAAAGTCTCCTGTTGATTTCATCAAACGCCGGGTGATTATGCAATGAGCCTCCTATGCTGGGCGAGAGACGCCCCTGAACCATTAACCGCATGATTGCCGAGTGAACATCCTGCAAATCAAACTGCGGGAGAATTTTTTCGAGAGCTTGTCTATTCCTTTCTGGGTCAAAATCACGTTCATATCCTCCTCCCAATCCCACCCGTTCTTGGAGCAACCCTTCCGCGGCCGCCACGATCGGATGATCACCGTCATCACATGCGCGAGATTCAGTACTCATACAATAGTAATAAACTTCTATATTAATTTTGTCAAATTATTCCTCCTGCAGCCTCAATGGCATGATCAGATGCAGGAAAAGCGTATTTCCCGGCAAACGGAACACGGCCGGATGCATGCTGTCCGTGAGAGTGAGCTCCACATCGGGACTGTCGGCATGACTGAGAAAATCGAGGAGGTAGGAGGAGCTCAGGGCGATCTTGTTTGCCTCGCCTTTCACCTGCGCGGAGAAGCTTGCCTCATCCCTGCCCGCCTGCGTCTGCGGCGTCTTCACATGCACGCCGTCTTTGGAGAAGGTGAAGGCAAGATTGTTGTTGGTCTCCTTCGCAAAGTAATGCATACGCTTGATGATCGGTGTGAATTCGCGGGTGGAAAGCGAGACCGTCGTCTTCTCGTCCTTCGGGATGATCTGCTTGTAATCGGGGAAGCGCCCGTCGATCAGGCGGGAGAGGAGACGCGTCGTCCCGATCCGGAGTTCGATCTGTTGCGCGCTCAGTGCGACTTCCACCGTCTGGTGTGCGGGCTCATGCTTCTCATTCTTCTCGCCGTCCTTCATCTTCTCCTGCTTCTCCGCCTTGCGCGTACCGAGGATGGACTTCAATTCCTCAAGAACCTTCTTCGGCACGATACAGGAAATATCGATGGTCCTCTTGATCACTCTGACATCCGCGCCCTCATTGCTCAGCGCCGACAGGATCTCCAGCTCGTCTTTCGGCATACCTCCTGCGGGATCTCCCTCCGCCAATACCGTTA
>JAQWAC010000021.1 GCA_028707875.1 Candidatus Peribacteraceae bacterium | reverse complement strand
CTCCCGTTCCAAGGTAGTGCGCTTCCGCATTCCGTTCGTTCTCATACTGGTTCGGCCAAAAAGCATTCGGCATTTTTTTGCAGAGTTCCTGCACTTTTTTCAGTCGTGTAAGGAGATAGCTCCCCGTCGAGTCTGGTACCGTGATGCGCACGACTTTTTTGCAGAGCGTTTGCAGGAGGAGTTCGTTTGCGGCATTGATATGAGGATCGATCACCGGAATGCATTGTATGCCGAGCACTTTGCATATGGTCGCCAGACTGATGGCGAAGTTTCCCGAGGACGATTCCACGACCGTGGTGTTTTCTTTTACCTGCCCTTGTGCGACTGCCGTTTTGAGAATGTGAAATGCGGGTCGATCCTTCACCGATCCCGTAAGGTTATGAAATTCCAGCTTCGCATAGAGTCGTATGTTTTCCTCAGCCAATGGAATAACCGGCGTGTTTCCGATCCTGCTGCTGAGGGCTTCGATGCGATTCAATAGTAGCATGTGGTTGCTTTGCATGATTCGGAGAGGAAGGGATTCCCCAGGAAAGGACAGGATATGCGCCGCCGACAATCATGTACATGTGAATCATACAAAATTGTGATGCATATTTTTCCTGATGCAATAGCGAAGAAACCGGTTCTATCGGGCCGCAGAACGCCTGCTTCTATCAGCAAAATTCCTCGGGATCGAGTCCATCCTGGATGGAATACGCATGATACTGCTCAATATTTTCTGCCACACATATGAGAGTTGAAATGGGCAATCACAAGTTCTCAAGACCAACCTTTCTCCGATATTTCAAACCAATTCATGATTATCTGTTTTAATCGGTTCCACCCATTTCGAATCCTCTCCACCACAATTTTGAATGACGCACCTCGGGTGCGCTTTTCAAAATTGCCGTTGCAAGATGTTCGGCCTCCCGCCTGCCCGCCGTAGTTCGCCGGAGCCAAGGGCGAAGGCGAACGAAGGAGGGGCATCTCCACCATTGACAAATTATTAAATATACTTAAATTATGTATATGGCTGGACTTAATTCGATTGGTCATTATCGAGCATTGGAGAAACTCGTTACCGAACAATGTGATGCAAAGACTGCTGAATTGATACTTGCAGAAGTCCGCATGCTAATGGCTCGGATGCTCACTGATGCAGAGAGAGCGCCGACCGGTACCATTGTTTCGATATTGCTGCGTGTACCACCCGATCTTCTTGTCCCAGCTCCCATTTCCGATGCTCTGCATAGCTTGGATGAAGTGAAGACTAACGTGTCTGCAGAGCAGAGGACCATCTTAAAGGAAGACCCGGAGGTTCCTCTCAGCCGTGATGTGCTATTTGCAATGGGAGCTAGCGGTCAATCCACGTGATGAGTATTGCCTGGTGCAGAGTGTGAAGTACTAAATTTCTAATTGTTTCATTTGTTCGTACCATTCTAAAATCATCTCCTCCAAGCGGTGTAAACTTTTTCGCAGGATGGCCACCAACCCTTCACTTCATCACCGCCATGCACGCGCCTCCGATACAGCGGCAATTCTCCAGATCGCGCGCGACGAATGAGCGACAATCGCAGTCCGCATCCGCACCGCAGGACGAAGGTACTTTCCACCCTCCTTCCGAAGGCATGGGACAGACCACGGCACAGAGGCCGTCGACACAGGCGGAATCAAAAGGACAATTGGACCGCAGAAGATACTTCATGGGTGTCTTGCACTCCTCGTGTGACGTGCACGCAGCCCCCACATTGCCGTCGGAAGCGGATGACGAGGATGAACCGGCAGTCGGAACGGCCGGCTGCTTCTGCGCGCAACCGGCGAGGATCACGGTGCAGAGAACAACGAGCGGGAGGCGGAAGTGCATGATGACAGGATACACGATCATGAGAGAAAAATTGACTCAGACACGCTTTCTCTCAACCATACCGTCATGAAGTGCAAGAAAGTTCCCGCCCCCGCACAGGTTTTCGCCGACCGTATCCGCGCACTAGAGGAGCGGCTCTTCGGCGCGGAGCTGCAGGGGGAGGCGCGCGTGAAGAGCGGGCGCTCCTTCTGGCACTTCCGTCCCAGTCACCACATCGCAACGGGATTGCTGACGCCGGAAGATGTCACCCTCCTTTCCGCTCCCGGTAAACGTTTGCTCAGCGTGGGCGCCTATCCGGCATTTTTGGAACGGCTGCTCCCCGAACTCGGCGTCCCGCCCGCAAACATTCTTCTGGCGGATAAAGAGCCCGCGATTGCGACGTGCGGAGGATCGATCCCGACCATGACGTTCGATGTCAATGATCCATGGCCGCAGATCGGCACATTTGATCGCATCATCTTCCCCGAAAGTCTCTGCATTGCGATCAGCGACAGAATGAAAATGCGGGGAATGACGAAAATCGACGACACGGCTCACCCCACCGACGCACTCGAGGCTTCGTTGCTTGCCGCGATTCTCCGGCAGTCGCTCGCACGGCTGCGGCCGGGCGGCATCATCCGTGCCAACGGTCCCATGAGTCATCCCAAGGTCTTCGAGGTCATGAGCGGGGAGCTCCGCAAAGAAGGGCTCACGTTCGTGATCGACTATCAGCGGTTCTTCCTTTTAGTGCGAACCGACGAAAAGAAATAAAGTATCAATCCGATTAATTGACCTTTCTACAACACTATTGTTGAATGTCATTCATGGACAGTCTCAGTCCCCCGCCGGTATTCGAATATGATTCTCAGCCGTATGCGAAAGTGACAGGTGGCGAAGTGCTGGACAGCGATTGGGCCCGCTTCTGCGCTCTGGCAGTCATCAAACACGCAGATTCACCCGCCGCATTCATCTATCACAATCCGATGGTCTACAACTACTGCCGACGGGAAGAGCCTGCGGATGAGTTGAAGGTCTGTCTGGCGGCTGCACGGGAGGAATTCGGTTCCGCCATCGCACACGTGCTCGTGAGCGGTTGCAGTTTCAGGGTGAAAGATAATGCCGAGCAGCAAGAATGGTGCAGGCAAAGAAGGGAGAAACTTCTGCGATTCCTCAAAGAAGGATTACTCATTTCCGATAAAATACTGGATGTCCGATGGGGCGGGACCGGTAAGGAGACGCATGTCGTGTACGATTCGGGCAAGGGAGACTACGTCATGGAGAGCAGGCCCAATGTGACTGACGACTGAATCCGTGTGAGCTTTTGTGCCTTCTGCTCTACACTCCCGCCATGCGCCGGCTCATCATCAACGCCGATCAACTGGGGGTGAATGCGCAGCGGACGCACGGGATTTTCCAGTGCTTTGAATTCGGCGTGGTGACGAGCGCCACCATCGTGGCCAACGGATCGGGGGCGTACGCGGCGGCACGACATGCACGGGAGAGAGGGCTTCCCGCAGGGCTCCACCTGAATCTGACGGAGGACTTTCCGGTGAGTAAACCCGACGACGTCTCCTCGTTGC
This sequence comes from Candidatus Peribacteraceae bacterium, assembly GCA_028707875.1. Taxonomy (GTDB): domain Bacteria; phylum Patescibacteriota; class Gracilibacteria; order Peribacterales; family Peribacteraceae; genus JAQWAC01. Next base: position 16,989 of record JAQWAC010000021.1, on the reverse strand, counting down.
TCGGCATGACGGGCGTCTTCCTCGATCATGAGCACCTGTCGGCGGCATTGGCGGACGGACAGATCGATCGCGAACACCTCAGCCGCGAAATCCGCGCGCAAGTGGAATGGATTCTGGATACGTACGGCGCACCCACGCATGTGGCGGGACAGGAACATATCCACACCCATCCGGCCGTCATCGAGGCGCTGCTCCCCGTGCTGGACCGTTACGGAATCCGCTTCGTGCGTATCCCCTGCGAGGAACCGCTGCCCCCGCACGGCTATCAGGTCTCCGAGGAACAACTGTTGAAGGTGCGGGAAATCAACGGGGCGGCCCACGCCGCCCGCACGATGTACGCGGCACACGGCATCGAATCCACCGATCACTTCCGCGGACTCACGCTCACGGGGAATTCCTCGCTCAAGAACATGCGCCACGTGCTCACGCGGTTCCCGGAAACGGGAACGATGGAAATCATGACGCATCCGGGAAGCATGAGCGGCTACGGCACCCCCTTCGACCTCGATCCGCAGCGGCAGACGGAACTCCGGATGCTCACCGATCCGTCAATCAGGCTGCTGCTGGCGGAAAAGAAGGTGACTCTCTGCTCTTTCGCGGATCTCTGAGCCGGCACATACTGTTCCGCCATGACAACCGCAGACCGCCCCTCTCCGCTGTGGCAACCAGGTGAGCCGCTCACCTTCTCCGCCGCGAGGGGAATGGAGCGCACGTTGGTACCGGAACGAACCACGTGGATCGGAGGCGGCAACTTCGGCGAAGTGTTTTCCGTCCACGGCATAATGCGACACGCGGGAGAGCAACCGACACAAGCGCGTGTCGCCATCAAGCAATTCGACAATCGTGAGAATGTGGAACGCGCGGTGCGCTACCACGATCTGCTGGCAAGGCTTTCTCTCCCCGTCTTCGGAATGTATGAGGCGGAACGGGAGAAGAATCTCATCCTCATGCCCAACGGAAACACGGACCGCAGGCTCATGGTTTCCCAAAACCGGAGTCTGGCCCGCAGCGCGTTGGAGCGGCATCCGCTGGACACGATTGAGAACACCAATCAGCTGATCGCAAGCCTCATCCAAGGCGTGCGCATGGCTGCACACTTCGGTCTGTTCATCCCGAATGATGCGTATCTCTACTCCGTGCGGCGTAACGGCGGGAGTGGAATCGCCTCGTATTCACTGGATGACACGGACAATGTCCGCACGCAGAAAGAAGCGGCGGTGGGAACCACGGAACTGCTCGGGCAGAATGTGCGCGCCGTCCGTGATTCGCTCCGGGACAACCTTCTCTCCTTTGCAGTACGGAGTCCCGAATCGGGAATACTCGCCGATCGTCTGCAGGCGATACTGCAAAATGCACAGGGAATAATTGAGGAGGAGTTGGGCAGGGTGTGCGAATGCTGAGACAATCTTTTTTACAATCCTGAACCGCTCCCCCCCGACATGAAAATCACTTCGGGCATTGTCCGCCTCGCGGGAGGAAGAACGGGGCACAAATGCCGGATCCACTCACTCCAATGTATCCGTGCCAAAAGGTTTCAGATCGGTGACCTGGAAATCTTCGCCGGAAATGGTCACTTTTGATTCGATCCTGTTTTTCTTGAATTCCTTCACAATGCCCAACGCGATGGCGATGCGCCCCGACTCATCCGCATTGCGATAGAGACCCTTCAGTAACTCAAGCGAGTGTGCGGAATACGGGTTGACGTCTCCGTACTCTTTGACCTTCGCGACATACGTGGTGATGCCCTTCTTCACATCCTCTCCGAGCGAGACCGCTTCCCCCCTCGCTTCACGCTTCATGCCGGCAATCTCTTGCTTCAGCTGTTCGATTGCCATCATAAACATGGAAATCGCTTCAGGCATTGTCTGCCTCCCGTATTCCCCGCCCGCCTCACGGGCGGAAGCATACCGTCTCGCGTCCCCGCTTTCCCCGACCGAAAATCCGCCGAATCGTCCCGCTCTCCGTCGGGGCCTCTGCTGAAACATTTCCTGCCGCGCTTCGTCGTACGCGTTCACCATCCGTTCCGCTTCCTGCCGTCTCATTTGCTGCACGTCTCCGTCGGACAACGGAAAACGTCTCTCCGTCGCCTCAAGGGCGTCATAGTGCGTTTTGCGGTCGAACTCCCGCCGCCGCAGCGCATCCAGACCGTAGAGATTTTGCGCATGATGTCGCACGCCCATCATTCCGCGATTTCTCATCACTTCGGCGCCCGGATACTCCATTTCCTGTCTGCCCATACCCCATCGCCCCCCTCCTCTCCCCCCTCTCCGCCGCCGCAATCTCCGATCCCGATCCGAAGCTCTCTGGATGGCGAGGGAATACCTCCGATGCATCCACGCCGACTTCTGCAATGCCCCCTCCTGCGGACCGATGTTCTGGTCGATGTTATAGATCCGACGCGCGCTTCCGCGGGAAAGTTCATGGTACCTCTGCATCGCATCCTCGGAATATTGCGATCGTTTTTGCCCTTCCTTCCAGCAGTAGCGGTCGGGGGATGCGCCGAGTTCTTCATCCACCCCGCGAAGGTATTCGTCATTGGTCGAAGGTTGCTGCTGATGTTCCAAGCCGCTAAAGCGTATCAGGCGCCTCTCCGAACCGAGAGGATGTAAGCCGGAGCGGGAGAAAGGGGAATGATTCATGGCACTGTCAGGCAGCGGAAAGTTTGTCATCTATGATGTTCAGCTCTTTTCGCCCCGTCGCATTTTCAATGAATGCCATCGTGTTCTTGCGCTTCGTTTTCACCTGCTTCAGAGGCTTCTCCACCAGTTCATCAAAGAGGAGATCGTACTGCTCGTAGGCGCGTTTGTATCGTTCGCTGCGCGCCGCCTTTTCCTCCGGCGTATCCTTCGAAAACTTCTCCGGCAGCTTGGGCAACTCAGCCGTGACGAGGTCCGGCTCAATCTGCCCCATGATTGCGTCATAGAGAGCCTGTCCCGTCGGGAGTGTTGGGTCATCCATGGATCAATGTGGGTGTTTACGATTATTATATAATATTTATGTGATTAAATCAATATTCCATTTGACCTAAGATATTTGAACCGATGACGAATTTATCGATATCCTCACCACCCCTGTTTCCTGTGAACGGTCGTCCATCCGACGAACCCCGGACCCGACTGATTATGCTGTCTGTCCGAATTATCCATATCCGTTTGCCTGCCCCCCACGACCCGACGACAATCGGCCGCGGTTCCGCCACGGATTTCCTCGGCAACCCGCCCGTCCGGAGCGGTCACCGGTGCGACAATCGCCTCCACTTCCGCCGGTGATTCTGCGATGGACATGATAAAGAGGAAATGAAATGTGCGATCATTCAGTCTTCGCCCCGACACCACAACTTCTCAACAGAGCGCTCGCCCCTTCCCGAACGCGAAACATCGCATGACCGATATTCCTCTTCCATTCTCCCGGAACACCCATCGTCTGAAACACATGGTAAAGAGCTTCCGACTGATCCGATGTTATGGGCTCATCAAGCAATCCGGCATGTACTCCGCTCTGAGACCTCCACTCATCCTGCTTCAACTGCTCGTATGTTCCGTCGTTTTGGGCCTGAAGTTGATACCGCCGCTCGGCGTAACCGTCATTCAAAAGAATCTGCATCGCATGATTCACATCGGCATTCGTCCGAGGGAAAGGGATTGATATGAGTGCCGGCTTTTTACGTTCTGCAGTGTGAGAACGAACTTCGAGAGCGGTGGCTGCCATTATTGGAAAGGAAAAGGGAAATAAATTATGAATGAGATGCGTCTGCCATCCGTCTGCCGCTCCGATCGGCGGGATCCATGCCCGTTCGGGCATAATGATCAATGATCGATTGATACCAACGCTGTGAAGGCGTGGAGGCTGCGGAAGGAACGGGTGCCGCCTCTTCAGACCGAATAACCGATATTCTCCGTACGCCCGCCTCATCTTCTTCCTCCACCGCAATACCTGCGGCATTCAATAAGTCACGAACCGCGCTCCGCAATTCCAGACTCGTCTGCACCGTCTGACCGTCGCCAAGAACCGTCCTCCCCAATTTCATCTCCTCCTGAGCAACCAATTCCAAAATTCGCGCACGAGCCATCCCATATGCAAGCTGACGATTCTCCGAAATCGTGATCTTCGTCATTCCTCCAAACCGCGACCGCACCTCATTCCCGGAAGCAACAATCCTCAACACACTCTGTGTATCCTCAAGTGTTGCGGGAGGTCGCAGCCGTAATGTCGAAGCTTCAGGTATTTGTGATCGATCCGGGGTGAGAGAGTTCATCGGAGAAGGATGAGGGAAAGGAAACGTGATGCCCCTTTGTAGTCATCCGCAGAGGAACGGTCAATCAGCCGCCCGATCAGAAAATGTGCACTGTTCATTTTTCTTACAACACTTTCGGTCCCCGCAACCTCCTCTTCTCCATGCGAAAAACTTCGAAATGACAACCGCACATGACAACACTGTTCCCCTCCGTAACACGTTGCGAATATTCCGAATTATTTTCCGGGGACGCTCTTGAGCTTTCCGATGAACTCCTCCATCCGCAAAAGGGGAATCCCCGCGATGTTGATGCGACCGTCATCGGTGAGAAACACGTTCCGCGCCCTGAGTGCAAGAACCGCCTCCCTTTCCAGAGGCAATGCCGCAAAGAGCCCCTTCCCCCCGAGTGAGGCGGAGAATGCGGGAACGGCATCGCTCAGCAATTTCCTCTTGCGGGCAAGCGTCTCCCGGAGGGCGGCGAGTTCCCTCCGCCATTCCGCTCCGTACGCTTCCTGCACACGGGCGACCACCTCCTGCCCCGCGCACGAAGATGCGGAGTGCACTTCCCGCGTGAGGATCATGTAGTGTCCTTCGATCTTCTTTTTTTCTTCCTCATGATGAACGACGGCACAGGCCAGCCCCGTCCTGAGTCCGTAGACCGAATGATTTTTGGACGCGGACCACGCGACGAGCAGCGGAACGCCCGCTTCCCTGAAGATGCGGACTGGGGCGGCATCCTCATCCGGCTCTCCCCCGAGCCCCTGATACGCAAGATCGAGCAGGACGACGTGCGGCATGTTCGCAAGCTCCTGCGCAAGCGTTCTCCATTGCTCCTCCGAAAAATCGAGACCGGTGGGGTTGTGGCAGCACGCCTGCAGGACAACCGCGGACGGCTCACGTTCGCTTTTCATTTTCCGGAGCAACGGTTCGATCGTCGGCTTCCCGCTCTTCAGATACGGAACATCCTTCAATGCCAATCCGTTTCCGCGGAGAAGGCGTGCGTGATTGGGCCACGTGGGAACGGGAAGGATCGCCGTGTGGATTTTGAGAAGACGAAGCAGTTTCAGATTCAATGCGAGTGCACCCGTTCCCCCCGTCGCGGCAATGGATGCGACGGTACCGGTGTCCCTGCCGAAGATGAGCTTCATCGCCGATTCCCGGAAAGCGGGAACCCCGAGGAGCGGCGGATAGGAGAAGTCTCCCGTGGCAAACGTTTTCGCCCACTCCCCCGCCGCCTTGCGCACGCAATCGAAGACGTGCGGCTTTCCCTCCTCATTCAAAATGACGCCGACGGTGGCATCGATGACCCCCTCACCGGCCGCTTTGGCCTCCTGCGCCACGGCGAAGATGGGATCGACGGGCGCCGGAGGGAAACGGGAAAAGGGGGAATGCATCGGTATGCAGTATGAAGTATCAAGAATGCAGTATATAGCAAAGGATGGCCCATCTGTCATAGAACACGTGTTGCTTCCCGCTTATGTCTTACGGCTTTCCCCCTTTCAACAATGACAGACATCACTCAAATGGATAGGATGCCGGCATGGTATGGCCTCCCGTGACCATGGCGACACAGCACCCGGACAATGCCGGAGTGCCGTGGTGGCGGAAAGACGCCTTCATTCCCACACAGGACGAAATCGAGGAATTGCTTTTGCTTTTCAGGGAACTGCCGATCGACGAGTACATGTGGGACTGGGAGGGGAAGTACGTGGACGAAGCTGTGGGGGAGAAGCTCTTTTCCCGCGCACGGGAATTTTTCCTGCAGAAGCCGTTGGGCGAAGAAGTGCACCTGACGTACCGCATCCCCGCATGGGAAGGCGGCAAAACACACCGCTCCGCGCGGGCCTTCATGAACGTGCTGTCCCTCGCCGATCTGGCGAAGGAGATCGGACTCCCCCGCCCTCCGGTCACGGAGATGTTCCTGCCGCTCACGACATCGGCCGATCAGCCCATCAATGCGCGCAAGACCTTTCGCGAGACGGCGGATTATCATCGCGCGATCTTTCACGACTCGGAGAAGGACGAGCACCGGCTGCTGGATCACATCGAGGTGACGCCGCTCGTGGAGGACATCGATTCGTTGTTCTCGATTGAGAAAATACTGGAGCCGTACTGGAAGGAGGTGATGAAAGTGAAACCGAAGGAGATTCTCCTGAAACGCGGTCAGCGCGTCTTCCTCGCCCGCTCGGACCCCGCAATGAACTCCGGACTCGTGCCCGCAGTACTCGCGGTGAAGTCCGCCCTCAGCACCGCCCACGAGACGGCGGAAAAGCTGGGCTTCATCGTCCATCCGCTGCTGGGAACCGGCTCACTCCCCTTCCGCGGCAGCGTGAACCCGACCTATACCGAAACATTCCTGAACCAGTACGCCGGCACGCGCACGTACTCGATCCAGTCCGCCTTCCGTTACGACTATCCGCTGGAGGAAGTCCGTCGGGCGCTCACGGAAATGAAAGTGGAAGTCCCCAAGCGATCGGTGCAGCACGTTCCGGAAACGGACCGCCGGAAACTCCGCGAACTCTCCGCCGATTTCCTCACCTTCTGGAAACCGACGATCGAGGCGCTCGCCCCCGTGATCAACCTGATCGCACCATTCGTCCCCGCGCGCCGCGAACGTCTGCAGCACATCGGACTCTTCGGCTACAGCCGCGGCGTGGGGAAAGTGAAGCTCCCGCGCGCCATCGTCTTCACAGCGGCATTGTACTCGCTCGGCGTTCCGCCGGAACTCATCGCAACCGGACGCGGACTGAAGGCTGCGAGCGAAAAGAAACTGCTCCCGCTCATTGAAACGTACTACCCCGCTCTGCGCGAAGACCTCAAACATGCGGGGAAATTCCTGAATCGCGAGAATCTCGACCTGCTCGCACGGCGATACGATGTCTTCGAAGGGGTGAAGGAGGACATCGCGGCGATCGAGGAAATTCTGGGAATCCGCCTCGGCCCCGAGAAACCGCACCATATCATCCACCGCAACATCACCTCGAACGTCTTTCATCGCATACACGGCACACCGGATCCCGCAGCACTCACGAACGATGTGGTGGAAGCTGGAATCATCCGATGCAGCTTGGGGTGAAACGATTGGAGGTCCGCCGAGCAGCCGCGCTTTGTCGAATGGGTGGAAAGAAAACACAAACAACCAACAAAATCTCCGTGCTTGGCTGTCAGGAGGGTACGGGGGCGTTGGGGGCATAGGGAACCGGACAAGGTTCCCTGGCCCCCAATAGAAAAAGAAGGAAATATTTGATAACGAAAATCTACGGACATTGGATCCAGCTTTTTTGTCGCCCTGCTACCGGCGGTCACGACCGCCGGCCTGACAAGGAAGGCGATGATTGAGAAATACTCCAATTTGCCGATTCTCCTTCATGCATCAGGGACTATTGACAGATTGAATATTCCTCGTATCATACCTGCAACCTTCATGGGTTCACCCCTTTCCCCCGAGCGTATCGACGCTCCGAAAAGAGACCCGCAGGAGGAGACCGGCACCACCTTCGCCCCTCTCGAAGAAGCGAGCCGAGACATCGCTCTCCGCTTTGAAGAAGCCTTGAAACGCCATGAGCAGACGGACCGCTTCGCGGGGCTAGCCGACTTCGCGCTCGCGCAGGAACTGATCGACTATGTCGGACGCGATCGTTTCATCAATGCAGTGAAAGAAGTGCGCATGAAAGGCGGAGAATATTTTTTCGAAGTGCTCTGCGCGCTCATCCCTTTGCCGAAAGATCGTCTGCGGTTCTACTCCCCCATCCTCGCGAAGATACAGGAGCATCCTTCTGTGCAAGCTCACGCAAATAAGAACGACAAATCGAATCATCCGGGAGACACCGACGATCGGAAAGAGAAGGAAAGGTACATACGCTGCTGCCAACGGCTCGATTCCCGGCTCCGGTTCGCCCCCACGCGCATCGCAAAACTCCTGCTGATCAAGTACTCCTCCAGCGGGAGATCAGAGAAACAGATGGAGAGCAATGGATTCCAGCTGCGACCGAATTTCGATTTCACTCATATCGACCCCGCCCAGCTGGATGTGCAGGATCTCTCCGAGAAAATCAGGCAAAGCAATGGCAATCTCCGGCAGCTCCGCATGACCGAAGAAGCCGGGTTCTCATCCGAATTCCAACTCTATGCAACCCAGGCCGAACTTGTCATAGAAAAGGTGAGCAGGGAAATCGCAGGTATTCGCGAACGCATACTGGCGACCATTTCCGCACAAATGGCGGAACTCGATCATGACATGCATATTCTTGCCCGTCCGCTTGCCCCCCGTGAAGAACAACCGCGATCGGTTCTGGAATCATCGACGGGAAGAGAGGGGCAAAAAATGACCATCGCATTGCTGGAGAAGCAAAAGAGAATCCTCCGGCATAACGCAGAAAAAGAGATCGACCGGCTGACGGAGGAACTCCGGAGGATCCTCGCCATTATCCCGCCCCTTCTGCGATCATCCCCCCGGCAGGAGGAACGGCCCGCAACCGAACCGACTCACAGAAACGGTAAACGTCACAGCGGCTCACACAAACCTGCACCCGTTCCCGCCCCCGTCACGGAAGCGGCAAAGTGATGACAATGGTCGCCCCCTTCCCCTCGGTACTCCGGATGTGAATCTCGCCGCCGAAGCGTTCGATGATGCCGCGAGCGATGTAGAGACCGATTCCCGTGCCGTTCGGATCATATTCTCCCGCATGGGTTCCGCGCGCGAAGCGCTGGAAGACGCGCGTCAAATCCTCTTTTGAAATTCCGCATCCCTGATCGATGACGCGGATCTCGACGACTTTTCCTCTCCTCTCGGCGTTCATCGTGATGTTTCCGCCATTGGGAGAGTAGGTCATCGCATTGTCCAACAGTTCCCGGATCACGCCCGCCAGCAGTTTGGAATCGAGCTTCAGCTCAATCCCCTGCTCCACGTGAAGCGTGATGGTCTGATGACGTCGATCGAGCTGTGCCCGAACACCCTTCATCCCTTCCGCAATCACATCCTGAAGGAATGCCCGCTCCTTGTGAACCGTGAAGGTTCCCGCCTGCACGCGATCGGCCGTGAGCAACACATCCGTCACATGCTCCAGACGGGAAATCCCGTCTTTCATGAGCTCCATATCCTCCTTTGCTTCCGCAACACCCTCCCCGGAAGCCCGCTGACATATTTCTTCCAACGATTCGACCGCCCACTTAAAAATGGTGAGCGGCGTGCCGACCTGGTGCAATACGAGCTGCATCAGCCAGGACCGCTCCTCGTTGAGCTGCTCCAGTTCTTCCGCACGGGTACGCCACTGCATCACCAGAATGTAGAACGCAATGACGCCGGCTCCGAGAAGGAAGAGGAACAACGCCTGCGTCGAGAAGAACGCCTGAAGAAATCCTTCATAGTTCTGGGCTGTCATGTCGATGCCGATGACAGCCACAACCCTGCCACTCGCATCGCGGATGGGTGCATAGCCGGAGAACGTTTCGCCCCACTGATCGCGCGTGATGCCGACATCCGCCGTCGGGCGGATGAATGCATCTTTTTGCAGAATGGGAATTCCCGAAATGTCATAACGATCCCCGGGGAAGGATTGCTGTTCGGAGGGATCAATGACCCCGTCGCGATTGATATCCGTCTCTTCGAGCGAATCGAGAGCATCCGCATCCACCACAAACTCCAGCTCAAGAGGATTTTCCGTTCTGCGAAGGATGTACACGTACCGGATATCGGAAACATCGGAGCGGATTTTCTTCATTCTCTGAACAAGCGTCTTAAAAAGAGGACTTCCCATGTCATCCTTCGTATGAATGTGCTCGATATCCTCTCCCGGAAATTGGAACGCCGCCACGGCGGCGACGCTCGTCAGACGTTCACGGACGAATCCGTGCATGACACTCCTTCCCTGAAGGAAGAAGAAGAATCCCACGGCGACAAGGAAACCAACCGTCACAGCCGCGACAATCCACGTGCGTACGGATTTCAGCGCGGCCAGAGGTCGTGGAACATGCGTGATTCCCATATGTATTTGCAATAATTATACCAGAAACCGGCTACCGGAGCCATACAAAGCGTCAGGGGGATTGGCAGAAGACTTGATTCAAAATCCCGATTAATGAGAAATGCGTCACACTGAGCCCGTCGAAGTGCGACAAATTGTCAATTGCCATGGTTCGACGGGCTCACCATGACAATTGTCCAAATATTCTTCTTCAACATAATGAAAGCTGTCCATTATTCGCTGGCCGCTTGCCGCTTTCTCTTGCTACACTTCGCGTCCGGATGCACCCCCTGAGTACCGACGAAATACGGCAGAGATACCTGGAATTCTTCCGGAGGAAGGGCCACACGATCATTCCGGGTGCCCCGCTCGTCCCGGAGAACGATCCGACGGTCCTCTTCACGACGGCCGGCATGCACCCGCTCGTCCCGTATCTCCTCGGCGAACGGCACCCAGGCGGCAAGCGCCTCACGGACGTGCAGCGCTGCATCCGCACCCAGGATATCGATGAAGTCGGCGATGCCTCGCACCTCACGTTCTTCGAGATGCTGGGCAACTGGAGTCTGGGTGACTACTTCAAGGAAGGTGCGATTTCTATGAGCTTCGAATTCCTCACGCGGGTGCTCACCATCCCCGTGGAGATGCTCGCGGTGACGTGCTTCGAAGGAGACAAGGACGCACCGAAGGATGAGGAATCCGCGGGAATCTGGGAGAAACTCGGCATTCCCCGCGAGCGCATCGGCTTCCTGCCCAAATCGAATAACTGGTGGGGACCCGCGGGACTCACGGGCCCCTGCGGACCGGATACCGAGATGTTCTACTGGATCGGCGAAGGCGAACCCCGCGGGAATCCCGTCACCCACGATGCGGAATGGATGGAAATCTGGAATGACGTCTTTATGCAGTACAACAAGACCGCGGAAGGAACCTTCGAGTCCCTGAAGCAGCAGAACGTGGACACGGGGATGGGACTTGAGCGCGTGGCCGCCGTTCTGCAGAAAGTGAAGAGCGTGTACGAAACGGATCGGATGCAGCCGATCATGACCGCCGTGCTTCGCGCTCCCGCGAATCCGGAACAGGTGCGCCACGCACGCATCATCGCCGATCATCTGAAGGCGGCATGCTTCATCATCGCCGACGGCATCACCCCCTCCAATGTCGATCAGGGCTACGTGCTGCGCCGGCTCATCCGCCGCGCCGTCCGCTCCACGCGGCAGCTCACCGAATACGGACCCGGCTTCTGCGCCGCCATCGCGCAGGTCGTCGTGGAACAGTACGGCGACGCCTACCCGCACCTGAAGGAACGTGCGCGTACCATCGAGGATACCCTGAATCAGGAGGAGGTGCAGTTCAGCAAGACGCTTCAGGAGGGGCTGAAACAGTTTGCGAAAGCCGTGACCTCTTCCGGCAAAACAATCGACGGTCTGACCGCGTTCCACCTTTACGATACGTACGGATTTCCGCTGGAACTCACGAAGGAACTGGCGCAGGAACGGAAGATGACGGTGGACGAATCCGGTTTTAAGAAAGCATTTGAGGAACACCAGAAACTCTCTCGCGCAGGAGCGGAACAGAAATTCAAGGGCGGGCTGCAGGATCACTCGGAAGAAACGACCAAGCTCCACACGGCGACCCACCTCCTCGACGCGGCTCTGCGAACCGTCCTCGGCGATCACGTGTACCAAAAGGGATCAAACATCACGGCGGAACGTCTCCGCTTTGATTTTTCGCATCCGGACAAGATGACAGCCGAACAGCTGCAGGAAGTCGAGCGGCTCGTGAATCAGGCGATCAAAGACGATCTTCCCGTCTCCTTCCATGTCACCAACGTCGACGAAGCGAAGAAGGAAGGGGCGATCGGCGTCTTTGATGCCCGCTACGGGAATGAGGTGAAAGTCTATGTCGTCGGAGACCCGGAGAAAGGAACAGTCTTCAGTAAAGAAATTTGCGGCGGCCCCCACGTGGCGCGGACCGGCATGATCGGAGGCTTCAAGATCCAGAAGGAAGAAAGCTCGTCTGCCGGGGTCAGACGCATTAAAGCAACTATTTCTGGCGGACCGGTAGCCATCGAAGTGGCCAAGGAGCAATGAGCTTTCTTCAAAAAATGTGTCACCCCGAGCGGAGTCGAGGGGTCATCCGCCGGCGTGCGCAGAATTAAGGCGACAATCACGGGAGGCCGAAGGAAATTGAGGTGGCGAAGGAGGGATAGTGAGTGGACAATCATTTTGAAAGTCCCAAGGTGTCATGGTGAGGTGCGAGCGACATGTATGGATTCGTGGCCCCTCGCAAAGCTCGGGGCTCCTCACCATGACATGTCTATATTTTCAGCGTGCGAGCCTAAGAACCATCACCTGTGCTTAGTGACATTTGCCCATTGGAGTACAAATAAATCGTCAATCGTTCCCTCGCCGATCTCCGATTTCGGCTACAATTTCCCCGTGCTCCGGAAATCTTCCGTCTTCCTCTTCGCTCTCCTCTTCTGCGCCCCGCTGCTCGCCCGCGCGGAGGAATCCACCGTGCTGAACCTCGGCAGTGCACGCGAGCAGCAGGAATGGAATATGCGGAAACTCACAGAGCTCTCCCCCGTCCAAAACGGCCTCCATATCCGCACCTCGGTGGCGGGCACCCTGCTGCGTCCGCTGACGCTCTCCCACGGCATCGATGTGGTGGAGATCACGTACACCAGCCCCCGTGGCGGTCCTTTTGCGTTGCTCTGGCAGGGGCGGGACGCAGGGGATTCGTACTATCAGCTTCCCCTGAATCTCGGCCCCGCAGCGCAGCCGAAGCAGTTTATCGTCGCGCTCGGAGCGGTCGGCAACTGGAATAACCGCCCCACGGCTCTGGGGTTTTCATTTCCGGAGGGAACGGATGTCACCATCCGAACAGTGACGCTGCACGGATGGAACGTGGTGGAAAAACTTGTGGAGAATGTGAAGTGCTTTTGGACCTTCGATGTCATCGCCCCCCACTCCATCAACTTCCTCTGGGGGCCGCTCCTCTGTTCCTCCCCCGCCGCACGCAAGGTCCTCTATGAGCATGCTCCGCCCATCGCACACTCGGGGATGCGCGTCATCTATGCCGTATTGGGATTGGCCCTGATCATCATCGGCTTCCGGACATGGTTCTCCGGATCCGACAGGAACGTGTTCGTGCGGCGTGCGCTCCTCGTCACCTTCATCTTCTGGGCGATCCTGGATCTGCGCGCCGGCGCGGAGTTCCTGCGCAACTGGACAACGGACATCCGCATGTACGTGAGCGAACCGGCAGGACGCCGCGCGTTCCGGTCCCTGGAATTCTTCCCGGATTTCTCCGCCGTGGTGGCACCCATTCTGAAGGACCAGCCGAAGTATGTCCTCCTCTCGAATTTCCCCGAACGGTACATCCGCTACTACACGTGGCCCAGTCAGCCCGTCCAACCCTCTGCCGGATCGGGCGCGCTCTACTGGCTCGTCTATGACCGGAAAGATCTGACGCTCAACCCGGAAGGCCGCATCACGGACGACGGCGTTCCGCTCTCGCCCCCCGGAAGCATCATCCACGAATTCATGAAAGGAACGTATGTTTTCCGTGTACGCTCATGACCCTCCTCTGGATCCCCGTCGGCATGATCCTCCCCGCCCTTTCCGGATGGTTCCTCCTGCGGATACTGGAAAATCGCACGCCCGTTCTGTTGCGATTGGAACGGTGGGTACTCGGCTTCCTGCTCGGACTCACCGGAACGATGGAACTCACCTTCCTCGCCCGCTGGGCCGGCCTCATCACGCTCAACCGCTGGGGCTTCCTCTCCGTGCAATTGATTCTCACCGCGCTCCTTGCAATTGCATTTATTATCGGGCGACTTCTTTCCCCCTCCAACCTTAACCTTACCCCTACGCCCAAAGCCCTACGCCCTACGCCATTTATTCTAAAGATCCTCCTCGTCCTTGCCCTGCTCTGGACCGTCGTGAAACTGGCCATGGGAAGTTTCATTCTGGTCACCACTCCCCCTTTCTATGACGACACCGTGAAGAACTGGAACCTGCGGGGAAAGATTTTCTACCTCACAGGCAACATTCCCCTGAGTCTGAACACGCAGGATCCGAAGGCGACGGACCCCCTGAGCTCGTACCCGCCCACGGTCCCGCTGGTCAAAGCCTCGCTCGCCTCGCTCGCGGGACGCTGGGACGAGGGAATCGTCAACGGCATTCACGCGCTCTGGTTCTTCGCTCTGATAGCGCTCCTCTACGCCGCTCTCCGCAGACAGTCGTCCCGTCTGTTCGGCCTCTGGGGGATTGTCGTGTTCGTCAGTCTTCCGTTCGCGCTCTTCCAAGGGGTGAATGCGTATGCGGACATCTTCGTCGCCGCACACCTCTTTGCCGCCGTGCACCTGCTCTTCCTCGCCGCACGGGAGCAAGACAACGCGCGAAGAGACACGTTTCTGCGACTCTTCGCACTCGCGACCGCACTCCTGACCTTCACGAAGAATGAGGCGCTCATCCTGCACCTGCCCGTCCTGCTGGCGCTCTTCGCGGGGCTCCTTGTCCTGCGCTTCCGGAAGCGACACATGACCGCCGGAATGTGCGTTCGTGCGGTCGCATGGATGGGGGGATTCCTCCTCGTCCTGCTCCTGCCGTGGCTCTGCTACAAATGGGGCAATGCTCTCACCTTCGGCAATGCCAAATCCATCGGAGGAACATTCGCCGGATGGCAGCCGTACGTTCTCTCCACGCTCTGGGCCAACACGTTCTTCGAGGGAAACTGGCACCTCCTCTTCCCCCTGCTGTTCGCCCTTGTCCTCTGCCGGTGGAAAGCCCTCCGGTCGCCGCTTCTGATCCCGGCAGGTTTCCTTTTCGTTTCGCTTGCCATGCAGATCGGGCTCTTCCTCTTCACATCCCTCTCCGCGGAAGCGACGATGCAGACCGGATTCGCACGCGGAGTGGTGCAGCTTTCTCCCGTTGCCGTCTTCCTGTTGATGTTGTTTTTGCATGGCATATTTGTTGACCCGAAGGATTCCGCTATTGGGCAAAATTGAAAATGGAAAATGGGCAATGGATAATGATTCCAGTTGCCTGAGGAACAAAAATTTTTCATTATCAATTATCCATTGTCCATTCGTTCCACGACGACGAGACTACTGTACGATGGAAGATGTCCGCGCTATGCTGCCTTCGTTATGCCAAGCTACGCCGCCTTCCTCGGACATCAGCCCCTGATCTCGCTCGCCGAACTCTCGGCCACGGTTCCGGGATTTGTTTTCCGGAAAACCCTCGAGAACTCCGTCATGCTCTTTGAGAGCCCGTCCGATCTTGGGGCAGCATTCCTGAACAGTCTGGGGGGCACCGTCATACTGGCCAAACGCATCACGGAAAATGTTGTTTCCTCCGAGGATATTCCATCGATCCTCTTGGGAGAACTTAAAGACACCAAGCGCGGGAAAGTGACCTTCGCGCTCCGGACGCTGCACCTCCCGCACGGGAACGTGCGCACGCTCTATCGCCAATGCAAGGAGGCACTTCGCAAAATCGGCCGCCCCTGCCGCTACGTGGGGAATGAACGCACTCCCGCCGCCCCCGTGCTCCTGCGCGATGCCGGTCTTCTGGATGGCAAACACGGCTGCGAACTCGTGCTGATTCAGGATGAGGAAGACCTGTGGGTGGGCCGCACCGTTGCCGCACAGGACGTGGATGCCTACACGCTGCGCGATATGAAGAAGCCCGTCCGCGACACGACTATCGGTCTGCTCCCGCCCAAGCTGGCGCAGATTCTCCTGAACTTCGGCGCGTGGCTCGCGAGCGGATGTTCTCTCCCGATTCCCGATCCCGCCCGAAGGAATGCGAAGAAGCCCGAACCTCTCACCGTCCTCGATCCCTTCTGCGGCACCGGCGTGATTCCGCTGGAGTGCCTCATTCGCGGATGGGACGTTCTCGCGTCGGATATTTCCGCCAAAGCCGTGAGCGGTACGGAGAAGAACATCGAGTGGCTCCGCAAGGAATTCAAGATTCTGAAGAAGGACGCCACCTCCGCGGTCACCAAGCAGGATGCCCTGAAGCCCTTCTCCTTCAAGAAACTTCCGGATGTCGTGGTGACGGAGACCACCCTCGGACCCGCCCTGACGGATCGCCCCGCGCAGAAGAACGCCTCCAAGATGAAGACGGAGAGCGAGCGACTGCAGTCCGCATTCTTCGAGAACTGCGCCGCCACTCTCCCCGGCGTTCCGCTCGTGGTCACGTGGCCGTTCTGGAAAGTGAAGAACGACGTGATCCTGCTGGAGCGCGCGTGGGAGGCGGCCCACGCCGCCGGTTACCATGCGACTCTCCCGCCGGGCGTCACTCCCACCCGTCCGGGCCGCCTTTCGCTGCTGTATCGCCGTCCGGACCAGTTTGTGGGCCGCGAGATCGTGCTTCTGGTACCGAAGAAAAGGAAGTAGCCGATTCCCCTATCCTTGAGGCTGTAACTTCGTATAATGCCCCTGCGTTCTTTCGGCAATCTTGTTATTCTCCTCACGAAGAAATGAAATAGGCCATCGCGAAGGCAAGCTCCGCTTGCCTGGAGCGATCCCTCTCAGGGAAAGGGGTGTCCGTGAGGGGAAAACCGCAGGTTTGCCCCTCACGAATCGTGTTCCCCTGTAGCTCAATGGTAGAGCAATCGGCTGTTAACCGATTGGTTGCTGGTTCGAGTCCAGCCGGGGGAGCCAATTTTGCGCGGCAAAATTGGCGGAGGAGGCTGGACGAGAAGCCTGTGGTGAGCGAGCCCCGCAGGGGCGAGACGAATCCAAGTCCAGCCGGGGAAGCCAATTGACAAATGTTTATAAAT
>JAQWAC010000020.1 GCA_028707875.1 Candidatus Peribacteraceae bacterium | reverse complement strand
ATAGTGCAGAGGGGCGAAGGAAGAGTTGGAGCGAGAGGAACAAGAAGATGAAGAAAAGGAATAGGCGAAAGAGGAGGAAGAGGAAGAGGAAGAGGAGGAAGAATAGGAGAAACTGCGGGAGGAGGAGAAAGAGGGATAGCAGACGCCCCTGATGCAGGCGCCGGGGCAGGGAATCGCGATCGTCGACGGCCCGGTGACGGTGCAGTATGCCTCCATGTTTGTCTTGGTGTCTTTGCAGTAGTCCTCCTTGGTCGCCGCGTTCCCAATGGCCTTCCCCCACGTGAGAATGTTGGCCCAGCCGTCGGTGTCCACGCAGACGTTCGAAATCTGTCCGCGGAGCCACGAGGGCTTCCATCCTGCATTGACGATGAGGAATGCTCCGACGAGGAGAAAGAGCCCCGCATCGAGGATGAGGTGCCGGAGAAGGTGGGAAACGGCCATGACCGGAGGGAACTGTAGCACGAAAAGGCGGAGGAAAAAACACCGGTCTCTTTTCAGCGAATCACCTTCCAGTCACCGTCAATTTCGCTGCCGCCCCATTCGACCGCGCTGAACCCGTGACGATCGAATGGTTCGAAGGTTTGCGGCGGGATGTCCAACGGCTCTTGGAGTTCTCTGAAGACCATGAAGACCCTGAGCAGCGCGTCGGGCGTCGGGGTGATGTTCATCTTCGCGATGCGGGTGTACTCGTCTTTGGCGAAATGGATGAGATTGTATTTGTGATGTTCCATGTAGGGCAGCCAGTAGACGATCATCTCGTTGTACTCGGCGGACCGCAGGCCCTGACGGGCTAGAGCATCCTGAAGGAACTTGCGCGTGTCCTTGCCTTTGACCACGAACCCGCTGGAGAAATCCGGACTGAATGTCGAACTGATCCCGTTCCAGAAGATGTAGTTGTAGTCCTGACCGTCGGCGAGATCGGTCATGGTGCCATCGGGATGTGCGATGACGTCCCACCCCCGGATGTCTTCGTTGTACTTCGGATACGTCGTGACCAACTCCCCGTCGAATGTGAGCTGAATCTTCACCTCCTGCTCCTGTTCGGGGTAGAGGTAAATCACGGGTTTGCCCACCCCATAGCCCACATTTTTCCTACATTCCAGACCGCATGGATCGGAGATTCCCTCAGACGGATCCCATTGCTGATCCAGCTGGGCCGCCAAAAACGGGTCGCTGAAATCGATCATTTTTGTCTCGTAATACGTCAGACCGACGAACAGCAGCAATCCTTTGCGCCCCTCGTTGTCCAAGAGGTAACCGTGAAAATGGCCGTTGTAACTGGCTCCGGTGAAGAACAAATCGCCGCACCAATCCATACTATCGGCATACATTTGTACATAACCCAGCAGTCTGACATCATCCTTGATAAAGGCATCACTCATGCCGTTATGGTCGGTGACCGTAACGACGTAATCCGGAACCTTCAGATTGTGGTAGTGCAGCGTCAATCCGAGCGGAGTCGGAACCCCGCCAAAGATCGAATACAACTGCGGCTGGCCGAAGATGATGACCTTGGCGCCTTCCATCAGCCGCTGTTCAATGAGAGGCAACGCGCCATTGGCTCCCGATGGCCCCAGATAGACGATTGTGTCGTAACCCTGCAGGATGCCGCGGTCGGCCAGAATTTCCGTGCAATCAAATCTATCGATGTCGTAGCTTCCGTCGTTGATTACCACACTTGAATCGCAACTGACAAAAGCGATTTTTCCACTGGCGTTGCACTTGCCACAGGCTCCGTTCACGCATTTTTCGTCACACCGCGCAATGATCGTCAGCGGTCCGGACTCGGAGCAGTACCTCTCGGCGATCGTCTTGCCATCGACGCAGATATCCTCCACATCCACGCCGTTCCAGGTCACTTTTCCCCGCCGGTCATAGTCGATTCCGTTGTCGCTGTCGGTACAGAGCGGGGAAGGAACCGAAGAAAGGGAAGAGGAGGAGAGGGAAGATCGGACGGATGAAGCGGCCTGAACACACCGGCCGTCCACGCATTGCCAGGGGCAGGTGTGGGTGACGGTTGCCGGACCGGAAGCCGCGCAGTACGCCTCGACGAGTGTCTTGCTGTCCGTGCAGATGTCCGTGATCTGCCTGCCATTCGATCCCGCAGCGGTCCCGCGGGAAAAGAAGGCCTGTCCGCTGTCGCTGTCCGTGCAGGAAACTGAGGAAGACGAGGAGAAGACGGGAATGGAGGAGTTGGAGGAGAATTGGACACACCTTCCTCCGTCACACCAACCGGGACAGGTGTGAGCATGGGTTGTGGGGCCGGATTGCGAGCAGTAGGCTTCGGCGACGGTCTTGTTGTTCATGCAGGTGTCCCAGATGACGATGCGGCGTCCGCTGCTGTCATCGATGACATTCCCTGTGACTTCATAATTGAGACCGCTGTCGCTGTCGGTACAGTAGAGGGGAGGGGAAAAGGAGGAAGTGGAGCGGGAGGAGGAAGAGGAGGAAGAAGTGAAAGAGAAAGACGAGGAAGATGAAGAGGAGGAAGAATAGGAGAAACTGCGGGAGGAGGAGGAAGAGGGATAGCAGACGCCCCTGATGCAGGCGCCGGGGCAGGGAATCGCGATCGTCGACGGCCCGGTGACGGTGCAGTATGCCTCCATGTTTGTCTTGGTGTCTTTGCAGTAGTCCTCCTTGGTCATCGCGTTCCCGATGGCCTTCCCCCACATGAGAATGTTGGCCCAGCCGTCGGTGTCCACGCAGACGCTCGAAATCTGTCCGCGGAGCCACGAAGGTTGCCACCCCGTACTGACGATGAGGAATCCACCCACGAGGAGGAAGAGCCCCGCATCGAGGATGAGGTGCCGGAAGAGGCGGGAGACGGCCATGACCGGAGGGAACTGTAGCACGGGAAATCCCTGGAGGTAATTCCGTAATCGCTCTGCGGATGGATGGCAAGACTTATCTTGCCATCACGGAACATTCTGGAACTCGCAGATGAAGCCCGGGATCGGATTGCCGCCGGAAGGTGCCGGCCATGAAGGATTGGCACAGGCGTAGTCATTCCATTTGGGAGCATGATTGAAGTTCTCGCCACAATCTTCTCCGGTTGCGTCGTACCATGAAACATTGTTCGGTTCCCAGGTCGTTTCCCACGCAGAATACGAGAAGGGCTCACTTGTCACCCACTGCCAACCCCCTTCTGTCTGACTGTCGGTTAATCCGATCCATCCATACTTCTGCAATCCGGAGACCGCGGACTGTTCGTCACTCCGAGTGATCACCGCAAGGGAGCCCCCTTTCTGCTCGCAGCACGTCCTGGCGGATATCCATGGCATGGCCCCCTCATAGTAGAGATAGCAATGCCCGCCGAATTTTACCGCTGCCGTTGCGTCGTCTCTGACGGCACAGGCAATCGGGATGTTATTGCAGTTGACCATCGGCAAAAAACCGGCGGACGAAGAAAAAATCTGGGTACATCTGCCCTCCTGACACACTTCGGGGCACTGCGCCACCATCGTACGCGGATCCGCACCGCTGCAGTACCTCTCGACGACCGTCTTGTCATCCGCACAAACGTCCCATTGCATCTCACCGCCGTTCCGGCTCACTCCTCCCCGCTGAGTATAATTGAATCCCCCATCGCTGTCGGTGCAAGGGGATGAGGAAAATTGGGGGGGCGAGGAGGGGAAGGATGAAGCGGAGGAGCAAGCCCCGAAGAGTCTGATGGGAACGGTGGAAACCACCTCGTAGGGGGGATTGGTACCATCGTCGCGCCCCCATCCATAGACGCTTCCGTCATTGCCGAGAGCAAGAGCATACCCCGCGCCCGCGGAAACCGCCTTGATGCCGGAGAGGTATCCCTGCCCGCCGACCCCCTTCACCAACACCGGAAGAGAGGAATCGTTTCTGGTGCCATTGCCCAGTTCCCCCCATTGACCCGCGCCCCACGTATAGACATGCCCGCTTCTGCCGAGAGCCATCGCCCGTTGCCTGTCGGCGGAAATCGCAACGATGTCGGAGAGATACCCCTGCCCGCCGACATCTTTCACTTTCACCGGAGTTGAGGAATAGTTGGAAAAGTTTGTACGATCGAATGTGCTCAATGGCACGGCGCCATCACCGAAGGCTCCCATTGTATTCCAGCCCCAGACATACACGTTTCCGTCACGGCTTAGTGCAAGAGATAGAAACTCTCCATCTGCGATCGCCACGATGTCGGAAAGATATCCCTGCCCGCCGACTCCTTTGACCTTCACCGGAATGGAAGAGTATTCGGTTTTCACGCCCAAAAGACCCCCATGATAACGCTGCCCCCATTGATACACACTCCCGTCGCTGCCAAGTGCAAGGGAGTGGTTGAAGTCGCCTGCGGAAATTGCCACGATGTCGGAGAGTTCGCCCTGTCCGCCCACGCCCTTCACCTTCACCGGAAAGACGGGCTGGGGCTGGGGTAAAATAGTGTTGAGACCCCAGTCATTGATCCCCCACTGATACACATTCCCGTCGCTGCCGAGTGCGAGGGATTGATGCCCTTTGATGGAAACCGCCACGATGCCGGAGAGTTCGCCCTGCCCGTTGACCCCTTTGACCCGCACAGGATTATCAACCGTTGAGGGAGCTGTGGTACCGCCATCGCCCAGCCAACCGAAGTCAGTGCGCCCCCACGCATACACGCCCCCATCGTTGCCAAGAGCTAAATTCAGATAGTTGCCGGCGGCAATGCTCCGAATACCGGAGAGAAACCCCCGCCCTTCCACGCCCTTCACCTGCACCGGATCAGAGGTATAAATGCGGGAGCCATAGCTGCTTGTACCATAGACATTGTACCCCCATGCATAGACGTTGCCGTTCGAATCGAGAAGTATATTGTTTATAAATCCGTTATCGATAGCGACTGTGGAAAAGCATAGAGATTTTTGGGAGGAGGAACTTCGGGAGGAGAAAGATGACGAAAGCGAAGAACTGCGGGAGGATGGTGCGGAGGAGAAGACGGGGATGGAGGTGTTGGAGGAGGATTGGACGCACCTTCCTCCGTCACACCGGCCGGGACAGTCGTGCTCCTGCACCGTCGGGCCGGATTGCGAGCAGTAGGCTTCGGCGACGGTCTTGTTGCTCCTGCAGGTGTCCCAGATGATGATCCGGCGTCCGCTGCTGTCATCGACGACATACCCCGTGACTTCATAATTGAGACCGCTGTCGCTGTCGGTACAGTAGAGGGGAGGGGAAAAGGAGGACGCAGATGTGGAGGAGGAGGAAGAGGAGGAAGAGGAGGAGGAGGAAGAGGAGGAAGAATAGGAGAAACTGCGGGAGGAGGAGGAAGAGGGATAGCAGACGCCCCTGATGCAGGCGCCGGGGCAGGGAATCGCGATTATCGCCGGACCGGTGACGGTGCAGTATGCCTCCATGTTTGTCTTGGTGTCTTTGCAGTAGTCCTCCTTGGTTTCCGCATTCCCGATGGCCTTCCCCCACGTGAGAATGTTGGCCCAGCCGTCGGTGTCCACGCAGACGTTCGAAATCTGTCCGCGGAGCCACGAGGGCTTCCATCCTGCATTGACGATGAGGAAGACTCCCACGAGGAGAAAGAGCCCCGCATCGAGGATGAGGTGCCGGAGAAGGCGGGAGACGGCCATGACCGGAGGAAACTGTAGCACGGGAAATCCTGCAAAGAAAACGCATACATGAGGAGGGGGCGCCGGGAAAGCCCGCATATTCAATGCACATTCCGACATCCGCACTCGCACACGTCAAAATCATCATCACTCTGTTTTATATGATCATTTCTATTCGCACAGTACTCCCGTCTGCTCCACAATGAGCTGCTCCAGTGATTGACTGTTCTCCACTTTCATATAGTTCCCTCCCGTGATATCTGCCATATCCATGAGGACTCTTTCTGCCGTTGCCCCTGCGGCAATGGAAACGGTGTGGAGCTTTCCGCCGATAGCACTTTGGATATACCTCAGAATGACATCACGGCTGTCATTGGGTTCTCCATCGGAAAGGAAAATTCCCGCCGCGCCGGAAGGGAGCGGTACGACCTTGAGAGCGGCTAAGTAACTGGTACCGCCGCCTATCATCAATGAGTCAACCCACCCCATGGCGGCATCACGGTCAAGGGGAGGGGAAAACGTCCTCTGTGCTGCGGTACTGGAGAAGGGCACAATGGTAACCGTCGATATTTCTGTCATATTAATCACCTTCTTGACCGCGCCCTTCACGGCAGTGGCCTTGGATCCGGCCATGGAACCGGAGATATCCATATAAACGACCAATGAAGAGGGGCAACCCGAGCAGGCTCCGTTCACGCATTTTTCGTCACACCGCGCAATGATCGTCAGCGGTCCGGACTCGGAGCAGTACCTCTCGGCGATCGTCTTGCCATCGACGCAGATATCCTCCACATCCACGCCGTTCCAGGTCACTTTTCCCCGCCGGTCATAGTCGATTCCGTTGTCGCTGTCGGTACAGAGCGGGGAAGGAACCGAAGAAAGGGAAGAGGAGGAGAGGGAAGATCGGACGGATGAAGCGGCCTGAACACACCGGCCGTCCACGCATTGCCAGGGGCAGGTGTGGGTGACGGTTGCCGGACCGGAAGCCGCGCAGTACGCCTCGACGAGTGTCTTGCTGTCCGTGCAGATGTCCGTGATCTGCCTGCCATTCGATCCCGCAGCGGTCCCGCGGGAAAAGAAGGCCTGTCCGCTGTCGCTGTCCGTGCAGGAAACTGAGGAAGACGAGGAGAAGACGGGAATGGAGGAGTTGGAGGAGAATTGGACACACCTTCCTCCGTCACACCAACCGGGACAGGTGTGAGCATGGGTTGTGGGGCCGGATTGCGAGCAGTAGGCTTCGGCGACGGTCTTGTTGTTCATGCAGGTGTCCCAGATGACGATGCGGCGTCCGCTGCTGTCATCGATGACATTCCCTGTGACTTCATAATTGAGACCGCTGTCGCTGTCGGTACAGTAGAGGGGAGGGGAAAAGGAGGAAGTGGAGCGGGAGGAGGAAGAGGAGGAAGAAGTGAAAGAGAAAGACGAGGAAGATGAAGAGGAGGAAGAATAGGAGAAACTGCGGGAGGAGGAGGAAGAGGGATAGCAGACGCCCCTGATGCAGGCGCCGGGGCAGGGAATCGCGATCGTCGACGGCCCGGTGACGGTGCAGTATGCCTCCATGTTTGTCTTGGTGTCTTTGCAGTAGTCCTCCTTGGTCATCGCGTTCCCGATGGCCTTCCCCCACATGAGAATGTTGGCCCAGCCGTCGGTGTCCACGCAGACGCTCGAAATCTGTCCGCGGAGCCACGAAGGTTGCCACCCCGTACTGACGATGAGGAATCCACCCACGAGGAGGAAGAGCCCCGCATCGAGGATGAGGTGCCGGAAGAGGCGGGAGACGGCCATGACCGGAGGGAACTGTAGCACGGGAGGTACCCGAAAGGAATTCTCTCTGCCTTCTACGAGTTCGCTCTTCGCACACTGCTCTTGAATGTATCGGGCTCATGAGCAGGAAGCCTTTCGACGGGGCAGAGAAGGTCCTCTTCAACCACTCCCGGCGGCAATTGCTGATCGTAGCCGAGAAGAATGAGATCCGGCTTCTGTTCGTGCACGGGCCGCAGGTAATCCTCGCTGTCACCCAGAATCACGTTTGCCTGCGGAAAGACGCGTCTGATTTCCTCCGCACGTTCTGTT
Source organism: Candidatus Peribacteraceae bacterium (assembly GCA_028707875.1). GTDB lineage: Bacteria > Patescibacteriota > Gracilibacteria > Peribacterales > Peribacteraceae > JAQWAC01. The sequence goes on along the minus strand of JAQWAC010000020.1, from coordinate 13,975 downwards.
TCATTCTGTACAGGTGAACGACCTTTGATACGCCGGACATTCTCGTCTCTCGCAACAACAACCGTCAATGTGCCGCGCTTGCCCGCCTCGGTGAGAAGAAAGACGTGTCCCGGATGGAGCCGATCGAAGGTGCCGAAGACGAGAATATTCATAGCTAAGAAGAAGATTTTCAGGGGAAGTTAACCATGGCGAACTCCGGGAGGAAACAGAAGAGTGAAAGGAAATCGAACTATATCCTTTCTTTCTTTTGACTCCTTTCACCCTTTATTTCCTTATTTCTGCAAATCGATCACATGAAGGCGCTTCTCGTCCATCACATAGAGACGCGCTTCATCCGTGTCCACATACAGATCCTGAAGCTGACCCACCTGTTCGCCCTCCAGGACGTACTGTGTCTTGTAAGAGGACTCCCCCGTCGTTCCCCCGTCGGTCACCACCACGACACGCATACCCGTGGGATCGAGGAAGTAGAGGTTGCTGCCGGAGACTTTATAAACCTTCGTCGTCGTCGCAAGAATGTTCTTCTCCGGCGCATGACGGATCACGAATGGCTGCGTCTCTCCACGGAAGAGCTTCACGACCTCTCCGCCCTTCTTCAGAACAAAGACGCTTCCGTCGATTGCCATATCGAGCGCACCTTCCAGCTTACCGTTGATGTTGTACTCCGCGGGAGCGCTGTAGCGATTGCTCAGGCGCTCATATTTGTAGATCTGATTGTTCTCGGGAGAAAGGAGGTAGAGGTAGCGGAGATAGGTCTTGATGTCTTTTCCGCTGATCCATCCGGACGCGTCTTCGGTCTTCATGGTGGTGGCGATTCCATTGATCATCTCGATCATGCTGTTGTCCGCCGTCTGGAAGACCACGGTCTGATAGCGGGGAAACGCCGTGCCGTCGGTGACCAGTTCCTTTTCGGAAATGCGGACCGGCTCGTCGATCGCATTGAGAAGAACCCGATAGAGACTCTGTTTGTCGAACAAGGCGAATTCCCCGTCCGCCAGTCCGACCATTCCTTCGAGCGTGATGTTTGCGTTCTTCGCCGAGGCATTCACCACGAGACGCGGGGAGAGGCGAATGACATGGTTGATCTCCTCGCGCTTGGTGCGGATACGATCAAGGAGATCGAGTGCCTCCGTCCGGTAGAGACCGCTTTCATTGTTGACGACTTGCTTCGCTTCATCCTCCGCGCTCTGCAGCACATTATTGGCCGCATCGATATCCCCCGCCAGCTGGCTGTTGTCGGCTTTTTTGATCTCCTGATCAATCTGCTCCATGAGTGTCTTTAGCTCTGCGCGCGTCTTGCCGCGCTCGGTGGAGGCGGAAAGATTCACGACCGCCCAGACGATCAGGAAAACACAGAGTGTTCCTGCAAGAAGAAGAAGATGCGCGCGACGCTTGCGCTTCGGATCCTTCAGGTCGGCGAATACGCCGAGGACCCATTCGCTCACTTTCCCGAAACCGGCCGACCAGACACCGGAGGACGCAATGGCCTTGCCTGCATCGCGCACTTTCTGGAAGGAGAGGAACGATGAGAGTGCCATGCCTCTCCCCCCGCGCCGATCGCGACGCTGAATCGGCGAACGCGATGCTGATTTGGCGCTGCCGCCGTCCATGCGCAACTGCCGTGCGCCGCTCATGTGGAGCACCGCAAGTGCCGCATGTTCTTTTTCCGATTCCAATATGGCAATGAGTTCGTCGATAAGCTGATCCCCGCGCTGCGCCAGCTGCGAGAGTTGTGCCGGTGTGACGGCACGGAGCAGGCGCTGCGTGGAAAAAATAACCGTATCACGCGCCTCCAGCCCGCCGCTGGCGATATGAATGAAAGCCGGAACCGGCTTGCCGCGTGTGTACTCGGTGATCTGACTCGCGGCCCCCGCCCGGATAATGTAGGCCTCCGCACTCCCGGCGTGGGAAGTATGGAGCGTCCCGTTGCTGTCGACAATCGTCACAATGGCATGCACGCCGTCGATCGCCTTGGAAAGAATGAGCCCCTTCAGAAGACCGTTGAGTTCTTTCAGTGTCCCGTCCAACCGGTCGGCGGCATCCCCCTCCGTCTCCAGAAGCGCATGCTCCACCACCTCTTCACACTCTTTCTCGACAGTCTTCGCCTCTGCGGGAGCCGATTCGATCTCCAGCAGCAGACAGACCTGTTCCTTCAGAGAAGACACGAACGAAAGAGCGACAAGGGAGACCCCTTTTGTCGCCTTGGTCATGCCCGTCTGCACCGTAACGTCCATATACAGTGATTAAGGCTACCGAAGGTGGGGAAGCACGGCAAGCACTGATTTTTTGTTTTCTCCTGATGACCGATAAAAGGGGATTTCTGTCTTCATTTCAAAATTTAAAAATAAAAATTTGTTTATCTGAAGCCAAAATCTCGATGCATCGACAATGAAGACCTTGCTTTTTTCCTAACGTGCGCCTATACTGTGGACAGTCAGTATTTCTTATTTACCTATTTCACAGTAGTTCAATGAAGACAATCGGAGAGTGGTTACAGAAGAAACTGGGGGAACAACCACCGACTCAATCAGCATCCGCTCCTTCTGGGTCCCCCCAGCAGGCCCGGAAGCCACTGCAAAAGTTTCAGGGACCACCCCGGAACCAGCAGCAACCTCAGCAGCAGCAACGCCGCGGAGGAGGGGGCCTTCGGCTCTATCCCCTCGGGGGATTTGAGCAGGTGGGCCGCAACTGCTTCGTCATCGATGTCGATGGCGACCTCTACATCATCGATCTGGGACTTCAGTTCCCAGACGAAGACATGCTCGGAATCGATTATCTGATTCCGGATCTTTCGCCCCTGAAGGGAAAGGAAAACCGCATCAAAGCGATCCTCTTCACGCACGGGCATCTGGATCATATCGGCGCGGTACAGCATGTGCTGCCGCAATTGCACTTCCCTCCCTGCTACGGCACGAAGCTCACCATGGCATTCGTCCGCAAGCGACTGGATGAAGCGCGCCTCACGTCCAAGACGCGCATGAATGTCGTCAATTACGGCCAGAAAATCCGCATCGGCAAAGTGGAAGTGGAATTTCTCCACGTCACTCACAGTATCCCCGATTCGGCTTCCATCGCCGTGCATACCCCGTACGGCACCATTCTGCACACGGGCGATTTCAAATTCGATCTGACGCCCATGAACGAACCGCCCGCGGACTTCCAGCGCTTCGCGCAGCTGGGGGAAAAGGGTGTGCTCGCGATCGTCGCGGACTCCACGAACGCCACCAAGCCGGGGAACAGCAAGAGCGAGAAGGAAATCTCGGAGACGCTCCACGGCCTCATCCGCGATGCGAAGGGGCGCGTGATCATCTCCACGTTCAGCTCGCTCCTGAACCGCATGCAGCAAATTGTGGAACACGCCAAAACCTACAACCGCAAGATTTTCATCTCCGGCCGGAGCATGGAGACAAACTTTGAGATCGCCCAGAATCTGGGTTACCTCAAAGCCCCGCGCGGGCTCATACGCAAGGCGGGGCCCGGTATGGAAAAAATCCCCGACCGTGAAACGCTCATCATCACAACGGGGAGCCAGGGTGAAGAGATGGCGGGACTCGCGCGCATCGGGCTCGGAACACACCGGCATATCACGGTGAAAGCGGGTGACACCATCATCCTGAGTTCCAACCCGATCATCGGGAATGAACGTGCCGTCTCCAAGGTCATCAACAACCTGCACCTCAAGGGCGCCATCGTGAAGACGAACGCTGACCTTGCGCTGCATACGACCGGCCATGGCCATCAGGGGGATATTCTTCTGATGCACCGTCTGGTGCGCGCCAAGCACATCATCCCCGAACACGGGGAACCGTACATGTGCGCCGCCCATATGAATATCGCACGCAGCATGGGCTACGAAGACAACCGCATCCACACGCTCGTGAACGGCGAAATTCTGGAGTTCGATCCGCAGGGCAACGCCCGCAAGAGCAAACAGAAGCTGCTCATACAAGACGTCATCATCGACGGACTGGGAAGCGCCGGCGAAGGTCAGCGTGTTCTCAACGACCGCAAAGTCATGAGCACCGCAGGCGTTCTCATGCTGATCATGCGCGTGTACAGCCAGAGCAGGCGACTCGTCGGCGACCCCGACGTGATCTCGCGCGGGCTCATCTACGGCTCGGAACAGAATTCCATCAACCGTGAAACGATCGAAGTTTCCCGGAAGGCTTATGAGGAAACCGTCGCCCGCGGCGAGACCGACCGCAAGGCGATCAAGCGCGCCATCAGCGGCGCTCTTTTCCGCTACTTCGACCGCAAGCTCGACCGCGAACCGATGATCATTCCGATCATCGTGGAAGTGTGACGCGGAAGGGCCGCCTACGGTGCCCCTCCCGCGAACCCACCCTTCCCTAATAAGGTGTTGCTCCAGACGGGTAAAGTCCGTCTTCGCAACATCTTTCGTTGATACATGAGCAACCTCCGGCTTACGCAGGCGGTTTGTCTGTCATGAATTTACCACCTCCCGACCACCGTCGCCTTTCCGGTGACATTCCACCCTTCGTACGGCGTCCACTTGCACTTGGCATGGAGTTCTTCCCCTTTGAGAGTCCACATCTCCTCCGGATGCACAAGCACCAGATCCGCAGGAGCACCGACTTCGATCCCGCGCTTTCCGAGCGCAAAAATACGATTGGGATTCTTGAAGCAGAGTCTGCCGATATCCGCGTAGCGGAATTTTTTCGAGAGAGACTGTGCCACCGGATGCGGCCACTTTCCGGCTGCAACCGTGAGAAGAAGAGGAATCAGCGTTTCAACGCCCGGAACGCCGCTCGGCGCATCCAAAGGATTCCCGGATCGTTTTTCCTCCGACGTATGCGGTGCATGGTCGCTCGCAATGCAGTCGATGACACCGTCCTCCAGCCCTCCCCATAACGCTTCAAGATGCTCCGGTGATCGAAGTGGCGGATTCATTTTCCCGAACGTTCCGAGTGCCGGGTAATCCTCCGTCGAGAGGAACAAATGATGCGGCGTGACCTCGCAGGTGATCGGGAGGCTCTGTTCTTTTGCTTGGCGTATGAGCAGAAGACCCTGGGCGGTCGAGAGATGTGCAATATGAAGCTGCGTCCCGAATGTCGATGAAAGCTCGATCGCCGATGCAATCGCTTTTTTTTCCGCTTCCGGCGGCCTGCGGAGTGAGTGAGCGGAAGCATCGCCCGCCGCAATCGCCTTTGCGGCTTTCGCATTGATCCCGGCATCTTCGCAATGTGCGACCACCGGAATTTTCAATTCGGCACACACCTGAAATGTTTCGCGAATCGTCTTTGTCGCAGCCTTCTGATCCCCCGTGGAATGATCGAAGAAAAGTTTCACGCCGCAGCACCTGGCTCTCAACATCCCCGCCTCTTCGGAAGGATCCTTCTGCAAATTTTTCAGCTCCGTGAGATGTTCCGGTTTCGTGACCCCGAAGAAGAAGCGAATGTCGCACACGTCGATCTTCTCCGCACCGCGCACCTTCTCCCTCAGAGCACTCACCGTGACCGTCGGCGGCCGCGTGTTCGGCATATCGCAGACGGTGGTGATTCCTCCCGCACAGGCACTCTGTGCCTCGCTCTCCATTGTTCCTTTCTGCTCCATCCCCGGCTCCCGGAAGTGCACGTGACAATCGACAAAGCCCGGGAAAATAAATTGTCCGGCTGCATCAATGGTGTTGTCCGCGGAAAGAAGTTTGGGCGGAGCAGCCGTTCGCACGTGCACGTCGCGAATCACCCCGTCCTCCACCAGAAGGTCGACCCGTTCATCGCCGGCCGCGCGAACGACGCTGCCTCCGCGGATAAGGAGAGAGGTCATGCCTTGCCCAGAAGCATTGCAAGAAGTGCCATGCGGATGATGACGCCGTTCCGGACTTCGCGGAAGTAGGCGGCATTCGGCAGGGGATCGACATCGGCGGTGATCTCCCCCACACGCGGAAGCGGATGGAGCACCGTGGCCTTTCGTCCTGCGAGATGCTCCGCGCGCAGAATGTATTTGAGCTTCAGGCGCTCGTACTCGTCGACATTCTCGAACCGCTCTTTCTGCACCCGCGTCATGTAAATGATATCGGCCCCGAGCCCCTTACTCAGATCGTCCGTCTCCTCATAGGTGATTCCTTTTTCCTTGTAGTAGCTCGTCACCTTCTCCGGCATGACAAGCTCTTTGGGCGAAACGAGCGTGAAGCGCACGTTCTTATAGAGACCGAGAAGGTAGCTCAACGAATGAACGGTGCGTCCGAACTTCAAGTCCCCAACCATGGCGATGTGAATGCCGTCGATCTTCCCTTTTTCTTTTTCGATCGTGTAGAGATCCAAAAGCGCCTGCGTGGGGTGCTGACCCGGTCCGTCACCCGCATTGAGGAAAGGAACCGGACAAATTGCCGCCGCGCGATCGGCGCTGCCCTGTTCGGGATGGCGCATGGCGATGATGTCCGCATACTGCCCCACCACCATCATCGTGTCCTCGATCGTCTCCCCTTTGTACATGGAACTGAACTGGAGTCCGTCCGCGGTAATGACATCGCCGCCCAGCCGCTGCATGGCCGTCTCAAAGCTCAGGCGCGTGCGCGTGCTCGGCTCGTAGAAGAGCGCGGCGAGGATCTTCCCCGCTAACAGATCATTGCCCCCTTTCTCCAACACCTTCTCCATGGCCCGCGCCACCTTCAGAATGTTGTCTGTATCCCCACGGGAGAATTGCTTGGTGGAGGTAATGTGGCGGAAGGGAAGTGGCATTGCACGTAGCGTAGAAAAGAGAGAGAGAAATATCAATGAATTGCCGTTGTTATGGATTGACGGCCCTCTCCTCATAAATACACTGACACACTCTTGTTCTAAGCAGCGCCAGGCCCCACATAAACCGGTTTTGGTCTCTGATATCCATCAGACCATTGCCTCCTTAAGAGCCTGCCTGACGAACAGGAGTTGAGCCCCCTTCGGTGATTGCATTCGCTTTCGCCATTGAAGGGGGTTTTTTTGACGAGTGTGCTGACTGTTCATCTTCCTCTACAATCTCTTTCGATGCCTTCCGTCGCAAAAAAAATCGCCTCCTCCACCGTCTGGCAACTCTCGAGTCAGATCACGATGGCGGCGCTCTCGATCCTCAACGTCAAATTCGTGGCGGTTGCCCTGAGCATGGAGCTCGCCGGGTATTACAACTCCGCGTACGGATTCCTCCAGCTCTTCGGCATCCTCGCCGACTTCGGTTTGTACGCCGTCTCCGTGCGGGAGATGAGCAGGGCGAAGAATCGCGAGGAGGTCTTCGGGGCATTGCTCTTTCTCCGGCTCGTCATCCTGTGTCTGTCTCTCAGTTCCGCCATTTTTATTGCATGGGTTATCCCTTCCTGGAACGGCACCCCGCTGCCGACCGGGATCGTTGTCGCTTCGCTCGCACCGTTCTTCACCCTGCTCGCCGGAACGATGCGCAGCGTTTTCCAGGTTCATTACCGTCTTCATTACGTCTTCATTGCGGAGGTCTCGCAGCGAATTTTGACGACGATCATGCTGGGGATGCTGGTATTCCTCGGCTTCCGCGGGAGTACGGACGTCCGTTTGTACCTCTACGCTCTCTATACCGGCTCCGTCGGCGCGCTCGTGCTGCTCTTCATCTCCTGTTGGTACGCCAGACAGTACATCCGCGTGTCTCTCTGGTGGTCTCCTGTTTTGGTGAAGAAACTCCTGAAGAGCGCCATTCCCTTCGGTGTCGCCTATCTGCTCCTCGCTTTCTGTCGGCAATTCGATATGACGATCATTTCGCTCCTGCGACCGGATTTTGACATTCAGAACGCCAATCTCGGATTCGTTTCCCGCATGGCGGACATGGGCTTCCTCATCCCCACCTTCCTCCTGAACTCAACGCTGCCGATCGTCAGTGAGCGCCGTGAGCGCGGAGAGGACGCAAGCGTGCTGCTTGGAAAAACATTCCTGATCCTTCTGGTTCTCGGAACAATTTCTCTCCTTTTCGCCGCTCTCTGGCCCCGCCCGTTGATCAGTCTTCTCACAACGGACCGTTACCTCTCCACGGCCGCGCATCCGGGTGCGGATACCGCCCTCTTCCTGATGAGCGTGCCCATGTTCTTCAACGGCCTCATTCTTTTCTCGTTCTACATCTTTCTGGTGCGCGGCGCGTGGAAGCGGCTCGCCCTGACACTTTCGATCGGAGCAACATTCTCTCTCATCGGCAATTTCCTTCTCGTTCCCCCGCTCGGATTCGTGGGAACGTCCTACACCGCCATCGCAACACATGCGCTCCTGGCCTGCCTGCTCCTCCCGCAAGCGTTCTCCACACTCCCGGTCCGCATTCCGCGTCAGGCGTTCGTGCGATGGTCTTCCTTTTCCGTGCTCCTCGCCGGCGCTCTTTGGATCATTCGCCCTTTCCTGTCTTCGAGCATCGCAACCATCCTCGGCCTGAGCGGGATGACCGTTCTGCTTTGCGTTTTCCTCTGGATAACGGGGCTTCTCGGCCTTTTCTTGGGCACCCCGCACCACCTTGGCACACCGCCGGAAATCTGATAGAATAGTGAGAAACCAATATCCACTCCATGCGACGCCTCACCCTCTCCCTCTGTATCTTCAGCGCACTCGTTCTGCCGGTGGCGGCTCATGCCGCTCCTCCTGCGAGCGTCATGGGAATCTCTGCGGAAGCCCTGAGTGACGGAAGCATCCAGGTGCGATGGACCGCCCTGCCCGATCCGACCGTCACCGCGTATCGCATATACATCAGTCAAAAATCCATTCTGGAAAATGAGGGGGCATATGATGATTTTGAGACGACGAGCGACGTCGTCCCCGAGTACACCCTCAAAGATTTCGACCACTCACTCCCGAAGTTCTATCTCTCCGTGATGGCGGTGAACGCCGCAGGCGAAGAGAGCCAGTATTTTGTCGAAGAGACCTCCGTTCTGCCGATACCGGCCGCACCCTCTTCGGAAAGTTCCGCATCATCCTCAAGCAGCGAAGAGCCGCCCCCTCCGCCGCCTCCCCCCATGGAATCGTCCTCGTCTTCTTCGGAAGAGGCGCCGCCCGCCCCCGCAGAAACGTTGCATCTCCTGTCCGCGAAGGCTCTCTCTCCGACTCTCGTGACTTTGGAGTTTTCCTCCGTGGCAATCACGAGCGTGGACCCGCAGGCAATCGTCATCAAGGATCCTGCGGGAAACGTCCTCAATATAAAACAAATCATCCCGAATGGAACGGCGCTGATGCTTGAAACGGACATGCAGGCGGCGGGAGTCGTCTATGAGGTGCGCGTGAATGATTCCATCATGGGAGAAGGCGGACTCGCACTTGATGTCATCGATCGCGCCGCATTCTTCACGGGGGACACCTCGGGCATTCTCCCCGGTACGACGCCCGCCGACGAGGAGCCCGGTGACGTCGTGAATTTCACGCTTCAATCCACACAACAGGAAAACGGCCTCTTTACCATCACGGCTGCATGGCAACCCGCCCCCGGCGCTCCTGCCCCAGCGTCCTTCGTCGTCCGACAGAGCCGTGACGGAGGGGAGACCTTCGGAAATCCCGAAACGCTCCCCGGTACGGTCGCGGGCGCCCGCATTCCCGACGTGACGCCGGAGGATTTCGGCCTCTCGGTGTATGTCACGGATGCTCAGAACCGCCTGTCGCGCGGAGTGTTCCAGTCAATCTCCCCCTCGACCGGCAGCATCGTGCAGGGGCTCACCGTCCCGACAACCGTTGTGACGACTCCTGTCGCACAGGTGTCCCCCCCGACGCAGCTTCCCCCGAAGAAGACTCCTCTTTCCCAGACCGGAGCGGGATTCAGTCTGATCCTGACCGCTCTGATCGGCGGGCTTCTGGGATGGAAGAAAATGCACACGAAGAGGCAGCCGATTTTGGCGTAGAAAAGCCCTCGATACAGTTCTACACTGTACGGTCCTATGCGGACTGTTTCCTTGTGGCGACGCTGGAAGTTATGGCTCCTCTGCGGAGTTGTGCTCCTGCCGTGCGTGCTCGTTGCCGGACGGGAACTTTCACTCCTGCCCGACGGGCAGACCCACGTGTATGTCTTGGATATCGGGCAGGGAGATTCCATTCTGATTGTGAGCCCGATCGGACGGCGCATCTTGGTGGACGGCGGGCCGGACCTCTCCGCGCTGGAGCGGCTTGGATCATTTCTCCCGTTCTTCGATCGACGCATCGATCTGGTTGCCTTCACACATCCGGATGCCGATCACATCGGTTCTCTTCCGGAAATTCTTCAGCGATATCGTGTCGATCGTATGCTCTTTTCTCCCGTGGAGCACGGCAGTGGACAATATGCGCGCCTGCTCTCCATCGTCGAAAAACAACATATTCCCCTCATTCTTCCTGATCCGTCGCAGGACATCGACTCCGGCGACGGACTTGTACTCGACGTGATCTGGCCCCCAAAGAATCTGGTCCGGTCTTCCGATGATACGAACGGTGCGTCGCTTGTTATGAGAGCGTTGGCGCGCTCGGGATCGATTCTGTTAACCGGGGATATCGATGCCCTCGGGGAAGAAAGGATTCTCAAGACGGGGGCCTCTCTCTCATCAACCGTCTTGAAGGTGTCTCACCATGGGAGTGAGGGCGCCACTTCTATTCCATTCCTCCTCGCCGTGAAGCCCGATCATTCCGTGATTTCCGTCGGGAAAGACAACCGCTTCGGGCATCCGAGACCGGAAACTCTCGCGCGTCTTTCCGCGCTGGGAATCCCGATCCGGACGACGATGGAAGAGGGGACGATCGACTTCCTGTTCTAGATCCGGCAAAAATTCTCGCGTCGCACCCCCGCCCTCTGTGAAACAGAGACATTGACATACTATGCATTTAATGTTATTTTAAATATATGGAGAAACCCGACTATGGGAACGAAAACATTGCTTTTACTGTACCGGCTGCCGCACCTGCGAAGCCAGTGAGTGGCGCCGCGCCATCCCTCCGACATGATATCCGCACCGTCCTCGAGCAACCGCCAAGCAAAGAAATTGCGGAAATATGGCAATTGGTTTTGGAGCAATTTCCGGAACTACACAACGTGGTTCTCGCAATTCAACGCACAAGCCGCTTCCATGGCGGCCAATTCCACGCCCCTCTCAGTGAGGAGGAAAATATGCGCCTTGAGTTTTCCGATGCAGATCTTCGAGTCATCGCAGAATTGATGACGCACCGAAGGCGATCAGTGGAGCTTGTCGCACATCGGCTGAACATAGAACCGGATGCCGTATCGCCGCAACTGCTCAAGATCATGATTTTTCTCCATGAAGTCGGTCATGCACACGATTACCTTCATCGCTTTCTCCAACCGCGTATGGAGGCTGGAAGCAAGCGAGCAAAAACAGAGGCTACAGCTGCTCTCCAGGAACGAAACAGCAAAGAAATCGATTCTCTCCCTCTGAAAATCGCTCCGAGCACTCTCGCGCAATGGGTGGCAATCCCCGTGATCTTCTGGGATCACGTTAAACATTTTGCACCTTCACCGGAGGTTTTTGCATCATTGAGGAAACAGCAACCTCAGGAAATCGTCCGCGAGCAGGAGGAGAGATACAAAAGTCTTGAATTCGAACGGATTGCCGATACCTTCGCAACGGACTTTATTTTGCGAAATCGTCTTCTGGAACAGATAAAATAGCGGTCTGTATTTCCTCGCAAAGGGAAGCCCTTTGGACGTACCATATCTCTCGTGAAAGTCCTCCTCCTCCTCGCAGGCCGTTCGCAGCGCTTCTGGCCCCTGACCGAGAAAACTCTTTTCCCCGTCTGCGGGAAAACGCTGCTGGAGCATCAGGTGGAGAGCCTGAATGCCGCAGGCATCAAAGACATCATCCTCGTCGGAGGAGCCCACAATCTCCCGCAGGCACATGCGCTGCTTCCACACCTTGCCGTCGCCGAACAGAAAGATCTGAGTCTGGGCATGCGTGGTGCGCTCCTGTCCGTCCTGCCCGCACTGAAAGCGGAGCCGGTTCTGATCGTGGGCGGGAATGACATCATTGATCCGGAGGCTTTCCGCCTCCTGCTGAAGACGGCCTCCGCGAAAGGAGTTGCCGGTGCCATCCTCGCTTCGCGCGTGCGCAGCTACTTCCCGGGCGGCTATCTGACACTCGAAGGCGACCGCATCCGCTCCATTGTCGAAAAACCCGGAGAGTGCAAGGAGCCGAGCGACCTCGTGACGATCGTCGCCCATGTGCACAATGATCCGCAGGCGCTCATGGCTGCTCTCGAAAAGAGCGGGAAAGGAAACGATGACGGCTACGAGCGCGCATTGGATCTCCTTTTTAAAGATCGCGTCTACCGTGCCGTCCCATACGAAGGTCCGTGGCACCCCGTGAAGTACCCGTGGCATCTTCTCTCCGTCCTCCCGTATTTCCTCTCCCGCCTCACGCCGGCCATCTCAAACAAAGCCACCATTCATCGCTCCGCAGTCATTGAGGGGAATGTCGTCATTGAAGAAGGGGCGAAGGTGATGGCGCACGCCAGCGTCGTCGGCCCGTGCTTCATCGGAAAGCGGTCGGTCGTCGCCAACAACGCACTCGTCCGCGGCTCCAGCATCGGAGATGACTGTGTGGTGGGCTTCGCCACGGAAGTGAAATCTTCCGTTCTGCACAGCCATGTCTGGACCCACATGACCTATTTGGGAGACAGCATCGTCGGGCGGAATGTCTCTTTCGGCGCAGGAAGCACCACGGGGAATCTCCGGCTCGACGAAGGAGTGATCTCCTCCGTCATCCAAGGGGAAGATATTCCAACAGGGCTGGTGAAATTCGGATCCGCAATCGGAGACAATTGCCGGTTCGGCATCCGGACGGCCATGAATCCCGGCGTGAAAATCGGAGCGGGAAGTTTCGTGAGCAGCGGCGTCCTCCTTCACCACGATCTTCCGGACGGGAGCTTCGCCACCATGAAGGGCGGGGAAGTGCTTGTGCGCCCCAATCGTTCGCAGGCACCCAAGCCCGAATCCCGCGACGGATTTCGCGCTGCGATGGAGCAAAAATAGGTCTTTTTGGATAAAAAAGTTATCCACATTGCCTGTGGAAAGACCCGACGAGCGTGTTCTCCACCCCCCTGAGGAGTTCTCCACGTCAAGTTACCTGTTTTGGCTTCACAAAGCTGTTTCTTTGTTATTCGGCTCTGTGTTGGGATCGCCCACGGGTTATCCACAAGTTTTCCACACCCTCTCCACAGCTTTCCCGCATCTCCGGAATTTTCAAAAGATGGAAGAAAGCCACAATCCAACGATTGTCACTGTACATTTCCACGCACAACAGCCTTAAAGTGGAGTGGGGGAAGAGTGGGTACTATGACTGCTAATTATCTATTTCTTATTTCTTTATTATTTACTATCGTGAAGCCATATGAAGCTTGTGTGTAAAACCTCCGATCTCCTGCAGGCACTCACTCTTGTGAGCCGGGCCATCAGTGCGCAACAGGCGCTCCCGATTCTGAGCAACATTTTATTGGAAGTTGAAGGCAAGCGATGCAAGGTCAGTGCCACTGATTTGGAATTGAGCATCGTGACGAGCTTTGAGGCGAGCATCGAGAATGAGGGGGCGATCACAGTTCCCGCCAAGGCGATTCTCAACTTTGCGCAGTACAATGCGGATGATGAGGTGCTTCTGGAAACGAGCGAAGGAACACATCTGAAGTGCACCTCCAAACATGCGAAGACCCTGATTTCCGGAGAAGCCGCCTCCGAATATCCCACCATCACTCCCATTGAAAAGGAAACATCTTTCGCTTTGGATGCGGCCCCTCTCATCGATGCGCTGCACATGGTGACGTTCGCCTCCACCGTGACGGCGCTGCGCCCCGTTCTTTCTGGCGTGTATCTTCGCGCGGAGAAAGGGCACCTCACCTTCGTCGCCACCGACAGTTACCGCCTCTCGGAATACAAGATCCCCACCAAAGCTTCCACCATCGATATTTCCTGTATCGTGCCGAAGAAGGTTCTTGAGGAATTGAAGTCCATCCTCGGTACGCGCAAGGCGGAGAAGCAGGAGAAGATGAAGGACGGCGAGAAGAATGAGAAGCATGAGCCC
>JAQWAC010000019.1 GCA_028707875.1 Candidatus Peribacteraceae bacterium | reverse complement strand
ATCCGACAAGAAGAGGAGCAGCCATCGGCATTTCCGGTGTTCCTGTCATCGCATTGCTCGCCTGTTTCCAGGATTCCGTTCCCGCAGGTTATCGGTTTCGGAGGCACGCATGTTCCGCTGCACACCGTCGCACAGTTTTCTCCGAGAGGGCAGGCGGGGGAATTACAGATACCGTAGATTGTCGAACAGACAAGGCCGGAAGGACAATCACTGGGGGTGTAGCAGACGGCGATTGAGGAGCTGGATGAAGAGGAGCCATACGAGCATGTGCACGTCGTTCTGTCACAGACATTGGGACAGGGTTGAGTGGCACATACCGGGCAGGGAATCCCGCTTTCACATTGCTCACCGGGCTCCAGACGACCGTTGCCGCACATCGGGCTCGAGCAGATGCAGGTACTGGGCGAGCCGGTGCAGGTACAGCCGGTTTCGACGGTACAGGTTGCAGTGCAACCGTCTCCATTCACCATATTTCGGTCGTCGCACTGTTCCCTGCCTCCATTGGTTTCATTCACGACCAAACCGTCTCCGCACACGGGGAGACACACGTTCGGCGTGCCGGAGCACCGCCATCCGTTCTCCAGCAGACACTGGGCGGAACATCCGTCGCGTCCGATGATGTTGCCATCATCGCACTGTTCGTTCATGGCTTGTATGCCGTCTCCGCAGAGGGATAGACAGCGACTGGGTGCGCCGCTGCACGCGAAGCCCGGTTCCACAGTGCAGGTGAGCGAGCACCCGTCATTAATGGCGCGGTTCCCGTCATCGCACTGTTCCCTGGAAGCAATGACACCGTCGCCGCAGACGGGGGCACAGACGGAGGGGACGCCGCCGCAGGAGTAGCCGGTTTCGACGGTACAGGTTGCAGTGCAGCCGTCTCCACTCATGATATTGCGGTCATCGCACTCCTCACCCGGATTGAGAATGCCGTTGCCGCATGAATCCTGACCTTCGTTGGGATCGCTCGGCGAATCGCAGTGAGGATCCGCCGGGACGCTCTTCCAACGTCCGATCGCCGGCACCCATCCCTTGTTGGCCATGCCGTACGCGAAGGTGAGATCCGCCACTCCCGTCTCATTCTTGTTCTTCAGATAGAACGTGGAGGTCCTGGGGTCGTACAGACCGATGGTATCCGTCCCGTCATTATTCCAGTCTCCCGCCACCGGCACCCATCCCCTATAGGCCATGCCGTACGCGAAGGTGAGATCCGCCACTCCCGTCTCATTCTTGTTCTTCAGATAGAACGTGGAGGCCCTGGGGTCGTACAGACCGATGGTATCCGTCCCGTCATTATTCCAGTCTCCCGCCACCGGCAACCATCCCCTATAGGCCATGCCGTACCCGAAGGTGAGATCCGCCACTCCCGTCTCATTCTTGTTCTTCAGATAGAACTTGGAGGCCCTGGGGTCGTACAGACCGATGGTATCCGTCCCGTCATTATTCCAGTCTCCCGCCACCTGCACCCATCCCTTGTTGGCCATGCCGTACGCGAAGGTGAGATCCGCCACTCCCGTCTCATTCTTGTTCTTCAGATAGAACGTGGAGGTCCTGGGGTCGTACAGACCGATGGAGTCGAACGACGGTGCGGCTGCGAAGTCAATGGCACCGTCACCGTCGTTATCAATATGATCGGCGCATTGCGGCGTCGGGTTTGGGGGAATCTGGGAAATTTGTGCCGAGAGCAGCGATGCACGTTCCAGGTGCATCGTGACGTTCAAAGCAACGGTCACGGCAAAGAGCCCGGCGAGGAGAGCGGTCCTCCGCACAGGGGAAGCAGGGGAGAGATTTTCCATGATATGAAATTGGTATGGATGTAAGATTTTTTTACGTAAGTAATTATACTCCTTAATACGTTTTTGTACAAATGATGGAATGTGGCAATCATGAAGAATTACCGTTTCATTCCGCTATCTCTTACCGAATCAGCGTGAGACACGAGACGAACACAAGTGCGAAATCTTTCAGAAACGGGTGACGAACCTTGCCACGGCATATTCATGGTGTGGGATGAGAATGGCCTCTCTGAAGAGCAGAGGGACCGAATTTTCAAAAGTACGTATATCGTGAAATAAACTGATTTAATAGTTAATCTGATTTTTGTTGACAGGGTGGAGGACAGACGTACTATGCGCGCTCCTTTGCTTTGTACGCATTCTATGCGTCGATGCTCCAGTCATTCCCTCTCTCGGGCAACGCCTACAAAGAACTCTATGAGGGGAAGACCATCCTGCTGAAGGTCGGAGGCGAGCTCCTCACGCCGGATCAACTTCCGGAACTTGCGCGAAATATTCAGGAGCTCACAGCCGACGATATTCACGTCCTTCTTGTTTTTGGAGGCGGCGTGCAGATTGATGAGATGTGGAAGCGGCACGGTCATACGGAGCCGCGCCCGAAGCTCGACGGGCTCGGCGTCACCACGTCCGAAGTTCTGAATGACGGCGTTCTTCATGCCTACAAATCTCTCCGGCAGCAATTCAGGACCTTACTGCCGACGATGAATATCCTCGATCCCGAAGATGTTCATTGCACAAGGAAGGATCCGAAGTACGGGTTTGTGGGAGATGTGGAAGCGGTGGATCGTCTTAATCTTCAGAGTCTCTCCGCAGTGGGATTTGTCGGAATGGATGGAGAGGGTCAGCATCTCAACCTGAACGGAGACGATGTTATCAGAACGCTCGCCAGTCAGTACGGAAGAGACATCAACGAGATCATCTTTCTTACATTCGTCGGCGGAGTGCTCGATGTGGACGGACAGATCGTTCCGCTTATTCTGCGGCAGGACATTGACAGAATTCTTGCGGGTGAGCATCCGCGCATCAAAGTGAACGGCGGCATGGCGAAGAAAGTCGCGGAAACGGGACTCATGCTGGAGCATGACAGTATCAGCAAGATCGCGTACACCAATGATCTTCCCGGCGAGATCACGCAGTGGCGGGGGAGCGGGACGCTCTTCGTGGATGAGCGGCAACTGCTTTTCAACGGATTCGGCCCCGCGGAAGAGGAAATCTTTGAAGCGGTGTATGCGGACATGGTCGCCAAAGGAATCTGGCGGCCGCGGTCGGAGGGGGAATTGCAGGAATTGAGAGATCACCGGCGTCTGCTGCGCGTCACCAACTCTCCATTGGGCGGGTATTCCAGCATTCCCCGGGACAAGGGGTACAACGAAATTGCGGCACTCTGGTCGGGCTACGTGGGGAACGGGCTCGGGAAGCGACTGGTGGCGGATGCACAAGAACGTGCGCAACGGGATCGCCGGAAGCTCTTTGCGCTCACGACGCAGGACGATGCGCGGCGGGCGTTCACCAAGGGCGGGTTCACGAGTCACGGCCCTCTGAGTGCGGTGCAGTTTTCCGATCGTATTCATTCATTGCCGGAACAATTGTCCGCATACGATACGGAACGGCGCGATCCGGAACTCTTCACATGGAGGCCGGAGCAAAAAAGTGAAAAGTGATAAGCGGAAAGCACTTCGCGGGTTCGAAGTTGTTTTCCACTTACGCACTTATTTTCGTTCGATGCACACCTCGTGGAGCTTTTTGAGCGCGGCTTCCGTCTTGTCGGGATCAATGATGAAGGACATGACACGTGGGTTCAGGCCCTTGGAGATAAAGTGGATATTCGCCTGCACCTGATGAAGGGCGGTCGCCGCATTCAGGAGCGCGCCCGGTTGTGTCATGTTATTGCCGAGGCAGAAGACCATCGATTTCCCCTCTCTCACGTCGAGGACAAGTTCACGATCGGGACCATAGGTTTCCTGAAGAAATCGTCGGAACTCCTCGAGATCAAAATTCTTCACATCTCCGTTCGTAAAGGTGAATGTGGTCGTGACCTCGCTCGTGCCGCCACCCTGATCAATGGAGATGCCCCGTTCCGCAAACCATCCGGATATCGTGTGGATGAATCCCGGCTGCCCGAGCATTCTGATGGACTGGATTTCCAGAGCAATCGGCATCCGGCGAGAGGCCACGATCTCCACGCCGTTCGGGGGAGGATCATACGCGTGGATATGCGTGATGCTGCTTTCATCCTGCGGATTAAAAACGAGCGCAGGAATATCCTGTTCCGCCAGCATGCGGAGCGCTTCCGGATGCACCGCCCCGCCGTCCGCCCCGCGCTGATCGCCGAAGGCCTCCATGGCAAGCTCGTAGGTCATCTCCTCCACGAGGCGTGCGTTCCGGATTTTCCGCGGGTCCGCGCTCATGATCGGGCTTTTCTTTTCGATAAGGTAGGCGGTCGTGTGACCGGCTTCCCGGGCTTCCTGCGCAATGAGGGCGCCGGTCCGGTCGCTGTATCCGCGTCTGCTGCCCAATACCGGCAGGTATCCTCCCGCCACCACGACATCGTGTGCATCGAGGAGATGCCCGATATGCGCCCTCACGCTGTTGCGCACGGAGGCGAGCAATTCCTGCGCCTGCCGCTGCTCCAGCAGCTTCGAAGAATCTTTACCGCGCATCCACTGCACCAATCCTTCCGTATTCAGTTCCCCCACGGAAATGTTCTTCATATGAAAATAAGTATGATAGATCGCCTTGGCCAGATACTCCCCGATTCCGGTGATCGAAACCGACCCATGCTCGGAATGCAACAACCAGTCTTTGCCGACTGCCACGGGTTTTTTGTCGGTGTTGAAGATCCGCGCCCGGACGTTATCCAGAAATCCATCGATGCTGGCGAATACCGCGGAGAGCATTTCTCTGGAGTCGGATCGCTCATTCCGTTCGATTTCGGTTCGTACAATTTCTTTGGTTGCGGCGCGCACGCGCTCAAACAGGTCGAGCGCCCCTGTACGATCGCCGGCCCGCAGGTGTTCCGCAAGCGCAATCAGGTGTGAGGTGGTGTTGAAGCCGCTCTTTATTTTCCCGTCCGAATCGCGATCCGCTGCGTCCGGATGAGCGAAGCGGTCAAAGTCACCGCTGGAACTTCGCAGGGCGGAGACGACGAGGATCTGCTTCCCGCCCTTCTCCGCGCGTGTGCGGACGAGATCGGCATTCGCCGAAAGATCCGCGGCATTCTCGCCGCCGATTTTGGAGACGGTGGTCTCTGCGTCGCGGAGGGCGCGTTGACCGCTGCTGAGGGAAGTGGCTTCCATAGAGATAAGGGGTAGAGGATAGGGCGTAGGGCGTAGGAATTGGAACCGAAAAAACCCCTTCGGGTGGGAAGGGGGAGCTGAAGTTTCAAGAGTCTTGCAGGTATCAGCAGCCGTCCTTCCCCGAGCGGGAGGTCTTGGTCGTCTTCTTCATGGAAGAGACAAGCTGCATACGCGTGTATCGTACTGCGATGTCGTGACTTGTCAATGATCACGGAGTAACAAAACAACAAATGGGAGGCCCGCCGCCACGGGGGGTGAAGGGGAAGGCCCTGATTGTTTTCGTTGCCGACGAATCGATGCCGAATCCCTGTAGGCATCGATGAGGAGGCACAGGGCCGGGTGGAGGTGAGCTGGCGGCGGAGCGCTTTCTTTCCCTCTTTCTTTGTCGCCCTGACAAAGAAAGAGGAGATCATACGTCCGTCGAACCGCTCTGTCACTTCCCAGCTCTCTCTTTGGTCGGGGGCCTAGGACATCTTGTCCGGTTTCCTCAGGCCCCCGACACCCCCTCACCTTCCTGACGGCCAAGCTTTGGGGGGCAACCTGCGGGTTTCCCCCCACTTCCGTTCCCCCCTTCCACGAATCACTGGAAGTGACCTATGGAAAAAAGTCGTCTCTTTCACCCTTTGCAGGAACGGGAGACTATTCTAGGATGGTCGCACTCATTTTTTCCGACTCTTTCCCTCTCTCGTATGACAGGATCAATCTCTCAAGTGATGGGCGCGGTGGTGGACTGTGTGTTCCCGCCGGACAAGTTGCCCGCCATCTTCAATGCGCTCCATGTGAAAGTCGGTGATAAGACGCTCACGCTGGAAGTGCAGCAGCACCTGGACGGCGGAGCGGTCCGCACGGTCGCGATGGGTCCGACGGACGGACTCGCGCGCGGGGCGGAGGTGAAGGATGCCGGCATTCCCATTTCCGTGGACGTGGGGCCCGAGACGCTCGGACGCATGTTCGACGTTTTGGGCGAGCCGCTGGACGGCATGCCCGCCGTGCACACCAAGAAGAAGTATCCGATTCACCGTGATGCTCCGTCCTTCGACGAGCAGTCCACGCAGACGGAAGTGCTGGAGACGGGTATCAAAGTCATCGACCTGATCTGCCCGATCCTGAAAGGGGGAAAAGTCGGACTCTTCGGAGGGGCGGGCGTGGGCAAGACCGTCGTCGTGAAGGAGCTCATCCGCAACATCGCAACGGAGCACGGAGGTTTCTCGGTGTTCGCCGGAGTGGGGGAGCGCAGTCGTGAGGGAAACGACTTGTACTACGAAATGAAGGAATCAGGCGTTCTGGAGAAGACCACACTCGTCTTCGGGCAGATGAACGAGCCGCCCGGACCGCGTCTCCGCGTGGGCCTCACGGGTCTGGCCTACGCCGAGTACTTCCGCGACGAGGAACAGCGCGACGTGCTCCTCTTCATCGACAACATCTTCCGCTTCACGCAGGCGGGATCGGAGGTCTCCGTGCTCCTCGGACGCATCCCGTCCGCGGTGGGCTACCAGCCGACACTCGCGAATGAAATGGGTCAGCTGCAGGAGCGCATCACGTCCACCAAGAAAGGTTCCATCACGTCCGTGCAGGCGGTCTACGTGCCGGCGGACGACTTCACGGATCCGGCACCCGCCACGACCTTCGGGCATCTGGATTCCACCATCGTGCTCTCCCGCGCCCTCACCGAGCTGGGTATCTATCCCGCCGTCGATCCGCTGGAATCCACATCCACCATCATGGCGCCGGACGTCGTCGGCGAGGAGCACTACAACACCGCACGCGCCGTCCAGAAGGTTCTCCAGCGCTACAAGGAACTGCAGGACATCATCGCGATTCTGGGAATGGAAGAGCTCTCCGAAGACGATAAGCTCGCCGTGAAGCGCGCCCGCAAAATCCAGAAGTTCCTCTCCCAGCCGTTCTTCGTTGCCGAGACTTTCACCGGAACGCCCGGAAAGTTCGTCAAGCGCGAGGATACGGTGAAGAGCTTCAAGGCCATTCTCGAGGGTCAGTACGACGATGTGCCGGAACAGGCCTTCTACATGAAGGGGGGTATTGAGGATGTCAAAGCGTAATGTAAAGGACTCCGAGGAATCCGAAGATGCCGAGGATTCCGAAGAGCGAATAATCATTCCTCGGTTTCATCGGCTTCCTCGGCATCATCGGTCTCTCCCCACGTTAACTCCAATACTTTTCATTCCACTGCTACATTCTCACTATGTTACGTCTCGAAATCACCACGCCGGACCGAACCATGTTCGAGGGTGAAGTGAGCTCCGTCTCGCTCCCCACCGCCGAAGGCGAGATCACCGTTCTGCCGCATCACATCCCCCTCATGAGCATCATCGCTCCGGGGACCGCGATCATCCGCGAGAAGGGGAAGGAGCACGTGCTCGCCGTGTCGCGCGGGGTCGTGGAGATCGACGGTTCCACCATCCGCGTGCTCGTGGATACCGCCGATCGTGCCGAGGAACTGGAGGAGAGCGCGATTCTGAAGGCCAAGGCCGCCGCCGAGCAGATGCTGAAAGAGAAACGCGATGACGCGGAAGGCTTCGCCGAAGCCACGGCGCTCATGGAGCGCGAGATCGCCCGTTTGCAGGTGGTGCGACGCCGTCACGCGCCCCGCCGTTCCGTCCCGATGCCGAGCAGTGGCGAATGACACTCCTCCGCAGGGCGGAAAGAACGAGCCGAAAGAACTCGGATTCCTCCTGAGCCTGCGACTCGCGTGGAATTTGGGCTACATCATCGCGCTTCCCGCCGTCATTTTCGGCCTCGGAGGCGCCTATGCGGACAAGTACTATCACACATCACCGTGGTTTCTGCTCTCGGGATTCACGGTTGCCATCCTGCTCTCGGGGATCGGGGTGTACAGAAAGGTGAAGGAAATTTTGGCCAATTGACAGCCTCGATTTTGTTCAGGGCATCAATGGACAAT
Organism: Candidatus Peribacteraceae bacterium; assembly: GCA_028707875.1. Lineage (GTDB taxonomy): Bacteria > Patescibacteriota > Gracilibacteria > Peribacterales > Peribacteraceae > JAQWAC01. The sequence continues at coordinate 13,778 of JAQWAC010000019.1, read as the reverse complement.
GGATAATGGGCAATTATTGAATTCTTTGATCATTTTCCATTTTCAATTATCCATTTTCCATTATTCTTTCCGCGATGTCCGCCATTGAGACTCCCACCCTCGCTTCGGAAACCATCGCCCACATCGGGGCATTCGAGGTTCGCAACACCCTTATCATGGCGTGGCTCGCGATGCTTGTGATCTTTGCGGTGGCGTTCTTCGCCCGTCGCACGAAGTACAAGGAGATCCCCGGTCGCTTTCAGTCATTTCTGGAGCTCATCGTGGAGGGGCTCTTCAATTTCTTCCAGTCCGTCATAGGGGACAAGAAGCAGACGCGCACGTTCTTCCCGCTCATCGCCACGATCTTCATTTTCCTGATGCTGGCCAACTGGATGGGCATCCTGCCGGGGGTGGGGAGCATCACGATCGCCGAGGAACACGCGGGCGAAATTTTGAATCTGCCGATCTTCCGTTCCATGAACGCGGATGTGAACATGACACTCGCCATTGCGGTCATTTCGGTCGTGATGACGCAGCTCTTCGGGATCGCGGCGCTCGGAGTGATGCCGTACGCGGGGAAGTTCTTCGTCGCTCCATGGCGGGATCCGATCGGTGCTTTCGTCGGAATTCTGGAACTCATTGCGGAGATGGCCAAAGTCATTTCCTTCACCTTCCGTCTCTTCGGGAACATCTTCGCGGGAGAAGTGCTCCTCGTCGTCATCAGCTTCCTGATGCCGTATATGGCGCCGATCCCGTTTCTCGGGCTGGAGCTCTTCGTGGGATTCATTCAGGCACTCGTGTTCTCCCTTCTGACGGCGGTCTTCCTGAAGATGGCCGTGACGGCACACGGAGGGCATGAGCATGGAGAAGAAGATCATGGGCATGTGGCGGAGGCGGTGCATGCGTAGGGTGTCGGGGAAGGACACAGGACGCTGGATTATTTGTGAGTTGTTTGTTGTTGCTTGCTGATCTTTGAATCGAAGAAGCAAATACAAAAACATTTCCCCCTCTCCATGGGGGCAAATGGGTCGGAATGAAGAGGGGGTCAGGGGGTGAGGCAGAAAAAACAAAAAACAATATAAAAAAACTCTCTGTCAAATCTTCGCAGAGTCGGCTCTTAGACCCTTGATTGTCTCTTGTCGCATCCCTACAATCCGCGGCGTTTTTAACTCTCTCTACTTTTCCCCCGTTTTCTATGCCAGAAGTAGCTGCAGTCGCGACGACAGCGTCGTCGATCGACAAGAACCTTCTCGTAGCCGCAACGATGGCGCTCGGGGCTTTCATGCCGGCTTTCTCCATCGGTTGGATGGGAAGCAAGGCCATGGAGGCTATCGGCCGCAATCCGGAAGCCGCGAGCCGCATTCAGACCCCGATGGTGCTTGCCGTCGCCTTCACGGAAGCCATCGCGATCTACTCACTCGTCGTCGCTCTCATCATCAAGTTCGTTTAATGCACGTGGGCAGCGTTTTGCGATCAGAGGACAGCCTGTGCAGCTGATCGCCTGCCGTTGACCATCGGTATTTCCCCATCTTTCTCATGGAACTGCTCGCGAAGCTCGGCATCAACTGGCAACTTCTGATTGCACAGATCGTCAACTTTACGATCGTCGTCGGTGTTCTCGGATACTTCATCTACAAGCCGTTCCTGAATCTGTTGGATTCCCGCGCCGAGCGCATCCGCAAGGCGATGGAGGACGCCAAACATGTCGAGAATCAGATGCAGGAGATGGAGGCACTCCGTCTGGAGGAAATGAAGAAGCTGGACAAAGAGAGCGGCGCGTATTTCGAGCGCGTGCGCAAAGAAGTGGATGTAATGCGCGATGAGCTGATGCTCAATGCCAAGAAAGAAGCCGAAGGAATCCTGCAGAATGCCATGCGCCGCATCGATGAGGAGCGCAGGGCCATGATGGAGGACGTGATGAAGACGGTGAACAAGGTGGTGATTTCCATGACGGAGAAAATTCTGGAGCGTGAATTCTCGGCGGCCGATCAGGAACGCATCGCGAAGAATCTGGTCGCCGATCTCCCCAAGAATCTGAAATGAAAGTGACCGCCCTCATGATTGCCCGGGCCTTTGTGGACAGTGCAAAAACGCTTCCGCCTGCGGAAATCCCCGCTCTGTCGGATGCCGTCGCTGCGCTCCTCGGCCAGCATGGTCTCCTGCGGGAATCCCGCACGTTTCCCGCCTTGGTGGAGCGCGTGTGGAAGCAGCAGGAAGGCATCACCTCCGTGCGGATCACGACGCGCACGGGCGATGCCGGACCCGCCAAACACGAGATTCTGAAGATCGTGCAGGACAGTCTGAAGCGCACCTGCGTTCTCGAAGAGCGCGCAGACCCCGGGATTCTCGGCGGTCTGGAGCTTCTGATCGGGGACGAGCGCTTTGACGCGACACTCCGCAGCGCTCTCACAAGACTTTCCTCTTGCATTACGCAACCTGTTCCTGCGCCCTAATCCTACGCCCTACCCCCCTTATTTATGTCCGTCAGCCAAACACTTCTCACAACGCTCGAAGACCGCATTGCGTCCTACCGCAAAGAGGTCAAGCACGAGCACGTCGGGACCGTCGTTTCCGTCGGAGACGGAGTCGCAACGGTGTCCGGTCTCTCCAAGATCGGATCCTCGGAAATGATCGACTTCGGCAACGGCGTGATCGGAGTCGCTCTCAACCTGGAGGAAGACCATGTCGGTGCCATCGTTCTCGGCGATTACAGCAAGATCAAGGAAGGCGACACGGCCAAGGCGATGGGGCAGATTCTCTCCGTCCCCGTGGGAGAGGCTCTCATCGGACGCGTCGTTTCCCCGCTCGGGGAGCCCAAGGACGGTGGTCCTTCCGTCAAGGCGTCAACCCACTACCCCGTGGAGAAGATCGCGCCGCGCGTCATTGAAAGAAAAGGGGTGACGATGCCCATGCAGACGGGCATCCGCGCCATCGATTCCATGATTCCCATCGGACGCGGGCAGCGCGAGCTCATCATCGGCGACCGTCAGACGGGCAAGACCGCCGTGGCGATCGATGCGATCATCAACCAGAAGGAAACGCAGAAGTCGGATCGCCCCGTCATCTGCATCTACGTCGCGATCGGCCAGAAGGAGTCCAAAGTGGCCAAGATCGTTTCCGAACTCAAGAGGTACGGCGCGATGGACTATACGATCGTGGTGAGCGCCGGAGCCTCCGAGCCCGCGTCGCTCTCGTACATCGCCCCCTTCGCCGGAGTCGCGATGGGCGAGTACTTCCTCGACAAGGGCATGGACGTTCTCTGCGTCTACGACGACCTCTCCAAGCACGCATGGGCCTACCGTCAGGTCTCCCTGCTCCTGCGACGCCCGCCCGGACGCGAGGCGTACCCCGGCGACGTTTTCTACCTCCACTCCCGTTTGCTGGAGCGCGCCGTGTGTCTCTCGGATGAGCGCGGCGGCGGATCGCTGACGGCGCTTCCGATCATCGAAACACAGGCCGGCGACGTATCCGCGTACATTCCGACGAACGTCATCTCCATCACGGACGGCCAGATCTATCTCGAGTCCGACCTCTTCTACAAGGGCATCCGTCCCGCGGTGAACATCGGTCTCTCCGTCTCGCGCGTGGGATCCGCCGCCCAAAAGAAATCCATGAAGAAAGTGGCGGGCAAGCTCCGTCTGGACCTCGCCCAGTACCGCGAGCTCGCGGTCTTCGCGCAGTTCGGGTCCGATCTGGATGCCGATACCAAGAAGCAGCTGGATCGCGGTGCACGCCTGACCGAACTCCTGAAGCAGCTGCAGTACGAACCGGTTCCCGTGGGGGAGCAGGTTGCGGCCCTCTACGCGGGAATCAACGGGTATCTGGATGATATTCCCGTGGACCAGGTGAAGAAGTTCGAGAAAGAGTTCGTCGCCTCCCTGAAGGGCCAGCATCCGGAAGTTCTCAAGCAGCTCTCCGCCGAAATCAAGCCGGATACGGAGGAGACGCTCAAGCGACTCATTGCGACGTTCAAGAAAGAACGCGGGTTTGGCTCAGCTTCTTCCGCAACAACGTAGTATGAAGTATTCCGTCTTATGTATTAAGACCCTTTCTTCTTTGGTTCCTTAATACCGGATACGACATACCGAATACTTCGTCCCTTCAATCATCCCTTCCACTCATCGTCCCCTTGGCAAGAAGCCTCCGCGATCTCCGGCGCAAGATGAAAGCCATCAAGGCCACCCGTCAGGTGACCAAGGCGATGGAACTTGTGGCGGCATCCAAGATGCGCAGAGCCGTGCAGAACGCCGTGAAACTTCGTCGCTACGCCTTCACAGCATGGCGTATTCTGGAGAAGCTCGCGGACGTCCATCCGGATGTCCATCCGTACCTGAAGGAACAGGAGCCAAGAAAGATTCTTGCGGTCATCGTCACGCCCGATCGCGGACTCTGCGGCAATTTGAATGCCCAGCTCCTCCGCACCACGACGCAGTACGTGAACGGTCTCAAAGATCTGAAGACCTTCGCATCCGTCGACTTCATCGTCGTGGGCAAAAAGGGCCAGCAATTCCTCCCGCGCATGAAGCAGAATGTGATCGCGGCGTTCCCGTCCCCCGGGAGCTACCCGACCCTCAAAGACGTCCTCCCGATCGCCCGCATGGCGACGGAGAGCTTCCTCGCCGGCACGTACGACCACGTCGTGCTGATCTACACCGACTTCATCTCCGCGATTGCGCAGGAGGCCACAGTGAAGGTCCTGCTGCCGTTCTCCAAGACGGGCCTGAAGGAAATGCTCGGGAGTCTGCTTCCGCGGCGCTACAAGCGCGAATCGGACAAGGAACTCAGCACGGAGGACGTGCACGAGTTTATTTTCGAGCCGTCACAGGATGAGATCCTCAAGACCATTCTCCCTCAGCTCACGGAATTGCAGGTCTATCAGGCGATTCTGGAAGCCGGCGCCTCGGAGCACTCCGCGCGCATGGTGGCGATGCGCAACGCATCGGACAGCGCTTCCGACATCATCGATGAGCTCACGATCGTCTACAACCAGACGCGACAGGCGAACATCACGGCGGAGCTCTCCGAGCTGACGGCGGCCAAGGCAGCGCTGGAGTGATTTCTTTACTTCTGTATTGCATTACACCGCTCGTCCATGCAGACGACGACGACTTTTCTGACGGGGATGCGCTGGGATGCCGCGGGGGCATGACGAATGATGATGCGGGTGGCGACACCTTTGGCACGGAGCGGCTCTATTGCATCCTGTATCGCTTTTATTCGCGGAGCGGACTCCTTCTCCTTGTCCGGCTCCACGTAGACGAGATACGTGTATGGAGCTTTTGTATCAACCAGAACATTACCGTAGCTGTGTCCATTCTCCTCCGCCGGTTTACTGGAAATCTGGCCGGCCGTGAGCGCTTCTGCGGGAAGGGCATCCAGATCCGGAGAACTCAGGGTAAAGCTGTTGAAAGGCGGGCATTGCAGGCGGCATCCCTCCGTCAGGTCGATGGTCACGCCCAGAGCATTATGGACGGAAAGTCCGTTCATCGGGAAACGTTTCCTGGGGCAGGCAGCGTGAACGCCTCTTTGCACAAGCCTTGCAGTCAAATCCTCAATGTCCGCATGGGCGAGGTTATCCGTATCCGTTTGTCCGGGGCGTTTGAGACCGCCCGCGCCGCAGGTATCGTGCGCGGTCATCTCCACTTCAATCTCCTGTCCGTCACCATTCTCCTGCTTAAGTTTTTGCACATAGGTCGCAAGCTGATCAGCCCATTGATCCGGGTCCTTCAGGATTCCTGAGCCAGCCGTGCGGATGACGCGCACGGGGGATGGCCGGAACGCTTGCTGTTCGATTTCCGGATGCGCATCCAAGTATCCTGTGGGGTCTTTGTGGAAGGGGTGGGCGAGTTCCCGGGAAAGGAGCTCGGTCATGTTGGGATGATCGTGCATGGCATCTGTCTACCAGAATGTATGTGGGCAGGCAACTTATGCGGCGCAAATTGCAGCTGCATAGTCGCGTTCCCGGAGGACAAGATTACTCTCCGTATATTCGTGCGATTGCATTCCTTCAACGATATTCATCGGGAATACTCGCTTTTCATCAATGCTTTGCCTTCCGTAAATCAGAGTCTGAACTGGCAAGAACATCTTCCGGTCCTCGTAGGAATACGTTGCCATGATGTGCACGTTCGTTCCGAAAACTTCGATGACTTCGGCACGCATGGTTTCCAGCTTATTGAGAACGTACGATGTGAATGAGTTCCACGAAGTGATTTTTCCCGGCACCTCAATGTTCATGTGGATCTTGGGAGTCTTTGTTTCGCCAAAACGGTGTTTCCAGACGTTCTGAGCGGTACGAAGCGCTTCCGTATTATCCCCGCGGCCGATTTTGGCCAGAATTGCCGAGTTTCTCGAGAGCAATTCGAACCCGTCCCCGAAACAAATGAGCTCTTCTCCATGATCCAGCTCTTTCACCCGCTCTTCCTGGCTCATATTCGGAATTTGCTTTCGCTTGTACAGAGAATAGGCGATGTTGAAGATGATCTGGTAGAGCAGGGACCCCCTCAGGCCTTCCGGCAGCCCCTTAATATTGTTCAATTTACCCCACACAATCTTAAAGAGTTCAGGATGGATGACTTTATTCACCTTTCCCTTTGACGCAGCGATGCCTGCAATGCTGCGCATGAGGAGCGTTTCCATCGCAATGCCGTACTGCAAGCTGTTGAACATCGCATATCCTTTCCTTCCGTCCAGTAGATCACCGGCAGTTTTGCCATCGATCCACTTTGCAATCTTGGGATCGGAAATCGGCTGAGACAAAAATCCCTCCTGGAAGACATCGTCCGGATTCCGGATGGTGTTCTTGAGTCCTTCAATGATTTTCGCAGTGTCGATCACTGTTTTTTTGCCGTCAGGGAAGTGATAACACTCGGACATGTAATCCGTTTCGGTCATACCATGAATGACGTAAAGTTCGTCTGGATTTGTCTGTTGACGGAGTCTGTGTGCTTGCATCATGACCGTGGCCAGTGCCACTTCATCCTGACTCTCATGCTTGGCGCAGCCGCGTCCGCTGTGCGATTTGTGACCGAGTGCGATATAGAGTGCAGGAGTTCCCGGGGTGTTCATCTTTGCATCCAGAATGACTTTGTAGAGCCGGTCCCAGAAAGCAGCATTTCTTGGCCCCACATCCACGATGTTTCCCTCTCCGCGGAAGAATGTTACTGACTTGGGCGGGCGCCCCTTACCCTTGCTTCCGTGAACCCGTCCGTCAATGCACTTGGAAACACAGAGGCGGGCAGCTGATTCCATGAAATACTCAATGAGTTCCTGCATGCGGGAGATGGTGAGTGCTTCCACCGCATTCTTCTTCAAGTAAGAAGCAAAAAACTTATTTGCATCGGCGTTCTCCATTGCATCGATATTTTTATTCCGATGACGAGGAGCATGCGGGGAAAGAGTATTCCGTGCTTTTGATCGAGTTCGTTGCTTTTGATCTCCGACACCAGGCGCCTCCTTCAGTGTAGGATCTTCTTCTTTGAGGAGTGCTTGAATTGTGGATCGGAAACGGTCAAAAAGACTCACGATGGGATCCATTTTGGCGACGTCTTCGCGTGGGGGAATACCTGTACTATTGTCGGTTTCTTGTGATGTTGCACTTCTCCGAAGATGTTGGGCTTCTCGCATTGCGGGAAAAGTAATTTTAGCGGGGAATTTTACATAATCTTAACAAAAAAACAAGGGTTTCAGACCCCTGTTTGGGAAGTTGCAGAGAGCTTGAACTATGAACAAATAATGTATTCAGTGAATCGACTTTAATTGCAAATTACTGTTTACTGTCGAGCGGATGTGCTGGTCTCAATGGAAGCAGTCCTGATAGCAGGATGTCCCTTTCCCAATCCATTTATGAAGAGATTCTTCTCCTCCCTGTTCTTGGGTGCTGCGGTGCTGGCAGTGGCTGCCCCCGCGCTGGCCAAGACTGCCCCTGATCTTTCGTGCATGAAGACCGCTATCGCCGTGCGCGAAGCGGTGGTTCAGAAGGCGTTCACCGCCTATACACAGAGCATCAACACTTCTCTCGCCAAGCGTGCGACGGATCTCGCGGCTGCGTGGGATCTCACTGAAACCGCCTCGCGCAGGGCGGCAATCAAGAGTGCATGGGTCTCCTTTCGCACGACGAAGCAGACCGCCAAGAAGATGTACGTGAAGAGCCGCAACGCCCTCTGGGCCACCTTCAAGAGTTCATCAAAAGCCTGTCATCTGCCGACGGGCGAGGAGCCGAGCAACGAGTCGTTGGATGTTCAGCCGTAAGAATATCGAAAACTTCACTACAGCTGGGACCCGCGGGTCCCAGCTGTAGCTTTGAATCAGAGCGCTATTTCAGGCGCTGATTTTTGCGAAAATCAGGAAGAGCGTTGTAAATCCTATTGCCATGATTATCGGTGCGATGGAAGAGAGGACGTTCCACTTCCGCGGGTGCCATCCCTTGAGGAGGAGAGAGTTCGTCACGACGGAGACGGAGCTCAGTGCCATCGCGAAGCCCGCCAGTTCCGGCCGGAGAATGATGCCGAATGAGACGAAGGCGCGCGCGGCGATCGGAATGCCGATTACGTTATAGAAGAGCGCAAAGAAGAGGTTCTGCTTGATCTTGCGGACCGTTGCGCGGCTCAGTGCGATGGCGACGGCCGTGTCGCGCAGATCGTTCTTCGCGAGAACGATGCCTCCCGCTTCCATGGCGATATCGGTGCCGTTGCCCATTGCAATGCCAAGATCGGCCTGAGCGAGGGCGGGACTGTCGTTGATGCCGTCCCCGACCATGGCGACCTTCCTCCCTTCGTTCTGCAGACGCTTTATCTCCTTCGCTTTGTCTTCCGGCAGAACTTCCGCAAGCACATGCTCAATGCCAACCTGACGGGCGATGGCGCGTGCGGTGCGGGCGTTGTCTCCGGTGATCATGATGGGGGCGAGCCCCATCTTCCGCAGCATGGTGATCGCTTGCACGGTTGTTTCCTTCAGCGTGTCGGCCACGGACACAATGCCGAGCGCACGCTCTTTGGTTGCAAGAACCATGGCGGTCTTCCCCTGTTCCTCAAGCATGCTCAGTTGTTGCTCGATTTCCCGCGCCGGAACGGAGAATTTCTCCAGGAGCTTCCGGTTCCCGAGATAGTACAGTGTGCCGGAGAGTTGCGCCTCCACACCGTGTCCGGGAATGGCGCGGAAGCCATCGACGGCCGAAAGTGCGAGATTCCGCTCCTTCGCGCGGCGCACGATGCTCTCCGCGAGCGGGTGCTCGGATACCTGTTCCAGACTTGCGGCCAGCGTGAGGATTTCCGCTTCCTTCAGGGCTCCGAGCGGTATGATGTCCGTCACTTCGGGCTTGCCTTTGGTGAGTGTTCCCGTCTTATCAAAGACGATGGTATCGATGGAGGCCGCCGACTCAAGCGGTTCTCCGCCGCGGATCAGAATCCCCAGCTCCGCTCCTTTGCCTGTTGCGACCATGATTGCCGTGGGCGTCGCGAGTCCCAGTGCACAGGGGCAGGCGATGACGATGACGGAAACGAAGGCGAGGAGCGAGAATGTGAGCGTCTGGCCGAGAAGCAGCCAGATGCCGCATGTCGCAAGGGCGGTGAGAATCACGACGGGCACGAACCATCGGGAGATCGCGTCCGCGAAGTCCTGAATGGGTGCTTTGGATCCCTGTGCTTCCTCCACAAAGCGAATGATCCGTGCGAGGGCCGTTTCCTCCCCGATCTTGTCCGCGGTGAACTCGATGGATCCGTGCTGGTTCATCGTCGCGCCGAAGACGCGATCACCTTCTTTCTTTTCCACGGGGATGCTTTCCCCCGTCAGCATGGATTCATCGACAGAGCTGAGTCCGCGCGTCACGAGGCCGTCCACGGGAATCTTCTCTCCGGGGCGGACCACGACGATGTCGCCGGCTTTCACGTCTTGTATAGGGACTTCCACGGCCTGTCCGTTGCGGAGGACGCGGGCGGTTTTGGCCTGCAGTCCCATCAGTTTCTCGATCGCTTCGCCGGTCCGTCCTTTGGCGCGGGCTTCCAGCCACTTGCCGAGCAGGACGAACGTGATGAGGAGGGAAGCGACCTCAAAGTAGAGGTTTTCCGTCTCCCCGAGGAGTGTGCCCCTGATCAGGACGGCGGAGACGAGATTGAAGAGACTGTAGAAGTAAGCGGTGGAGGTTCCGATGGCGATGAGACTGTCCATCGTGAAGGTCTTCATCTTCAGACTGGACCAGAAACCGCGGTAGAAGCCTGCTCCGAGCCAGAATTGAACGGGAGTTGCGAGGATGAGTGAGACGATGCCCATCCACGGCGCGAGTTGAATGGAGATAGGCAGAAGCGGCAGGAACGAAAGCGCCATGAAGAAGACAAGCGGCAGACTGAAGAGGAGTCCCAAGAGGAATCCTTTCCGGTAATGCGCGATCTCCTCCCTGCGCCGTTCTCGATCACGATCGCGGTCATGGTCGGAAGAGACTTCGGCTTTATATCCGGCCTCATGAATCACATGGATGAGCGCATCCTCGGATGTTTGCGCGGGATTGAAGCGGATCTGCGCCTTGGCAGCCGCGAAGTTTACGTGTGCTTCTTCCACACCTTTGGTGTGTGCAAGTTGATCATTGATCAGCGCCGCACAGCTGGTGCAGTGCATGCCGGTGATGGCGAGAGTGGTGCGTTGGGCAGTCATGGTTGCGGGGGTTATTGGACATTGAAGACTCCCCGCACCATGCCCATCGAGCAGCTGAAGGGCAGCCGTCCGGGGGTGGAGGGGGCCGTGAACTCAATGATGTTCTGGCCGGACGAAAGAATCTTCTGAACGCCGAGGGAGGGGATTACGATGCTGCGCGTGCAGCCGCTGGCCCGTGAGCCGTCGACGATCCAGCGGATCCTGGCACCTGCGCGGATGGTGAGTTCACTCGGTTCGTAACTGTAGGAGGTGACGGCCATGAAGACCTCCTGTACGCCGTCGATAGAGGGAGAGGGCGTAGGGGATGGGACGTCGGGTGTCGGGGCCGGCGGAACCTGATTGTAGGGATTCGGTTGTACGGGGGCCGCGACTTGCGGAGGCAGAGAGAAGGGGACTTCATATCCCGCGAGTGCAAGGCCGCTTCTCAGATTGAAGAGTGCGAGGAGCAGGACCAGCGAGCCCGAGAATGTCAGAAAGATGCGGGAGAATGCTCCTTTGGCATTGGAGGAGATCACGCTGATTCCGATGAGAGCGGGGAGTGTCCCGAGGGCGAAGACGCCCATGACGAGTGCTCCGTTGATGAAGCTGCCCGAAGCGAGGGCCACGAGTTGGAGTGATTGCGTGAATCCGCAGGGGAGGAAGAAGGTGAGTGCTCCGAGTGCAAACGGTGCAAGAGGATGCTTGTTCTCCGAGAGATCCGCAATCCAGTGCGAGAGCGCTCTGGGAGGACGAATGGGCACGAGACCCTTCGGAATGACGTGCAGAATCGTGAGGGCCAGGTACAGCATCACGAGGGCGATCACGATGTTCATGTAGGCGGTCGTCTGGACGGAGAGCGAGACGGATGTGCCGATGAGTCCCACGACCCCGCCGAGCAGGAAGTAAGAAGTGAGTCTTCCCGCATTGAACTGCAGAAGCGGTTTCATTTTTTCCCATGCGTTATCCGAGGGATGGACTTCGTGATATTTGGCTGCCATGGCGAGCAGAAGTCCGCCGGTGACGGCCAGACAGCTGCTCATGCCCGCGACGATTCCGATGAGGAACACGCCGCCGAAGGTGAGTGCTCCGGCAGTGGAGGGGGCAAGGGAAACGATATCGAATGTCTGCAGAAGATAGTAGACGGCGAAGATGACAAGAAAAGCTCCGCCGATTTCCAGCCAGCGCGGTTGTTCGCCGCTGCGGGTTGCATGTTGTTCGCCGTGTTGAGTCTGCTCCGATTCCTCGGATGACATGCCGAGAAACCGGTAGCCTGCGTCCATGACGGCCTTTTCGAGCGTGACGAGGTCGACGGATGCTCCGTCATGCAGGAAGAGCGTAGCGCGCCCTTTTTTCCGGTTGACTCTGACCGAGCGTACGCCCGGCAGGGAGCGGAATTTCCGTTCCAGCAGCAATTCGCAGCTGGCACAGTGCATGCCTCCGATGCGGAGATGCAGAGTTGAAGAGGAAGATGACATAGAGAGAGGGGAATGGTGAACTACAAACAATGACACCATAAAACAGTGGCATGCCATTCCTCTCTACTGTAGCAGTACGACGGTTCCGGGGATGGGTGGCGACGGGTGGAAGTCAGAGCCGGCTTCCGGAACCGCAAAGGAAGTCGGAGCGGGCAAATCGGTGATGAGCGGTACCGGAAGAGCGGGGGTCGGAAGGACCGCGCATCCGTCCGTCATCGCGCGGCTGGTGGCCTGAGACAGGCAGTGGTTGAGGCAGGAAGCATCCGGAGCCTTGGCGGGTTCCTGCTTCTGTTCGTGATGGCACCCGTCCGTTTGATCCATTGCGGATTCCACGGACAGCACCGGCGTTTCCTCGGCTTGTACGGGCGAAACCACCGCCATGCAGGCGGTGCTGAGGAGCAGATGGGCCAGAAAGATGGATGAGAAGACAAATCTCATGAGTCATCATGATAGATGATTCACTTTACAATTTCAAGTGAAAACGCCGCTTTGGATCATTCCTGCGCAATGGGCGCCTTCATCTTCTGAGCGGCGTCCCTCTGGCGATCCAGGCAGAGTGCGCGCGGGCGTCCGGCTGCCACGTACATGCACTCGAGCTCCTCCTGGCGCACCGTATTGACGTAGGGAAGACGCTTGGTATTGATGTCTTCTCTCGGCGTGAACTCGGCGAACGTTTTGCGATTGATGCTCCAGTACTGCTGATTGCCGACCAACCGATTGGTTGTGAGTCTGTAACGAAGATGGCTCATTCCCCAATCCTGCGTATCGTAAAAATTCAGCGCCGTCACAGGGTTGCTTTTTCCCCAGACGGCGGTCGCATTGCGCTTCTGACGTTGCATGCAACGCTCCAGTTCTTTGGAATCGGCATGGACACATGCGCGCATCACGCGCTCTTTCCCGTGGACGCTGATATCGTTTTCGTAATTCTTTGTTTCGGCAGCGAGGATCGTGCAGGGCAGGAACGCAAGGAAGGTCAGGAAGGTCAGGGGGGTGAAGAGGCGGTGCATGATCGGTGAGGAAGGGCGGGATGGTAACAAGAGACGGAGAATGGGGCAATCATTCAGTCGGTACGGTTTTTCTCGGTTCATGATCGATAAAACCGCGAAGCCTACTCGAACGTACCGGGTGTTGCAGCTTCCGGATCGCCTTCCCTTCGATCTGGCGGACTCTTCCCCGCGTGATATGGAAGACATGTCCAACCTCTTCGAGGGTGTGGGCATAACCGTCTCCGATCCCATAGCGCATTCTGATGATTTCGCGTTCTCTGTAATTGAGTTCCATCAGGACATCATTGATTCTTCTCCGGAGTTGGTCCTGTAACGCATCGACTCCGGGTTGGGGAGTGTTCTGATCGATCAGGAATTCCCCGAACGAGCTGTCGTCGCTTTCCCCCAAAGGCTGATCGATGGAGAGCGGTTGCCGTCCCATCGTGAGAACCATTTGCCCCTCATCGGCGGTGAGGTCGGCTTCCGCGGAAGCTTCTTCGATGGTCGGCTCTCTCCCGAGCGTCTGAAGCAATTTCCGGCTTCCGTTGCGCATTTTTCCCATGGCCTCGATCATATGCACGGGGACGCGGATGGTTCGCGACTGATCCGCAATCGCACGGGTGATCGCCTGGCGGATCCACCAGGTCGCATATGTGGAGAATCTGCAGCCGCGCCGATATTCAAACTTTTCGACGCCCCTCATGAGTCCGCTATT
>JAQWAC010000062.1 GCA_028707875.1 Candidatus Peribacteraceae bacterium | reverse complement strand
AGAGCGTCAGGCAGCTGCTCGGAATGCCGGAGCATGTCCATCCCGGCTCTCTCTGACAGGACGCAGAACAGCCGTCGCCGTTCAGGAAATTCTTGTCATCGCACGGCTCACGGCCCGCAAGGACGATGCCGTCCCCGCAGAAGGGAGAGCAGACGGAGGGAACGGCGGCATTGCAGTACCATCCCGTTTCTTTGGTGCAGGCGGCGGAGCAGCCGTCTCCATTGGTTCCATTCGCATCGTCACACTGTTCCCCCTGAGTGATCAGACCGTTGCCACAGAGAGATTGGCCGGTGGATGAAGAGGAGACGGCAGAAACGGAGGAGATGGAAGAGGAAGAAATGACAGAAGAAGCGGAGGAGCTGGAGGAGGAGAGCGCGTTGCAGGACAACGTATCGGTCGCGGTGTCGATGATGGTCACAGTTCCCTCAACGAAATTGCCCGCCACGTACACCTTTGTTCCGGAAACGACGAGAGATTGGGAACCGTAGCCCGAGGGAATCGTGGCCGTGACGGTATCGGTCGCGGTATTGATGACGGAGACAGCGGAGCCATTCGTCACAAATAACTTCGATCCCGCAGCGACGATTGCCATGGGCCGGCTACCGACGGGGATCGTGGCCGTGACGGTATTGGTCGCGGTGTTGATGACGGAAACGGAGGAGCTAAGCGTATTGGCCACGTACACCTTCCCCGCAGAAACAGCAAACGTTCCGGGATTCGTTCCCATAGGAATGGTCGCCTCGAGCATGTTTGTCGCAGTGTTGATGACGGAAACCGTTTCGTCATCCCAATTCGCCACATACAGCTTAGAACCGGCAACGATGAGAGACGTGGGGCGGGAAGGAACGGAGATCGTGGCCGTGACGGAATTGGTCGCGGTGTTGATGACGGAAATGGTGGAATGTTCATTTGCTGCGAACACCTTCGATCCGTCAGTGGCCAAAGCGACGGTGTAGTCGCCGATGGGGATTGAGGATTCCACGGCATTCGTCGCGGTATTGAACACCGTGATGTTGTATCCGCCCTGATGCAGTACGTAGATTCTTGTCCCGACGACCGTGAAGCTGCTTGGAGAGGCATCCACGGGAATGGTGGCCGTGACGGTATCGGTTGAGGAATTGATGACGGAAACGGACGCATTGACCGAATTCGCCACATACACATTCGACCCGACTGCGGCGATGGCATCCGCTCGTGAACCCAGAAGAATCGTGTTCGCCACCGTATTCGTCGCGGTGTTGATGACGGAAATAGATCTGCTGGTGAAGTTCAGCACGTACACCTTCGATCCGACGGCGACCAGACTCCGCGGATGGGAACCGACGGGAATCTGACCGTTCTGGCAAACATTCGGCGCCTTCACGCACGTGCCGTCCTGACAACCCCGGGGGCAGTTGTACCGCCTTGCAGTCGGTCCGAATATGTAACTGTCCGTCGCGCTGCAGGAATATTCCAAAACTTGTGTCGCATCGCAAGAATCCGTTCCGCCCTTCCTCGGATCTAGAGTGCCATTCCAATAGTATTCCGCATGTGTTTTCGTATAGAAATCATCTCCGTCCGGGTCGATGCACCCATGCAGAACCGATGAGGAGGAAGCTGAAGACAGCACTGAGACCGTGCAGGGAATCTGAAGGGATGTCACTCCGTTGCTGGGAGTGTTCACGGCACTGACGCTGTAAATCACTTCAACAGAGTTCGGGCAGGCCGACGGAGGTTCATCGACGATGATGGGGAAGCGTCTGGTTTCTGTGTGACCGGCGGGGAAATTCGTTTGAATATCCGGCGGTGAACAGTCGATGCTGGCAGGGGTTCCGCTGCAGCCGCTGAATGAACCAAAGCGCACGGAAGCGGTTCCTCCCCCGAAGCCGATGCTGTAACCGGATACTCTGTCTTCGGTGCCCCCCTGATTGGCGAGCGTCCACACCAGGTCGTAACATTTTTTTCCGGAAGGGGCGACGCAGTACTCGGTACTGTCGCTTACCTCCAGAGTGCCTACCATCAAGGGGCTGGCGGCTTCGGAAGAAAAAGAAGAGGAGGCAACAAGGGAAGCGATTGGATTACATGCGGAATGGCAGGGTGGCTTTATGCACAGAGGCTGTATGCATTCCCATCCGGGCGCGCAGGGCGGAGAGCAGGTGACGCTGCTGCCGCCGACCGATGCCAAAATCGGCACAACAGAAGGAATGTTCCCTCTGATCGTGACTGCCGTGGAAAGAAGCACGAAGAGGAAACCGAGTCCGAAAAGAGTTTGTCGCGTTGAACCGTGTGTTCTCAATCCTCCCAATGCCCAACGAAGACAAGTGCGGCTGTGCATGCGATCTCCGCCATTGTACTGGCGGCGTGACGAGTGTCGAGATGATTACACCTGTGCCACTGCAAGAGCGCCATCACACTTGTGCGAGTGACGATGTTTCGATTCCAGAAGAAATTCTTTCTTTGCCTTGGGCCACTTCTTCACTTCCGCCTCGCGTTGCCGTGCCTCGGAAAGCGTCCGGAACTCTTCGAAGTGGATGATGACCACCGGTCTTCTGCTGCGCGTGTATTTGGCACCCGTGCCTGCATTGTGCTTCGCCTCGCGCTCCTTCACATGCACGCACGTTCCCGCGTACAGCGATCCGTCGGAGCAGCGCGCGAGGTAGAAGAAGTGGGGCACGGGAAAAGTATAGACTTTTTCTCGAAAGGGCCACCTACGGTGTCCCTCTCGCGGGCTCACCCTTCCCTTAAAATGGTTGCGCTCCAGCGCGGGAAACCCGCGCTTCGCGCATTGTCTATGACTTGATTGGGCTTTTTCCTTTGCCCTTTCCATCTTCAGGCTTGGGAGGGCTGAAGCGTGCCACCCTTCACTTTCGTAAATAATTCGTGCCGAAGGCAAGCTTTGCTTGCCTGGAGGCACACCACTTAGGGAAAAGAGAGCTCATGAGAGAGAAACCGTAGGTTTCTCTTTCGTGATCAGTGGTGGGCCGGGAGGGATTTGGATTCGACTCGTCCCCCTCGACTTCGCTCGGGGGCCTCGCTCACCATAAACTTCTCATCCCTCCCGAATCAAGAAGAATGGACTGATAGGAAATGCATTTGTCTTGAATGGTGGGCCGGGAGGGATTCGAACCCCCGAAGGCAGGGCCACCTGATTTACAGTCAGGCGCGTTTGACCACTTCGCTACCGACCCACGTGGTTCCATTCTAGCAAAGTTACGGGATTTCGCATCCAGAATTATCCGATGATCTTTGCAGGTGCCGCTCCGCCCAGAACCCCTCGGAACATCATTTTGAATCCGTACGCCAGGATTCCGATGGTCGCCGCGGGGGCCAGAACTCCCATGAGGGATTCCAATGCATTGTGTGTGCCGGCGGTTACCGTTTCTCTCGCAAGAGAAGCGGGCGCAGTATCCGGTTGGAAGGGAAGAGTATTTGGTGTTTCCACGTCATGATTATTGTACAGGAAAATGCCGAATATTGCATGCAGAGACAGAATTGAGAAGATTCTGATATAAATTGACGTAATTAGAAATTTGATCTATTTTATTAATAGTGAAGTTGCCGCTCGTTGTGGCTCTTTACCGGTGTTCAACCCCTGGTCTTTCACATTTTGCGTCTGAGAAAGGAGTTTGCAGAGCAAAATTCGGCCGTTTTCTGACCGTTCTGAAACCATTTCATTACTCGATTGATTGGAGGAAACAACTGATGCACCAGCCTCTATTCTTTGCAGAGAGAGGAAAAAAACCGTTGGACGTCAGCGGTTTTGGTGGGGCGATCCGGCTCCGGAAGGCTGATCCCGATCTTCAGGCTTGCCTGATGGTCGGTAATGGTCGATTTTGGCCGGGCCTGAACGTGTTCGACCGTGACGAAGATAAGCTCGGATGGCTTCTCTCGCCCCAACCGATCGGACCTCTCCATGACGGCTCCGATATCATTGCCGCCTTCCGCACGTATCGGATTCTGGCGGTGATGCCCCGCATCGACAGCTCCGTGCTGATGGGTGCCATTGTCGCGCCCATGAATGGCCAGATGAGGGCGCAATTGGGACCGGGCGTGCTCGAGAAGTGCTTGGGGTCTCTGCATGCGCAGATCACGCCCGAGGCACTCGATCCGATCCTCGCGGAGGTGCCGCCCAATCTGGAGGGCATCCTGCAGGCGCTCGTTGCGATGAGTGCTATCGAACTCTCCGATGAGGCACGTTCGGCCATCACGGACGAGGTTGCCGCCGGTCGTATTCCGATGACGGACGGGCTCAAGGGGTTGGGTGTCCTGACTCCCGAGGAGCGCGCGGCCCGTGTGCAGGAGGAGGCGGAGTTCTTTGCGCCTCTGATGCCGCACTTCGTGCAGTACGAGGTCGAGTTCATCCGCTTTGGAGATGTGGGCCGTTGCACGGAGTACATGAAGCTGATCGCCAGGCTGGCGCGCACGTACGGGGTCACCGATCCCGCCATGCTCGTCGGCATGAGCTGTGTGTTTGCGCGCATGTCCCTCGCGCACGCGTGCCATTCGCCTCTGTCCAGACTGTTCGGCCTTCACGAGGACGAACGCACCACGATGGACGATCTGCGGAATGCCGCGGAATTTCTCGCCAGGCAGTTCGGCCCGGAATCCGGCCGTGACGCCAACTCGTACCTCGGAGAGTTGATCGGTGTCGTCTACGAATGGGGCCGGAAGGTTGAGACCGGCAGCGATAGCTGAAGATGCGAAATACGTTGAACACATTCTTCACGGGTGGACGCCTTGCGCGTTCACCCGTTTTCTTAGTGCACTACCTCAAAGCTTCTCTTTATCGTGAGTGATGCTGTTCTTGCCTCGACAGTAAAGGTACCCGCCTTCGGTTGCCACGGGAATCTGAAGTCCGGGGCTTTGCCCGTGCCGACCTTCTTCCCGTTCACAAACCAGTCGATTGTCCGGATCTCCGATGAGGCGTGCGCCTCAAAGACGATCTTCTCCTCGGTGTCCGGAATCAGCGGGTCCAGTTTGTAGCTGTCGTTCGTTTGAGGACGGGTGATTTCGAGCCAGGTGGCGGATTGAGAGGTAGCCATCTCAGGCCCTGAGCGGGAGGAATCGGCGCGCGAAGATGCGCTTCCGCAGAGAGGGGATTGCCGTGTCGGGGGAGTTGGCCAGCCGTTCTCGCGCGCCCACTTTTCTACTTCCATTGGGAAGACAGCGAAGGCTTTCTGTTGAACAAAAACCTGATCACCCGTCTCCGCCCGGCTCCACTGCGGTTTCGCCGTGGCTTCGCCGGGCAGGCAATTGTTCGCAAGAAGTCCGTTCCGTGTGTCGATCAGGAGCGGGCGATAGATATCATCCGGCTCCTTGGGTTCCGTTCCCGCGACAAAAAATTCCTCCATCGTGTGCGGGC
>JAQWAC010000001.1 GCA_028707875.1 Candidatus Peribacteraceae bacterium | reverse complement strand
CGACTCCGAAGCAGACATCGTCCTGGTTGATGATGGGAGTCGGTGTCGTGCTGGTCGGGCTCGTTCTTGCCGTCGTCTTCCTCGCAGTGACGGTGATCAGAATGAAGAAACAGAGGGAGTGAGGTCCACTCAATGGAACTTCCTCCCCTCATACCGGATCAGCTTGAGTCCGATCTGCTGACCGAGGATTTCCTTGCTGAGCGGATCGTCGTAATCGCTGTCATAAATGACCGTGGTAATCCCTGCATTGAGGATCATCTTGGTGCAAATGACGCACGGGAAAGTATTGGTGTAGAGCGTTCCGCCCTCGATGGAAATCCCCAGCTTGGCCGCCTGCGTGATGGCATTCTGTTCCGCATGCGTCCCGCGACACATCTCATGACGCTGTCCCGAGGGAATCTTCAGCTTCTCGCGCAGGCATCCGCCCATCTCCGCGCAGTGCGGCACGCCCTTGGGAGCGCCGTTGTAGCCCGCCGTGAGCTGCTGCTTGTCCTTCGCGATCACGGCACCCACCTTGCGCCGGAGGCACGTGGCACGCTGGGCCCACGTGTACGCGATCTCCATGAAGACCTCATCGAAGCTCGGACGATCGGAGCCGTCGAGCAGCCGGAGAAAGTGCGTAAGCTTCTTTGCAAGCTCCTCCAGCGTTCCTTCGTTGATGATAAGAAAGTCAACGAGTTCCAGACACTTCTTCACCTGCTGTCCTTCCGGCGGCTCCCCGACCCCCTTCTCCTTCTCAAGCCGTTCCAGAATCTGCTCCTTTGAAAGAGAACTGCCTTCGCGCTTCCGTGCCGTGAGCCGTGAAACGATCACCTCCGGATCCGCCGTCACTCCGATCATATGGAAGTCCGGAAGCCGTCTGAGCTCCTCCGCCTCCGCCGGATTGCGGATGCCGTCAATCACCCACTGCTTCGCAGATTCCTTCTCGATTGTCTCGCGCACTTTCATTCCCAGAACCCCCGCCCCGCCCTTGGCCCTCAAATCGTTCCCGACGTTCTGCAGATTCTCGCGCGTGTGCTCCAACCCCCTCTTCGTCGCCTCCGCACGCACCATGTCGGAGAGCGAAATATACGTGTAACCATGTTCGTTCAGAAGCTTCACGATCTCCCCCTTGCCGCTCCCCATGTAGCCGGTGAGTCCGATGCAACGCGTCATGGACATGCAGTATTGCCTACTCTTCCGTCCGGTTCAATGACATCGCCCCCCTCAGGCACTCTCGAACGTCAATCGGAGTGATGTAAGCACCGTTTCAATTTGTTTTCGTGTCTCACCTTTTGTCGCCCTGATGCGCGTCAGGCACTGTTGTCCGATCGGGGAATCGACAAAGACATTGAGCCGCCCCTCCTGAAGAAGCTTCTTCTCCAGAGTGCTGTAACTCCCCGCCCACCGTATCCGGAATGAAAACATTTCCACGGGTGCCATGGAAAAGAGAGGGTACGAGATTCCGCAACCGCAATCCAGTATTTTGACGTCTTTAAGCCACGATCGTCGCTCCGATCCCCTTGAGAATTTGCATCACCTGACGAGCGGTTTCGTCCGACTCCCTCCTCACGTGCACAGCGCGTATTCCTTCTGCTTTATCTTCCGGAGTCGTGACCGCCATCCTGCCGATCCCGCCCTCCTGAAGCGCCTGCTCAATCTTCACGTCCGTCACCCCGTTGGGGTCAATCTTCACGGTGATGATGCCATCGGCTTCGCGCATAGGAGCCGTAATGTATAGAATTATGGACATCCCTGTCCAGCACAATGACTTGTACTATATTTTTGTTCAGAGTACTGAGCTTATGCAAGCGATAATATTCCATCGATCAATTCATTAATATTTGCCCGCATCTCCCCCTGATCGTTCTCTCCAGATTTCTCATCTTCTCCCGATCGAACTCCTCTTCAGCCTCTACGGTTCTCTTCATCACCCCCCTCTTATCGATGCGGATTTCTATGACTCTTCCTTCGGACGGCTCGACCTTCTTCACCTTCACTCCTGCGGATTGCAGAGATTCCTTATGCTGCGCAGGCGTGGCGACCACTGAGGGAAGCACGGCATAAACCAGATCATCGCCTTCAATTCGCGCGAGTAATGACATAAATGTACGGAAGAACCTCTCAGGTTACCCCGCCTTTTCCTCCTGTCCAGACGGGAACGTGACTTTCCGCATGATGTCGGAATTTCTTTCAGCGAAGCCATTCCTAGGAATGCCTCAGCGCCAGAAGAGCCTCCCGCACCGCCTCCTCCACCGGTCGGACGGCAATCCCCTCCTTCATGAGCTTCGCGGGTGAAATGATGCACGAGCTGCGTCCCGCCTTGGTCACGCCGGACAAATCTTTGAGAGACAGACGTTCAAATGTGTGCGCGGGATCCACGATCTCCCGGTAGAGCTCCATGATGCGGTACGGCGAGATGGCTCCCGCATTCACCATGTTGTAAATCCCCGTCCGACGCTTTGCGATAAGCTGCTCCGCGGCCTTCAGGAAATCCGGAAGGTACGTGATGGCGTTCTCCGCATCCAGAATGCGTGAGTAGTCCTTTAATTTCATGATGAGGTTGCGGGCATGCGGCGCTTTGTCGAACGGCATGCGGAGTCGCAGGATGAGAACGGGAAATTCCCTCAGGAGCGCCTCGCTCCATGCCTTGGTGCGCGAATAGAAACTCCCGTAGAAGTTCGGGGGATCGTCTTCGGTGAATCCCCTGCCGCCGTTATCCCCGCTGTAGACGCATCCCGAACTCAGGTGCACCCAGTAGAGATTGCGCTTGCCGCACTCCTCCAGAAGCACGAGCGGCCCCGTCACGTTGCTGCGGATCGTCTCGATTTTGTGATCCTCGCACCAGTCCACATTCGGTTTGCCCGTCTTGCCCGCCGCATTGATGACGATATCCGGCTTCACCTCATCGAGCGTGCGGATCACGGCGGGGGCATCGGCGATATCCACCGACGGCGCAATGGCATCGGGATAGACGGACAGAAACTGCTGCCCCATGAACCCGCGGCCGCCGAAGAGAAGAATCTTCACGGCAGCATCGTATCAGGAAGATGAGAAAGACATAAAAAGAATTTACAAAATCGGCGCTGTTGGAAGATTAATTGGGAGGTGGCGCGCCACGGGGGGTGAAGGGGAAGGCCCTGCCCCGCGGCTGCGGGGCGTGCCGACGAGTCGGCTCCGAATCCTTGTAGGAGCTGACGAGGAGACACAGGGCCGGGCGGGTTGGGGTTGGCGCGCCGGCGTTTTGGCTCCACCTTTGTCGCCGGACAAAGGTGGAAACACCGTTCAGAACTTCTTTCTGATCTTCAAGAGAGAAAATGAATCCACGCATTTTGCTTTTACAAGCCTTACATGAGGCCTTTGCACACTCTCATCATGCGCTACAATGACATCAATGCCGCGTCACCGAAGGAAACTGAAACACCGCACCAAGCGTCGCCCGTCCCCCGGACTGGAACTCAATCCCCGTGCCCAACGGCAGATATCCGGAACACTTCAGATCACTGTCGGCATCCTGCTCTTCCTGTCACTCATGAACCGTGCCGGAACAGCCGGAAGCACGGCGAATGGCGTCCTTACGTTCTTCTTCGGGAAGTGGAGCATGATCTTCCCCGTCGTCCTCGTGATCGCGGGAGCGCTCCACTGGCTCACGTCGGAAGACCGCTTCAAGGTGAAGCGCAATGTCGGACTCGTCCTCTGCCTCGTCACGTTCCTCGGACTCATGCACATCGGCGCACCCATCGAGGAGATAGGCATGCGACGGGATGAACTCGCAGGCGCCATCGGTTTCCTCGCAAGCGTGCCGTTCCTGCTCTTCTTCTCCCGTCCGGTCGGCTACACCGTCCTCTCGGCGCTCTTCCTGATCGGCTTTGTGGTCGCCTTTGAGCCGAATCTGGGTGCCATTGCTCAGGCAATCCGCGAACGGATGCGAAAGCAACCCGAACGAATCCGCACTCCGAGAATGGAACGTCAAACGATTGCGGAGAAAACTGAGGAGGAGGAAGAACCGATGGAAGACCTTGTGGAAGAAGATCGCGAGGCGCCGGAACTCAATATCGTGCGACCGGCTTTCGCACGGGAGAAGGACAAGAAAGCGATGGCCAAGAAGATCGCCTCGGAGAAGACGGGCAAGATCGTGAAGAACAAGATCAAAGATCTTCTGGAAATGACGGATAAGCGCTTTGAAGAGTGGACATTCCCCTCGCTCGATCTTCTGGATGGCACGCAGAGCGAACTTGCCATCGACGATGAGGAATTGAAGATGCAGGCCAAGCAGATCGAGGAGAAGCTGAAGGAATTCGAGATCGACGTGACGATGCGCGACGCGCACCCCGGACCAACCGTCACGCAATTCACGCTGAAGCCCGCGGAGGGCGTGCGCCTCAGCAAAATCGAATCCCTCAAGGACGACCTGGCTCTGGCCCTCTCGGCCCACAGCCTGCGCATTCAGGCCCCCATTCCGGGCAAGTCCCTCGTCGGCATCGAGATGCCGAATTCGGTGCGCACCATCGTGCACATGCGCGAGATTCTGGAGAGCCCCGAGTTCACGCAGAGCACCTCCCAGCTCACCTTCCCGCTCGGGCGCGACGTGGGCGGAGCGGCCGTCGTCGCGTGTCTGGAAGACATGCCGCATCTCCTCATCGCTGGCGCCACGGGTTCGGGAAAGTCCGTCTGTATGAACACGCTCCTCGCGTCTCTCCTCTACCAGAACGCCCCGAACGAACTCAAACTGATCCTCATCGACCCCAAGCGCGTGGAATTGACTCCCTATGACGGGATTCCTCATCTTCTCACTCCTGTCATCAGCGAATCGGAGAAGGCGCTGCAGGCCCTCCGGTGGGCCGTGGCGGAGATGGGACGACGCCTCCACCGCTTCTCGGATGCAGGCGCCCGCAACCTCGATGAATTCAACGCCAAGCAGACGGAGGAGGTGGATATGCTCCCGCGCATCGTCGTGGTGGTGGACGAGCTTGCAGACCTCATGATGCGCCAGTACCGGCGTGATACGGAAACGATGATCGCCCGTATCGCCCAGATGGCCCGTGCCGTCGGGATGCACCTCGTCATCGCCACCCAGCGCCCCAGCGTGGATGTCATCACGGGACTGATCAAAGCGAACATCCCCACACGCATCGCGTTCCGTACGGTGAGCTCCGTCGACTCACGCACCATTCTCGACGGCATCGGAGCGGAAGACCTCCTCGGTAAGGGGGACATGCTCTACTTGACGGCATCCACTCCCAATCCCGTGCGCATTCAGGGCATCTTTGTCTCCACCAAGGAAGTGGAACGTGTCATCAACGCCGTGAAGATCGCCGGCGGCGGCAAGATGACGGAACAGATCGCCCTGAGCTCCGATGAAGAGAACGCGGGCGAAGAAGAAGGTGAGCAGAGCCTTTCCAAACCGTACGCGCAGATCGATCTGGAAGCGGATGACAACGGCGGCGATGATCTCTTCTTCGAAGCCGTGCGCGTGGTGCAGGAGACGGGCAAGGCCTCCGCGAGCCTGCTCCAGCGCCGCATGAGCGTGGGGTACGCGCGTGCCGCAAAACTCCTCGACATCATGGAACAGAAGGGTCTCATCGGGCCGACGGAGGGGGCCAAGGCGCGGAAGGTCTATATCGAGAAGATGGCTACTCCGTAACCGCAAATGGAACTCCTCCTCGGAAGCAATAACGAAGGCAAGATCATCGAGATCTCCGAAGTTCTGCGTGATCTCCCCGTGAATATTATTACACCCAAGCATTTGTCGATCCTGGCTGCCCCCAAGGAAACCGGTTCGACCTTCGAGGAGAATGCCATTGAGAAGGCGTTGTTCTACTACGAGAAGTCCAAACTTCCCACGGTCGCCGATGATTCCGGCATCATCGTGGAGGCGATTGCGGACGAGCTGGGACTCCACACGCGCCGCTGGGGAGCGGGACCGGCTGCGAGCGACGAAGAATGGATTGAGCACTTCCTCGAACGCATGCGGAAGGAAAAGAACAAGCGCGCACGGTTCGTCTGCGTCCTCGCCTACGTCGATTCCCTCGGTGTCACCTACACGTTTGAAGGCCGCTGCGAAGGAATCATCACACCGACGCTGGAGGCGGACTATCTGCCGGGCCTTCCGATCTCCGCCTGCTTCAGGCCCGATGGCCATTCAGCCGTATTCTCAGCCTTAACTATTGATCAAAAAAATAGTACAAGTCACAGGGGAAAAGCTTCGCAGAAGTTCGCAAAATTCCTTTCGGACAAGATCGACTGATTAGCGTCGTAGCGGAGAATCCGCGTCTCATTCCCTTGTACCGGAAAAAGGATCTCCTACGATGTTCCCGTGTCCAAAGCCGAATCCATGGAATGCCGCATCGGCAAGCTCGGGATCAACCCCCAATTTCTCCCCTATGACGACACCGACAAAATGAACAGGGAAACGGCCAACGGACCGTACCACCTCTTTGTCATCGAAGTGCGCGGTCACATCGCGTCCATATTCGTCGGAGATCAGCGCAGTCACAACAGTGTTGTATGTGCATTAGAATTGAAGAGAGAGGATATTCGGGGCGGAGGTTTTCTCTATCTGGATCCGGACAATCGTCTAACGCTCGGCGATTTTTCGGGAAGCTTCGGTTCCGTCCCCGAAGTTCTACTGGAGAGATTCGTCTCACTCATTGCCGCACAACTGAACGGGAACGGCACGAACATCGCAGGAACAAAAGTAAAATCTGATCCTGAGATGCTCAACGATTATTGGGGGGGATAGATTGTTCCAGTGGTGAAAAATCAAGAGCCAGAACCTTCGCCCACACCGCCTTCACAATCTTCTTCAATGCACCGATCTCCGCCTCCGAAATGACAAACGATCTCTGAACGGGGTGCTCACTCCCCTCCCCTATGAAATCCAGAACAAATTCCCGCGGAGTCAGAAGCGCGCCTCTCTCCTCAAGGAGCAACGCGTAGAAGACGAGCTGGCGGAAATAATCGCCGTCCGTACGGATTTCATTCTCCGACTTCGGCCGTCCGGTCTTGTAATCGATGATCACGACATCCGATGCATCCGGCTGGATCAGGTCGATACGATCGATCTTGCCTTTGAGGGGCACGTCATCCAGATGGGTGGAAACGGAGTATTCCACTTTATGAACAAAGGGAATCTTGCCGGAGAATCTCTGATCGAAGTATCGGGGCAACGCCTCCTCTCCAACCTTCGCTAAGCGCTTACGTTGGGGCTCCGTGAGAATTTCGCGTTCGTCAAGATACTTCCGGAAAGCATGCAGGAATGCCGCCTCATCCATGGGCTCCCCCTCCATGACCGAGAGGCCCCACTTCCGCAATGCATCGTGAACGGCATTTCCGTACACCAGACTGGATTCCTTCGTCTGGGGTGTCTGCAGGAGATCAAGCTCAAGGAACAGCTTCGGATCTTCAAGAAAGTGATTCAATGCGGTCACGGACAACGAATAATTCTCTAGCCGCTCCTTCAGAAAGGCCTTCATTTCTTCATCAAAATCAGGGGAGGGCGTATGAAGGAGAAGCATAGCCTGTTCGGGATCCTTCAGGTCACGAACTTGCTCCGGTAACTTTCCGGCTTCTGCAAAGAAGCCCGACGGCGAAACGGAACGGGCCTTATCTCCGGTTGTCAGCTCCTTCGGACAGGTGAAGATCAATTCGCGGCGAGCCCTTGTCATAGCGACGTAAGCCAGTCGACGCTCATCCTGATTCCTCTCGTAGGATTTCTGCTCCTTCTCCCACCCGAAGAGCAGATCTTCCGGCATGGAGAGCGACGAAGGATTCCTTCTTTTGTCCCAATGCCCCTCGCGGAAATTCGGGAGGATCACCACGTCGAATTCCATTCCTTTGCTCTGATGCGCCGTCATGAGCGCAACTCCTTTCTCCGTCAGATGCGGAAGACTGTAGCTCAGCCGGATATCGGAATAATTTGCGTCCTCATACAGACTCAGATCATCCAGAAATCCTTCGAACGAGAAGTTCTGCTGCTCGTAGGCGCGGTTCTTCAGACGGTCAAAGAATTCCTGCAGAGAGGCAAAGCTCCGGGCGTCAAAACTCTTCCCGTCCTTGCCTCCTCTGGCCAACGTAAGCAAACCGGAATCCTTGATGAGGTGCTCCAACGTTTCCACGACGGTCCGACTCGGGAGCTTCTGATGAAGATCAAGAACTACGTCACGGGCCTTGGACAGTGCGTCTCTGCCAACAAGATAAGGGAGCTTGTCCTGAACAGCGGGATCATCGAGGGAAAGAAGAATATCCATGAGTCCACTTTTCTCCTCCCGTATGCGTGCATAGAGACGTCCGAGATCGGCGGGATGACATCCGAAACAGGAACAGGCAATGGCTCCCGCAAGGGCTCCGTCCGATTGCGGATGCTCAACTCCTCTCAGGATGGCAATGGCCTGCTTCACGAATGGATGCGCAAGAAGATCGGCCTTTCCCCTCACTTCCACCGGAATGCCGCGTGCCGTCAGCACTTCGTGAAGTCCGAGCACCTCCGCATTGGTCTGGCACAGAATGGCAATTTCCTCCGGAGGAACCTCCTTCATCCGCTCCTCCACCAGATCAGCAACCATCCAATGTTCCGTGGAGTCGCCGGGGGAGAAGAGAAGGAACGGTTCGGGTCCATTCTTCATTTTTGCGCCCGATACCATATGCTTATCAAGCCCTTCTATGCGTCCGACAAGCCGCTCCGAATTGTTTTTTATAAGTGATTCCGCCGCATCAAGAATCGGCTGTGTGCATCGGTAACTCACCGTGAGAGGAATGACCGGTGCTTTGGGGAAACGTGCATGGAACTGTAGGATATTCGCGAGGTTGGCACCCTGAAAACGATAGATTGCCTGATCGTCATCGCCGACCACGAAGAGATTGGGGTTGTCCTCGGGCGTACGCGGTTGTGATAGAAGCTCCACCAGCCGGTACTGGGCGCCGTTCGTATCCTGAAATTCATCGACAAGAATGTATTGGTATTTCTCTTGGAGCCCTGACAGAAGCCAATCTTCTTCCTCCAGCGCCCGCACCGCATACAAGATCATATCCTCATAATCATAGCGCTTGGATTCCGTGAGCATCTGCTGATAACGGAAGAAGAGCTCCAGAAGCTGTTTAAATTTGCGTGCAGCAAGCAGATTCTTCTCATGAATCTTGGTTCCCTCCTTACTTTTTCCAGCCATCATCTGCTCATATTGATCAGAAATCTTCAGTAACTGCCCCCGATCAGTCACTCCCTCCCGCTTCAGTTCCGATATCCTGCCAATCAGTTCTTTTGTCTTCATATAGGGCTGTTTGCGATTAACGAGTATGCAATCCGGCATCATCTGATCAATTATTTTGTTCACACATCTGTAACGCTCAATATCGCTGATCGGCTCCAGTGCGGACCACGTATCGAATACGAGCGGATTTTCCGCAATGAGATCACTGCAGAACCCATGAAAGTTGCGTACGGTCACTCCATAGGCATCCGGACCGATGAGATTCCGGAGACGTTCCCGCATGGCGGTGGCCCCGCTCACGGAGAAGGTGAGGCAGAGGATATTGGAGGGGCGTGCATGGGTCTTCCGGAGGATGTTGGCAACACGCAAGGCAACCACCTCCGTCTTGCCCGTCCCCGGCCCCGCCACCACCATCACAGGCCCCTCAATCGTATCCACGGCACGCTTCTGACCGTCATTCAGAATCGCATAACGCTCTTCGAACGTTTTTGGGGATTCGGAGCCTGCCTTTTGGATCTTCTTTGACATATTGAAAGCATAGCACGCATGCTGAAGTAAATAATGATCGAACATGCGAACACCGGAATCATCTTAGAAGCTCTTCAGCTCGTAGGCGCAGTGATCGCACTTCTTCAGTGCCTTGCCCTCACGGATCACATCGACGAGCGTGCCCTTGCGGCACTCCGGACACAGACGCCCCTGAACGAACGTCTGCACGGGCGAGAAGCCCACCCGCTTGGGAGAACCTCCATGTTCGCGGATCGTCATGGAACGCGGGTGATCACGCATCTTCTGGAGCACCTTGGCCTCGATCTGACGGATGCGCTCGCGGGTGACGCCGAATTCCTTCCCGACTTCCTCCAGCGTGTGTCCGATGCCGTCCTTAAGCCCGAAGCGCATCTCGATGATCTTGCGCTCGCGGGGAGTGAGGAACTCGAGCATCGCGTGGACGTTCTCCTTGCGCAGCTGCCTGTTGGTTGCGTCGAACGGATTCACGGCATCCTCGTCCTCGATGAAGTCCCCCAGCTTGCTGTCCTCCTCGGAACCCACGGGTGACTCGAGAGAAATGATGTCCTGACTGATCTTCTGGATGTGGCGCACCTTCTTGATGTCCATCTCCATTTCCACGGCCAGTTCCTCCACCGTCGGCTCGCGGCCGAGCTCCTGCACCAGACGGCGCTGGGTGTGCGTAAGCTTGTTGATCGTCTCCACCATGTGCACCGGAATACGGATGGTACGGGCCTGATCGGCGATGGCACGCGTGATCGCCTGACGGATCCACCATGTTGCGTAGGTGCTGAATTTGAACCCGCGATCCGGATCGAACTTCTCCACGGCGCGGAAGAGACCGATGTTCCCCTCCTGAATCAGATCGAGGAACGAGAGCCCGCGTCCGATATACTTCTTCGCGATGGACACGACGAGACGGAGGTTCGCCTCGGCAAGCTGCTGTTTGGCGGAGGCATCGCCCTTGCGAATGCGGCGCGCCAGCTCGATCTCTTTGCGACCGTCAATGAGCGGCACGCGACCGATCTCCGAGAGATACATGCGCACGGAGTCGTTGGAAATTTCCAGAAGGTCCACTTCGCGCTCGCGGCGGCGCTTCTTCTTCTCCTCGTCCGAAATATCACGATCATCGATCTCGATACCCGCCGTCGCCACCACCTGCATCGTATCCTCTTCTTCGAGCTTCTCGACTTTGTCATCACCGTCGGCATCGTCATCCTCATCCAGATCCGATGCCGCGATTTCCGTAAGGTCCTCCGCCGGCTCGGGGATGGGAAGAGCGGCCTTGGCCGTTCCCTTCTTCTCCCAGATGAGCACATCCTTCACATCGATCACCTGAATACCCAGATCCGTGAGCAACGTGTAAATCTCATCGAGGAGATCAACGTTCTCTTCGGCATTGGGAACCACCGACATGATTTCCTGATGCGTCACATAGCGCTGTTCGCGTCCTTTCTTGATGAGATGTTTCACCGATTCGGGAAACTTTTTCAAATCCTCATCTGTCGGTTGCGCGATGAACTTCCGCGGATGCGAGGCCATGGGCGCAGGCAGTATAGGAGAATTTGGCGGTTCGCCAAGGAAAAAATGCTTTTAGAGTTCTCTGGAAAGCAATATACCCCCTCATTCCAAGAGGATACGGGTACGCAGCTACCTGCCATTTCTTCAATTCGTGATAATTGTGCCGAAGGCAGGCTTCGCCTGCCTGGAGGCACACCGCTAAGGGAAAAGAGAGCTCATGAGAGAAAAACCGCAGGTTTGTCTCTCATGATTTATCCCGCCATCTTCGCCAGTTTCAGAACCTGCTGATACTGGGTGGAGAGCTGCGACTCCTCGACGAATCGCCCCTGTGCGTGCGCCTCCTTGAGCTGCGCGGCGATCTGGATCTGCTTGATCCGCAGAGTGAGGTGATTGGCACGCATGCAATTCTTGCGAATTTCACGGGAGGCCAGATTGTCGGACCAGTCGGTGAAGCCGTGCACTTCGCAGAACAGATGAAGGATGGAGGCACGTTCTTTCTCCTGCTGAGGAAGGTCCAGAGAGGCAAGCGACCACGCCTCACCCTCTGGAACATTCTTCAGTGCGCGATACAGGGCGGCGGGGAATCCATCATGCGGCTCGATGAGTTCCGCAAGAAGAGAGCGATGCTGCGGATAGAGCAGAAAGAGACCGAGTGCGATTTCCAGAGGAGAGAACTGGTCACTCTTCACGGCGGTCACATCGGTCGTTTCCTGTTTCTGTGTAAAAGTGACGGTGGGAAGACGCTTCAGATCATCGCGAAGAGCCGTTTCCGTGGTGCCGAGTGTCGACGCCACGCGTCCCATGTAGTGCGTCTGCTCCACCGAAGAGACGATGGACTGAATGAGGGGGAGAACGCGCTGGAGCGCCGCTCTTTTTCCCTGCGCGGAATGGACATCGCCTTTGCCGATCTCCTCCAGTACGAAATCAAGGTAGGGCATGCCTCCGTCACTGAGCAACTGCTTCAACAGGACCGGATTCGCCTTCGCCGCCTCATCGGGATCCTTCTCCGCCATCGAGACGACGTGCACCTGGAATCCCTCGTGCGCGAGGAGCTGAAACGACCGCTCCGCCGCATCGCGCCCCGCTCTGTCCTGATCCAGACAGAGAATCGCCGTCTCCGCATAGCGCTTGAGGAGCTTCACATGCTGCTCCGTCAGAGCGGTTCCGCTGACGGCGACCGCATGCGGGCAGCCGACCTTGTGACAGGCCAGAAGATCGAAGTATCCCTCCACCATGATCACGGCGTTCTTTTCCCTGATTGCTTCGCGACCGAGATTGAGTCCGTAGAGCACCTGCGACTTGCTGTAGAGCGGACCGTCCGAGGAGTTCACGTACTTCGCATCCTCCTCGCCGATGGCGCGTCCGCCGAAGGCGACCAGATTGCCCTGATGATCCCAAATCGGGAACATGAGTCTGTTGCGGAAGCGGTCAAAGATGCGACCGTCCGCCAGATCACGCTGGACCCCCAGACCCGCCGCGACGATTTCGCTCCTGCTGAAGCCTTCTTTGAGCAGATGATCGTATGTCAGCGAGAAAGAATCGGGTGCGAACCCGAGCCCGAAGAACTCGATTTCCTGCGGCGTCACCTGTCGCTTCCTGATGTATTCCTGCGCGACCGGCATGACGGTGAGCTGCTGCCGGAAGAATTTCTGCGCCGCGTTGAGGCACTCACGGAGCCGCTCCTTCTCATCCTTCGGCATGGCGGGCTTCCCGGCACGCTCCTCGAGCTTCACGCCCGTTTTCTCCGCAAGGTCATGGAGCGCCTGCTTGAAGTCCACATGCTCGATCTCCTCGTAGAACTTGAAAATGTCCCCGCCCTTGCTGCACGCGAAGCAGTACGCGATGCCTTTATCCGGTGAGACGAGAAGACTCGGGTGCGTGTCGTTGTGGAAGGGGCAGAGGCACACGAAGTTCCTGCCCTTCTTCTTGAGCTGGCAGTACTGCCCGACCAGTTGTTCGATCGGGAGCCGCGCTTTGATTTCGGAAACCTCGTCCATGGGGGGCAGAGTATACCCGATTGCAAAGATAAACGTGAGAGCCTTGAATGATTCAAAAGGAATCTTTACAATTCGCCAAACCTTTTTTCCCCTCTCTCATGACACACCTGCTCCAACGCTTCATCCGCAACAAATGCTTCCCGTGGATCGCGGCCCTGACCTTCCTCTGTGCATCCACCGCATTCGCATCCGAAGGAGCGGAAGCCGGTGCGCACTCGTACGCCTCCACCTTCCTCTGGATCGCCGTGCTGTTGATCGCCGCCAAGATCGCCAGTTTGGTGGAACGCGTTGGGCAGGCATCTGTGCTGGGTGAACTGGTGATGGGTGTGATATTGGGGAACCTTGTTCTTCTCAACATACATATCTTCGAACCGGTGAAAGAAAACGACACGATCGCTTTTCTTGCGGAATTGGGCGTGGTGATCCTGCTCTTCCAGATAGGGCTGGAGTCAAACATCCAAAAAATGGGTAAGGTGGGCATTCCCGCTTTTCTCGTGGCCATGGTGGGTGTAATCGTCCCGTTCGTCACGGGAACGTGGCTGGTCGGACCATGGCTCCTGCCGGGGCTTCCCATGCCGGCGTATCTCTTCCTCGGCGCGGCTCTTACCGCCACCTCCGTGGGCATCACAGCGCGCGTCTTCAAGGATCTGGGAAAACTCCAGACACCGGAAGCGCAGATCGTGCTGGGTGCGGCCGTCATCGATGACGTGCTCGGACTCATCATCCTTGCCATTGTCTCCGCCATTGCCACCACCGGCAACGTGAGCATGGCGCAGATCGGCATCATCACGGGAAAAGCCCTCGCCTTTCTTGTAGGCGCCATCGTCATCGGACACTTCTCCGCGCACCCGCTCGGCAAGGCTTTCTCCAAGATCCACACCGGCGTGGGGATGAAATTCACGCTGGCCATCAGCTTCTGTCTGATTTTTGCCGCTGCGGCACAATGGGTCGGACTGGCCCCGATCGTCGGTGCCTTCGCGGCCGGCCTTGTTCTTGACCCCGTACACTTCCGCTACTTCAAGGATCCCAAAGTGATCTCCGATGTGAAGGAATTGGTGGGCAGTTCCGATCAACTTTTGCAGGAACGAGTCCATGCTGTCATCGAGCCGCATGCGCACCGGCACATCGAGGATCTCATTGAACCCGTGGGCCACCTGCTTGTACCGCTTTTCTTCATAATGACGGGAATGGGAGTCAAGCTGGAGACGATGTTTAACGGCCCCATCCTCCTCACCGCTCTCGGGATCACCGTCATCGCATTCGCAGGGAAGATCGTTGCGGGGGCTGCAGCGGGTAAAGGCAAGCGGAAGTGGCTTGTGGGCTGGGGCATGGTGCCGCGCGGCGAAGTGGGACTGATCTTCGCGACCATCGGAAAGGGACTGGGCGTGGTATCCGACGAGATGTTCTCCGTCATCGTGATCGTGATCATCATGACAACCCTGCTCACGCCACCGGTGCTCTCAGCTCTGCTGAGACGGAAAACTGCCTGATCAGCTGCCCAGCTTCACCACCCATCTGGGCAATCGATTCAAAAGCACTCCTTCCTTCGCAAGTCCCAACCCCAAGGAGATGCCGCGGAAGGTGAGAATCGTATCGCCCTTCAATGAACCGCTGCAGGTGAGGTCTCTGCCGGAAAGGAGCAGGGAAAGCTGATCATCACTCAGATCCATCGTCTGCTTCTTCGCCATTTCGCCGCGCAAGGAAACAAGTTCATTCGTCACGCGGAAGCGTCCGTCGGGAAGCATCTTCGAAAAGGGAATCCCGCAGGCGTAATCCGTGACAGGCAACGGGAAGCCGTCCGCCATTTCCGTCGTCAGAAGCACCTGCTGCATGCGCTCGACCAGAGCATCGCCTTCCTGAAGAAAATCCGTCCCAAACTGTTCCTTCATCAATTTTTGGAGTGTTACACGCTTCGCTTTGGGAAGCGGCGCAGAGGTTCTCTTCGCCAGATCCGTGTGTTGCGGCTCCTTCGTCCGTTTCACTTTCCTGAAGACAGCACAGAAGAATCCCTCGGTGTTGTAGGTCTGGGGCCACAAGCGAAGAAATGGATAATGGATAATGGATGATTGATCATTATGCTCCTTCTGAAGATATTTCTGCACTTTCAATGAATCCTCGACGGCATTTTCCATTGTCCATTTTCCATTTTCCATTGCGAACTCAGGCGGCTGAACGACTTCCAATTGATCACAATATTTGTTCAATATATCGAGTGCAACGGCTTCGTTCTCCTCCGGCGTGAGCGTGCAGGTGGAATAGACGATGCGCCCTCCGACTTTGGCCGCATGGACCGCCGCTTCCAGAAGCTCATGCTGCAGGCGCGCCGCACTGATGATGGATGCCGTGGAACAGTATGTGAGCGCCGTCGGATCCTTGCGCGACGTTCCCTGCGCGGTACATGGCGCATCACAGAGCACGCGATCAAAGCGCTCGGTCATGTGATTGCCAAACCACTGCCCCACCTTGCGCGTGACAACCACGCTCGCCGCTCCCGTCCGCTGCAGCGCATCGCAGAGAATGCGGAGACGTTTCTCCTGCATGTCATTCGCAATGATGACTCCCCTTCCCTGCATGGCATCCGCCATCTGCGTCGTCTTGCTCCCGGGGGCCGCACACAAATCGAGCACCGCCTCACCGGGTTGGGGATCAAGCAATGAAACCGGCAGCATGCTGGAGGCCTCCTGCATGTAAAAGTGTCCGAGCAAATGCCGCAAGTCACGCCCCAATGCCGTCGCATGATCCTCGCGCTCCACAAAAAATCCCTCCCTGCTCCATGGAACGGGCGTGAGTTTCCACCCCTTTTCCTTCGCCCATGCTTTGAACGTTTCCACGGAACATTTAAGTGTGTTCACGCGCACGCACTTGCGCAGAGGCCGGATGCTTGCTTCCTTCAAAGCTGCAAGATCCGTGAACGCCGCATAACGGTCGAAGGGATGATCCACCGGAGCAGCATACGGCATTCTCCCCCCGTTGTGGACAACGGGTTCCGCACGAATAGAATGCCCGCACAATGGAATCCACCCTCGCCCCATGGACTCCCGATCGGGCTGTGCAAATAACTCTGCAGGCCAGACAATCCGATGACCCGAATGCGGAGAAAAATGAACTGACGGATGCACTCGACGATATTGAGCGACGAATCTTCATTCTGTGGCGGAGACTCGATCACTATGTGGAACAACGTACGGAAGAGAGTATCCGCCAACTCATCGATCAAATCCGTGCAGATGAAAAGGAAATCATCTCCTTATGTATTTCCCGCGTGGACCATGAAGATCCCGAATCGGATATTCTCCACGATCTCACTAACAATGATTTTACGTTGAACTTACGCGAAGAGCTTGCCATCGCAGCACAGTTCGGATGCGTCAAAAGAGTTATCTTCCTTCATCGACTTCAAAAAGCCGTCTGCAGGAGACTGAAAGAGCTCGGCATCAATGTCTCGAGGAATTGACGATCACTTATTTTGCGGGAAGAGCTCTCCATGCTCCAAAGGCCCCTTGTATCCATTGAGAAAGAACCGCACCGTGGCCGTTCTTCCTCTTCCGCCGTGTTCTGCCGGAAGTTGCCACTCCTGAACATGAAAATGCAGGTTATCAATATCCCCCATCCATCCGCTAAGACCTGTTCGCGCCAGTATCTGACCGGCATGAACCCGCTGCCCTCTCTCAACACGTTGACTCTCACTCATCAGGTGAGCATAGACCGTTTGCAAACCATCATCATGCTCGAGTGAAATCCAATTCGTGACAAAGGCCACATAGTCAGCGACTTTGTCCGGGGCGAGGTCGAGGTCTCGTGAAAAGTGGTTTGAGGACATAGAGAGCTCGCGCACGATACCGTCACGGGCTGCCAGGACAATGGAACCGACGGGAGTTGCAAATCCACTGCGTAATCCAACTGAATGGATGTAGGCATGCGACGATGAAAAGGTCCATGAAACCCCTGACATATAACGAGCTTCTTTTCAGGAAGTCCAAGAGGAATTTGAACAATGGGAACCTCTCGTTCCATCAGAAGGATTGGGGTAGAAGTAATTGTATTAAACAACAATACTAACTAATTTACAAGGTACATATATTTCCTTCTTAATAACCATTCCCTCCAGAAACTTGTGCACATTCGGGTGCTCCTTCGCTTTCGCGAGAACATCGTCCTTCGCGGCATTCGCCTCCACCTCGATCTCGCCGCGGACTTTCCCGTTCACCTGAATCGCAAGAACCACCATCGACTCTTTGGTGAGTGCTTCCTCGAAGAGCGGCCAGTGCTGCTCGATCACAAAGCCCTTCCCGCCGAGAACTTCCCAGAGCTCCTCGCTCAGGTGCGGGGCGAGCGGAGCGAGCAGAAGGACCATGGTCTTCGCAGATTCCTTGCTCACTCCCCCTTCCTCTTCCAGAAGATTGAGGAGTTCCATGAGCGCGGAGATGGCGGTGTTGAAGTGCATTTCCCCGATATCTCTCGTGACTTTCTTCACCGTCCGATGCACGGTCGCAATGACTTTCTGTTGATCTACTTTTTTATTCACACTCTCCGTGCAAAGCGCGTACAAGCGCCTCACGAAGCGATCAATCCCCTTGATCCCCAGATCATTCCAGTCCCCTCCGTCGGTGAAGGGACCCATGAACATCAGGTACATGCGGAAGACATCGGACCCGTAGCGGTCCACGAAGCTGTCCGGACTCACGACGTTGCCTTTGCTCTTGCTCATCTTGGCCCCCTTGTGGGTGATCAGACCTTGGTGAACTAATTTTTTGAACGGTTCTTCATGCGACACGAAGCCAAAATCTTTGAGTGCCATCATCACAAATCGTGCGTAGATCAGGTGCATGCACGCATGCTCCGGTCCGCCGATGTACATGCTCACCGGCATCCACTTCCGCTCAATCGTTGGATCCACAATGCGCTTCTCGTCACCCCCGGCCAGATACCGGAGGTAGTAGAAGCTGCTGCAAACGAAGGTATCCATCGTATCGAACTCGGGCGTCCACCCTTTGCCGAAGATCTTCTCGGTGCGGCGGATGAATTCCTTGCTCTCCATGAGCGGAGACTTGCCCGTCGGTTTGAACTCCACATCATCCGGAAGCAGCCACGGCAAATGCTTCTCCGGAACCGGATGCGGTTTCCCCTCGGGATCGTAGACAATGGGAATCGGCGCGCCCCAGTACCGTTGGCGGCTGACCAGCCAGTCACGGAGTCGGTACGTGGTCCGCTCCCTCCCCTTCCCCGCATCCTCCAGCCACGCGATCATGCGCTTCTTGGCATCGGAGGTTTTCAGTCCATTCAGGAATTCCGAATTCACCGCAGGGCCCTCGTCGCAAAAGGCCGCCTCCTCCACATTTCCTCCCGCCACCACTTCTTTGATCGGCAGGTTGAACTTTTTGGCAAATGCGAAGTCGCGTTCGTCATGCGCCGGCACCGCCATGATCGCTCCGGTTCCGTACGTGGAGAGCACGTAGTCCGCAATCCAGATGGGAATCTCCTCGCCCGTCGCGGGATTGACCGCAAACGCGCCCGTCGGTTCGCCGGTTTTCACTTTTGCCAAATCTGTCCGCTCGAGTTCCGTCTTCTTCTTCACTCCCTCACGATATGCATGCACAGCGCCCCAGTGCGACTTGGGCGTGATCTTCTCCACCAGCGGGTGCTCCGGAGCCAAGACCATATACGTGGCGCCGAAGAGCGTGTCGGGGCGCGTGGTGAAGACGGTGATCCGCTCATCGTGACCGACGATATCAAACGTGATCTCTGCTCCTTCGCTCTTCCCGATCCAGTTCCTCTGCATGATCTTGGTTTTTTCCGGCCAGTCCAGATCCTCGAGACCGTTCAGCAACCGTTCGGCATAATCCGTGATCTTCCAGAACCACTGACTCAGGTTCTTCTGGATCACTTCTGTCCCGCATCGTTCGCACTTGCCGTCCTGCGCCTGCTCATTGGCCAGCACCGTCTGGCAACTCGGACAGAAATTCACCGGCGCCTCCTTCTTGTAAGCCAACGTGCGCTCGTACATCTGGAGGAAGAGCCACTGCGTCCAACGGTAGTACTCGGGCGTGGACGTGTTCACCATCTTGGACCAGTCGTACATGCAGCCCATACGTCGCAGCTGCTTCACCATGGTTTGCACGTTACTGCGCGTGGACGTGTCCGGATGGATGCCGCTCTTGATGGCATAGTTCTCCGCAGGCAGCCCGAATGCATCGAAGCCCATGGGCGCCATGACATCCTTCCCGTGCATCCGCATGAAGCGCGCGTAACTGTCCGCCGGAGCGAAGTTGTACCAGTGCCCCACGTGGAGCTTGTCCCCGCTCGGGTACGGGAACATCACGAGCGCGTAGAAGGGATTCTTGGCTTTCTTCAGATCCGCTTCGTAGATCCTGGCTTCCTCCCACTTCTTCTGCCACTTATCCTCGATGATGGTCGGGTTGAAAGATGGTTCCATTGCACGGAAAGTATACGGTATACGGTATTCAGTATACAGAGCGGAAACCTCTGTTTTCCCTAACAACCGTTTCTCCAAAGCCCCTGCGTACTGCATACTTGGTTCTGCGTACCGCACAAACCAATGTCACAACTCCCCACAGTCGCAATCATCGGCAGGCCGAATACGGGAAAATCCACTCTCTTCAACCGCCTCATCGGGAAGAGGAAGGCCATCGAGAGCGAGGTGGCCGGCACGACGCGCGATCATATCGCCGAACGGATCGAGACGGATTCCGCGGATTTTCTGCTCGTCGATACCGGCGGCATGGGCGGCGGAACGAAGGACAAGGACTTCGAGGGGGATGTGCACAGGCAATCGCTCCTCGCACTGGAGCAGGCCGATCTGATCCTCTTCACGATCAACGGCAAAGAGGAACTCACCGCGAGCGATCATGAAGTGGTGAACCTCCTCCGCAGGAAGCGGCGCAGACACGTCCCCGTGCTGCTCGTCGTAACCAAGTGCGACAATCCCAAGAAAGTCGAGCCGACGTTGCCGCAGTACCTCGCGCTCGGCATCGCGGATGTCATTATTCCCGTGAGTGCTCCGCAGAACACCGGAATAGGGGAACTCATGGAACACATCGAACAGGAACTGAAGAAACTGCACTTCGGGAAGGTGCCGCGCTCAACGGAGACCGATCTCCCGAAGATCGCCGTGATCGGCAAGCCGAACGTGGGCAAGAGCTCGCTCATCAACACGCTCATGGCCGAGCCGGACCGCGCTCACTCCCCTCTCCTCGTCTCCGAAATCGCCGGAACGACGCGCGACGCCTCCGACCGCACGATCCGCTTCAACGATCGCGACTACCTGTTCATCGATACGGCGGGCATCCGTCGCCGCACCAAAATGGACGAAGGCATCGAAACGTTCGCCTACTTCCGCAGCATCCAGGCTTTGCAGGAGTGCGATGTTGCCGTCCTGCTTCTGGACGCCACGGAACCGATCAGCCATCAGGACCAGCGGATTGCGGGCATGGCGATGGAGGAAGGAAAAGGACTCATCATCCTCCTCAACAAGATCGACCTCCTGAAGGGCGAGGAGAAGAAGAATCGCATCGGGGAAATTGAGCGCACACTCGACTTCGCCCGCTTCGCTCCGCTGCTCCCCTGCTCCACCGTGACGCGCGAGGGACTCCTGAAGATCTTCCCCCTGATCGAGAAAGTGCAATTGAACCGCACGCGACGCATCGGGGCCCATGATTTGAATCAGTGGTACCGCGATGCACTGGTCGGTCCTCCGCTCGGAGAGCTCGGCAAGAGCAAACATATCACGCAGGCGGATGCCATTCCCCCCACCTTCGTCGTCTTCGTGAAGAATCCGCGGAACGTGGCGGCCAGCCACCTGCGTTATCTGGAAAACCGGATGCGGAGCACCTTCGACTTTACGGGAACGCCGATCAAGTGGATTGCGAAGGACTCAAACCGTGAGAAGTGAATAAGTGGAAAGTGGAAAGTGCTATAAGCACTTCGAAATCTCGAAGTTGCTTTCCCCTTCGTTCCTATTCACTTACGTCCTTACTTATCCCGGGTGTTTCTCGTTCATCAGGTCCTCGCGGTTGCCCTCCGGCCTGTCAATCACGCGCCCGTCCTCATGAATCGGGAGCGGAAATGCGCGGATGGCGACTTCGAGCTTCTCGAGCAGCTTCGCCGGATCATCATCAAAGACCATATTGGGCGGAATGGTGCGCAGACAATACTTGGTGATGATGTCGGGGATGACATTGCTGATGCCGCCCGTTCCCGTGAGCACCGCCATCGGTCTGCCTTCATCGTACGCGATAGTGAGCTCATTCAGGGTGCCGATGCCCCCCGCGATGAAAACCACGCCGTCGGAAGAACGGATGTTGATGATGTCCCGCTCCATGAACCCCTGCCCCGTATAGATCATCATGTCATTATCGAGCGGTGAATTATATTCGTTCGCATGCTCATATTCGGAGAACGCCGGAGAGATTCCGATGGTGAGCGCCCCGTTTTCTTTGGCACCGAGAAGCGCGTCATGCGGAAGCCCCGGACAGGCGCCGTTGATGAAAATGTGTCCGCGCTTCCCGATCTCCTGCCCCAAAAGTTTCGCCATGGCCCTCGCATGCGGATCCACGATCTGCGGACCGCTTGCGGATCCCATGACGCCGATCTTCAGTTTGTGATGGGCAGACATAGATATATGAGGGAAGTGTATGGGATTCTCCACGGAAGAGTCACTTGTGGAGAAACAGGGATGGGGATTGAATGTTATTCATATTATACAACATTTCATGCACTATTTCAAATACCGCGCCCTGTTCGTATTATGCTCCTCGTTCGTCACGGCGTAATGAATGAGCCCCTTCGTATCATGGAGGTAAAACCAGTAGGGACTCTCCTCGGGACGCAGGGCGGCAAGAACGCTGGAAAGGCCCGGACTTGCGATGGGCCCGGGCGGAAGCCCCTTGAATTTCCGCGTGTTATACGGACTCTGCACTTCCAGATCCTCCACGGTGATCGTATCCGACGGCTTATCCAGAATGTAACGAACTGTCGCATCCACTCCGAGTCCCATGCCCTCCTTGTAGCGCTTCCACAGGATCCCCGCAACGATCGGCCGCTCGGTATCCGTGCGCGTCTCCGCCTCGATGAGAGACGCCATGGTCATGATTTCCTGAAGTGAGTGACCGGACTTCGCCATCTCCTCGCCGTACTTGGAAAGAACGCTCTTCCGGAACGTCGTAAGCATGCGCTCGAGGAAGAACTTGGGAACGAAGTCCTGCGTGGAAACGAAGTACGTGTCGGGGAAGAGATAACCCTCCACCTTCCCGCCGCGGGGAGCGAGACCCGTGACGTTCGTCAGGAATTCAAACGAGGAGAAATCGCACGAATTGGCACAGATGATCAGACTCCCGGATTCGGTGATTCCCTTGCGCGCAAAGAGCGTGTCGATGTCTTTGAGCGTCCACCCCTCGGGGATCGTGATGCTCACCTCCTCGGACTTCCCCGCCCGCAGCACCTCCACGATCTCTGCGACGGACATGGAAGGACGGAGAAGGAATGTTCCGGCCTGCAGTCCCTTCTCCCTTCCGTTCATCCGCACGAAGACTTTGAAGGCGAGAGGAGAACGGATGATCTCCTTCTCCGACAACTCATCCGCAATGTCCGAAACCGATGAGCCCGCCGTGATCTCCACTTTCTGACGCTTCTCGCTTCCTCTCTCGAGCGGACGCAGCTCGAATTTGTACCAGAGGAAAGTTCCGAACACGAGCACGACAATGACGAGCAGAATTTTCTTCATGCCGAGCCACTCTAGCTGAAGGATCCGATTGGATACAGTGAGAGTTTTAGACAAAATGATTCAGGTAGAAC
This sequence comes from Candidatus Peribacteraceae bacterium, assembly GCA_028707875.1. GTDB lineage: Bacteria > Patescibacteriota > Gracilibacteria > Peribacterales > Peribacteraceae > JAQWAC01. The sequence goes on along the minus strand of JAQWAC010000001.1, from coordinate 57,338 downwards.
CAGAAAGGAAAGATTTGTTAATACGAATGAATATCATCCGGGTGGTCCGCCGCCACGGGGGGTGCGAGGGGAAGGCCCTGTCCCGCCGCAGCGGGATCGAGCCGACGAATCGATGCCGAATCCCTGTAGGCATCGATGAGGAGGCACAGGGCCGGGTGGAGGTGAGTTGGCGGCGGAGCGCTTTCTTTCCCTCTTTCTTTGTCGCCCTGACAAAGAAAGAGGAGATCATTTGTCCGTTGATTTCCCCAACGTATTCGTCACCTCTTTCTTTGGTCGGGGGCCTAGGGCACCTTGTCCGGTTCCCTCTGGCCCCCGACACCCCCTCACCCTCCTGACGGCCAAGCACGGAGATTTTGTTGGTTGTTTGTGTTTTCATTCCACAAAGCGGCGGTCCTCCCATGGGTTGTTTGATGTTTTGTATCTTCGAACTATGACGCAATTCATCCTTATTGCGCCATCCCCCTCATTCCCTTGTCCGTCGGGAATCCCATCTCGCCCATCACGCCCTGCATCTTCTCCGAAGAGACGATCTGCGCCTTCTTCAGTGCGCGGTTCAGGGCATCCGTGAGGAGCGATGCGATCTTTTCGTGCGGAACATCCGGCGCAATCTCGATACTCACCACTTCCATCTCGGCAGAGACAACCACTTTGACGCCCTGTGCCTCCGCCTCGACCTGAATCTTGCGAAGTTCTTTCTTCACTTTTTTCGCCTCACGCTGAAGGCGGAACATGTCTTTGAGTTGTGAGAAGGAAACCATATGGATCCATGGTACAGGAAGAGTGATCTCCGGCGAACAATTTCACCGGAGTTTAACAGGTGCGGCGGAAAGCTATAACTGTGCCGTGCAGCCCGAGCACCGCGTCGCCCTGAGCGGGATGACGGAGCAGCAGTGAGGACACTCCTTGGTCGTCGGCTCGACGGGGACTGACGGTTTCTTACCAAAGTTCTGCAACTTATTCAGGTATTTCACGAGCAAAAAGACCGAAAAGGCGACGATGAGAAAGTCCACGACGGACTGGATGAACATGCCATACTTCACCTGCGCCCCGCCGACCGAGAGGACAAGCGTGGAGAAGTCGACCCCTCTGAGGAGGATGCCGATGAGCGGCATGAGCATGTCGTTGACCAGCGACGAGATGATTTTGCCGAATGCGGCGCCGATGATGACTCCGACGGCAAGGTCGACGACGTTGCCGCGGGAAGCAAACTGCTTGAAATCCTGGAGGATACTCATGCTCTCACTCTAGCGCGGGCATGTCCGCTCTTCGATTGACAATGAACGAACCTGCTTCCCGATCATTTTCACTGTCTTTGAATGATCGCACGCACATCCGCAATGCATTTTGCGGCCGCTTTTTTGCCCGCCTGCCAGAATTCCTCGCCTTTGTCGAAACGGAACAGGGCGAAAGGCATGACAGGTTTGATGAGGAGATCACACACCGCTTTGCTCTTCCTGATCTCCGCATAACCCGCCTCCAGAAATTCATTCCAGCCTCCGGGCAGGAAATTCCGCAAAGCCTCGTATGTGGGATAGGTGTCCGTCGCAATAATTTTCTCAGGATGGCACTTCGACTGAAGCGCTCTCGCGGGAATGGGGCCGAAGTGGCAGAGATCCACATACTGTTTTCCGTCGATCTCCACGGGCGAAAACACCACCGGAATGGCACTCGATGCCATCACCGCATCGAGGAGGCGTGTTTCCGGAGAGAACACGTGGAACTCCACTCCGGAAAGGATCTCCTCCGTAAATCCTTTCTTCAGGATATGAAGCCATTGAATGGGTTTTTTGACCCGACCGGCCGTGCAGACAAACGGAATTTTGCAATCCGCAATTCGTGCATCTCCGAGGAGCGGTTCGAGGTGATGCTCCAGATTTTGACGGAGAATCCCGCCACATAAGCCTCCTTTCAGCGGATGTTTGCTCAAGCACGCAACATTGCCCAACGTCAGCTTGCGTACACATGCATGAAGTTCCGAAACCGGAATCCCCATCGCATACGTCGCCGCGATGATCGCCCCCATGCTGCTGCCTGCAACGCAATCCGGCTTGAGCTTCTCGCGCTCCAGCACTTCGATCACTCCTCCGTTCGCAATCCCGAACGCGGCTCCGCCGGAGAGGACGAGACCCCATGACATGGGGAAATTGTCCCTGCAGAAGAGAATGGACGCAACAGGAGTATCAACCTCTCACGATCCCGATGCGATCCTCAATTTCCTGATCGACGAAGACCTTCTTCCTGCCGTACTTCATGCGGCTGTATTCCTTGATCAGTGCCCCGAGCTCCTCGTTGCGGTCCGACTCGTCCCAGATCGTCGCCATACTGAAGGGACGCGAGGGGACGTTGTTGATGGAAAGCTTCACGTAGCAATTGAAGTTCGGGATGCCGATGACGTCCTGTTCGGAGAGATCCGGCGCGTATTCCTTGGCCATGTACTCGGCGTCCTCCGCGCCGATCTTGAAGCTGGAGATCGTGCCGACGTTACCGAAGACCGCATCGCGCATTTTGGTACTCGCCTGACCGTACGACTCCGTTTTCCCCACGAGCTGCCCGATGTACTGGTGCGCCATGATCAGACCGAGTTCGTACTTGCGTGCCTCCGACAGGATCGTGGCGAAGGCATCCGTCACGAAGTTCTGGAATTCGTCGACATACAGGTAGAAGCGGCGACGCTTCTCGCGCGGGACATCGGCGCGGGAGAGCGCGGCCATGTTCACCTTGTTCACGAAGATGAGGCCGAGAAGCTGCGCGTTGACATCGCCGATCTTCCCCTTGGAGAGGTTCACGAGGAGCACCTTGCCCGTGTCCATAATCTCGCGGATGTTGAAGGCGCTCTTCGGCTGTCCGATGATGTTGCGCATCGTCGTATTCGTGATGAAGGGCCCGAACTTCGCGGAGAAGTACGGGATCATCTCCTCTTTTTCGCGTGCACCGGTCTTGGCGATCTCGTGCTCCCAGAAGCTCCGCACCACGGGATTCTTGCACTTGGCGACCTTGAAGTGCTGGAACTCGTCGTCCACGAACAGCCTCGGCACATCGATAAGCGTCGCACCTTCCTCCTCGTCGTCCATGAGCGTCAGACAACCGTTGCGGAAGTAGTGCTGAATGCGCGGACCGAAGATTTCGTTTCCGAAGAGCTTGATGAAGATTTCCATCGCATCGATGGCGGCGCGATCCTTCTCCTCGGGCGTCTTGGCCTCCAGAAGATTCAGACCCATCGGCCGCTCGCCGTCCGCCGGATCGAAGAGCACGATCTCCTTCGCACGCTCTTTGGGCGTATGGGCGAGCGCATCCTCGATGAGGTCTCCGTGCGGATCGACCATGCACACGCCGTCGCCGTGGGCGATGTCCTGACGGCTCATCCATGAGAGCAGCGCGGATTTTCCCGTTCCGGATTTTCCGATGATGTAATGGTGACGCGTGCGATCCGTATCCATGAAACGGATCTTCGTTTCCTGCGCGCGGAATTTGCTGACACCGATGACAATGCCTTCGGCGGGCACATTGGGCGGCGGCGGAAGGACGCGATAGGTGATCCACTCGATGATCGGCATCTTGTTGTAGCGGCTGTCCGGGAAGTGGTAGAGGGCCGCCAGTTCCTTCTCAACCAGAAGAGAACGCCGATGCCAGAATCCATTGATGCGCTGCTTCCAGAGCGAGTAAATGATCGGCGCATTGAGTGAGAGCGGGAAGAAATCCACGAACATGCGTCGATTCTGGAAGTAGTTGCCGTAGACATCTTTGAAGGCGTTGAATGCGACCTGAAGGTTGTTCGTGATCTCAAACGTGCGCTTCCACGTCTTGGCGGCGGCGGCGATGCGCACGGAAGCGAAGAAGTAACTCATGCCGGCCTTCTCGCCCATGCGCTTGTAGAGCTCCTCCTCAGGCTGAATCATGCGGACAAATGAATCGCCTTTGGTCGCGCCGGGAGCGAACGATGAGCCTTCGGTCCCCGTCGCCACCCCTCCGAGCACTGTCAGAAGCGATCCGAGAATCGGAATATGACTGAACATATTCTCGCTCTTCCCCTTGAATTTTTCGGATGCGAAGTGCTTCGTGCGCCTGCCCCACTTTTTTTCAGAAGACGGCGAAAGCACAATCTGGACCCCCGCCGTCTCCCCCTCCTCCATTTTACTGAGAACGTTTGCAATGCCGTTCAGCGGATCGTCCTGCATGTGCTCATAACTCCGGATCGGGTACATGAAGGATTTTCCGGGAATCATGTTGTATCCGATGAACTTGAGTCCCTTCGGCCAGAGATTGGGCGTCGGATGATTGGTCACCTCCGCCGCAGGATAGAAGGCGGTAATCTGCTTCTCCACGACGGAGACGAGACTCGGTTGTGTGACGACGTAGAGCATGAGCTGGTTCTTCTCCACATAGAGCTCCAGACTGATCGTGAGGTACTGAAAGAACCAGTAATGCAGTTCCTGCCAGAAGGTGAGGCTCTGTACTTCCCAGAGTGCACGGTATAACTGCTCCATGGCGGCCACTTTCTCCTTGAAGTCCTTCTCCGTCCTTTTTTCCTGATCAATCTTGGAATCCGAACGCGGAAGAAGAATCTTCATCGTCACGAGTGTTCGCGACCGGTAGACAGCGTAGACATAGCGAAAGTTCCACTTACACCACTTCCACACGAGATACGTAAGAATAATGATGCCGGTGTTCCGCAGTGGCGCGGACATATACCATCCCCCGACGGATCCCCAGAAATCCGGCACTGTCGCAGTGCCGATCGCTGCGGCAGCGATCCAGAGGAGAGGCCAGAATGCGATGTCGAGGAATGGAATCAAATGGGTTCGATCAAAAGGATAGAGAAGAATTCGAATAATTATAGCAGATTTGGGCATCGGACGCCCGTAGTGGCAACTTGATACATTTATTTATTGTGGTTTTGATCTATTATTTCCCCCCGTGTACAAATCGGCATTGCTCTGCAAATAAACAATCGATCTGTGAATCATTTGTATAATTCTTCAAAAAGACTGCCTCGCGAAGGCAGCCCTCGTCAGGCTCGGGACTGCCTGAAGCGACTCCTATAAGGAAAAAGACCGTGGTGAGCACAGACGAACCAGGGTTCGCGGGAGAGAAACCGCAAGTTGCCCTTCCGCGTTATCGACACTGCCACATCTCCATCTGCATTTTGCGTGTATGCCCCGTTCCGTTTGAGAAACGGAATGTGTAGATTCCCGGGATGGAAGCGGTCAACGTGAAGGCCTCCTCGGGAAGGATCCAATCCTCAAACCACTCAACGGTCCCGTCCGGATAGGTGACATCGCGAACGACGAACGGACGATTGGCCCCGAGCACGAGCGGTTCGCCGATGGCGGATTTCCACGGCACTCCGCGATGAAAACGCACGTCACGCGTGATGCGTTTCTGATAGCGACGCGTCTCCCCCGTGCAGGCATCCACGAGAGATGCATCCCCGAGTCGCTGGAAGCGGGCCCGTGCGACTCCCTGTCCGCGCGGTGCGATCATCGTGAAGGCCGCCAGACTCAGATCCATATCGCGACCTTCCACGTACGGGCCGCGGTCATTGATGCGCACAATGACGCTCTTGCCGTTCTCCACATTCGTCACCTTCACGAGAGTGTTCGCGGGGAAGGTGCGATGTGCCGCAGTGAGTGCGTACATGTCGAACGACTCGCCGAAGGCCGTCCCCTTCCCGTGGAACTTCTCCGAATACAGACTCACTTCATGCACCTCCTCCGCGAGCATCGTGTCCAGTTTATTCGCTAAGGCAAGCAGTTTTTCCGAAGTTCCAACCGGTTCGTCCGTTTCCGCATCCTGACCCGCAATCGGATAGTTGCCGAGCAGTGTCGGAAGCGATTCCGGCGTCATGGCGTCGATATCATCGACATTTCGTGTTCTGAAAAGCCAGAGCAGAGCGTCGCCGAGTGTCAGAGAATCCTCCGGACGAAAACTCTCTCCGTCATCGATGAGTCCGCGTGCTTTGGCGTACGTGATTTCCGTAAAGCCCCCCGACCCTCCCGGAACGTCGGTGAACGGCTTCTCCCTCGTCTCATCCGCACTGCGGGCAATCCCCTCCCAAAGGAGAAGAAATCCGTCACGACGTGAGACATTTTCCGCGGCGGAAACCGCAGGAACGCACACGGTAAATACGAGGAGTGTCAGAATGAACTTCTGCATGGCCAGGGCATCTTGCCGATATCATGACCAAAGAGCAATTGACCTACGTCCTCCCCCCTCATCCTGCCCCCTATAGCGCCCTCCATCCTTCACTGCGCACGAGCAAATACAACTCTTTGCGCTCCTCGGAACGAAGTGCTCTGAGCGTCAGCGGCCCCACCTGCCCCGCACCCGCATCGCTCTCGGATGTGATGAGTTTGCGGGCCATCTGATATTTCAGGACGGCCGACTGTGTGAGTGCACCGTAATTCCCGTTGATTTTTTCCGACGGGAAGAATCCGCGATCGGAGAGGAGACGCTGGAGAAGCGCCACCTGATCGCCATTGTCACCCGTTTCGAGAAAACGTGCGACGTTTTTTCCGCGTTCATCGAGCACCGTTTCCACGCGATGCAGTGCCAGAAGACGCCGGGCCATCGCAGCGACAATCCTTCTGTCCCATGATTCGGTGAGCTTGCCGCGCGTGAGCGGACCGATACGTCCCGCTCCGGCATTCTCCGCCGACCCGACAAGACCTTTCTTCTGCTGGAATCGAAGAATGGCGTCAAACAGATTGTCATCATAGGTACCGTTGGTTCGTCCGCTGTAGAAGCCGAGGAACCGGAGTGTCCTCTGGGCGGAGCGTATCGCCTGGGCCGATGCGGTTTTATCAACGGCTTTCTGCACCGGAGGGCGGGCGGCGATGCGTTGCACCGCGGCCGTGAGTGTGGCGGCACTCTTCTCCGAAAGACGATCCGACGGTTCATTCGAGAGACCGAATGCATCGTTGAATGCACGCAGAGCTTCCGCTGTCGTCGATCCGAATTTTCCGGTGACGCGCTGGGAGAAGTACCCCGCATCCTTCAAGGAACGTTGCAGAAGCTCAACGGAGAGACCTTGTTCTCCGCTCCGCGGCGTCACCGAAAGCAGGGAATTCCCGGCAACTTGGAACGGTCGCAGACGCGCGATGACTGCCGGAAGATTCTCCATCACAAACTTCTCCTTCGGCTGATTGCCCCCGACGGGATAGACCGTCCCGCGGATATGCTGCACGCCGAACGCGAGGGCGCGCGCCAATCCTTCTTCGCCGTAGCCCACCCAGATATCCAGACGATGCGCGCCCGAATCGAGTTCCTGAATCGCCCCGCCGCGGTCGTGAACCGTGAAGCGTCCGACTCCCGGTAACACGACAACCGTGCCGAATGCGTAGCTCGCGGGTGCCGCGATCATGCCCGGATGCACTTCGGTCCCGTCGGCGCCGCGGACTCCGTTTCCGTTCAATACTTTGTCCGCCTGCAGACCGCCCATGACATAACAACACTGACCGGGAACCGGCGAATAGTACGCCGTGATGATAAATTCCTGCTCATGGGCCGCATTCTTACTCACGCCCACCGCCATCACGGGAGCGAACACGGAAATCAGAACGAGAAGGACGCGAATGTGCAGAGGGACCGGAGCGCGGCACGGCCGATGGAGAGGTGTTCTGTGGATGTGCATTTTTCCGGTCATCATAGCATGAATACCGATGCCGGTCTCCTTCAGGCAAGAACCTCTTTATTCTCTTACAGTACATGGAAAAGAATTTTTAACACTACTGTTCTTGGCTTTATCATGAGGATTAACCTTCTTTCTCCACCACAATCTCATCTTCGAGACGCATCCCGAATTTCCCCGGGAGATACACGCCCGGCTCGATGGTGATGATTTCGTTTTTCAGAAGTTTTTCGTTCGGGCGCTTCTGACTCAAAGTCACCCCCTCATGGATTTCCAGACCGACGCCGTGCCCGAGCGAGTGCACAAAATACTTTTCAAGCCCGTGTTTCTTCAACACCGCGCGCGCGACTCGATCGAGCTCGTGCGTCCCGACCCCCGCACGCACCATTTTTGTCGCTGCATCCTTCGCTTCCTCGACCGCTTGAAACACATGCGCCTGCTCGGAAGTTTTCGGTCCCGTAAAAAACACCCTGCTCTGATCCGCGCAGTAGCCGCCGAAACGCGCACCGGTATCCACCTGCACAAGATCGCCCTCCCTGTATTCCCGATCAGTCGCATGATGATGCGGACGACTCGTGTGGGGCCCGAAGGCGACAATGGGCTCAAATGCGAGTCCGTCGGCCTTGAGTTCGTGCGCCCACTCCGTCAGTTTCCAGGCAAGAGCACGCTCCGTGATTCCCGGTCGAAGCACTGCGGGAACTCTCGTGAGCATTTGTTGCGTGATCTTTTGGGCCCTTCTGAACTTTCTGAGCTCCTCCGTGTCTTTGGATCGCCGGAAGTCCTCAATCATTCCGGATAATTGAACAAATTTTGTGTTCTTAAAATTCTTCTTCCATCGCCTATATTGCGCAAGCGTCACCGTCTCCTCCTCGCAACCGCACAGAGGAACGGACTCAAGAAATCGTGCCAATAATTCCCGCTCTTCCACTTTTATTCCCGTTCGAATGTGGGATTGCGCCATTTCCCCATACCGGGCATCCACAAAGAGGCGCCAGCTGCGCGGCGTCACGAGCATGGCCCCCGCACTCACATCGACCCCCGTGAGGTAACGAATATTGATGAGGTTTGTTATCAATAATGCAGACAGGTTGTCTGCCCGTCTCAAGGCCGTTTTTGGCTGAATCGGACGCATGCAGCAAAGAGTAGCGAGGAAACGCGTTTTATGCTATCATACTAGCGAAATACCAACACTCCATGACAACCACCTCATCTCCCATGCGATCATTGCTCTCCGTCATGTTTTTCATCGCGGCGCTCGCGTTCTCGGCCGTTCAGGTCGCGCCGGAATTCGAACATCTCTCCGCCGCCGTGTACAGCGGAGGATTGGAAGCTGGAATCAATGCGGGAGAAAACATCCAGGGAGTGAAAAGCGGGAGCCCCCGTGCGGTGATCGGGAAAATTGTGAACACGGTCCTGAGTTACGTCGCCATCATCGCCGTGAGTGTCATTATCTTTGCCGGCTTCTATATGATCGTCAGCTTCGGCAATGACCAGGCGAAAGAAACGGCCAAGAAGGTCATCTTGTATACCGGTATCGGACTTCTCATCATTCTCCTCTCAAAAGGAATCGTCTCCCTCTTTATTTCCTTTGCCGAATAACATGAAGAAGGTGTTTTCCTCCCGAATGTGGGCACGTCTTTGCGCACTGACGCTCATAACCGTTCCACGCGTCGCTGCAGCGTCGACGCTCGGAGGTGCGGGGGAGATCAATGTGGGGGGCGGCGGGGATTTGAAAGCATCCATCACCAAGATCGTCAATACGGTCCTCACGTATGTGGCTCTGCTTGCCGTTGCCATGATCATCTTCGCCGGTGTCTGGATGATCGTGGGATCGTACGATGAAAGCTCCAAGGAAAAGGCGAAGAAGATGATCATCTATACTGTGATCGGCCTCCTCATCATCCTGCTTTCCAAAGCAATCGTCGCCCTTGTTCTCTCCTTCGTTTCATAACTATATGAGACACTTTTTCCATCACGCCTGGTTGCGCCTCTGCGCATTCACCCTCGTATTTATCCCGCGCATCGCCCTCGCTGCGATCAGCATCGGTGATGCGGGCGGAATACAAGTCGGTGGAAGCGGCGACAACCTCAAGACAACCATCATCAATATCGTCCAGAAAGTCCTGACATTCGTGGCGATTCTTGCCGTCGCCATGATCATCTTCGCAGGTATCGCCATCATCGTCGGAAACGAGCAGGTGAAGCAAACGGGAAAGAAGATGATTATCTATACCATTGTCGGCCTCCTCGTGATCATGCTCGCATCGGCCATTGTGAACTTCGTGCTCAGCATCAAGTGACCGGGAACCGGTCCTTTCCCATGATTTTCTCGCGCCTTCGCCATCGGCTCCCCCTTCCCGTCATTCTCGCCGGGCTGCTCTTCACGACATTCTTTGCAGGTGGCGCTTCCGCCGCTTCGACAAGCACGACAGAGGACATCACCCTCAGCGTCGGTTCCATTTTCGAGATCCTCGCAGCTCTGCCCGGCACGGATTCATCCGTTTCCTGGACGCTCCTGAAGGAGGACGGCTCATTCGTGCAGGCGGACCGGGGACGGATCTTCCATGAACGGTTCGTCGAAACGGGCAATTTCTCGCTGAAAGCCGAAGTGGGAAACGCCGCGTCTCCGGCGATGCTGGTGCGCACATTTTTCATTCACGTGAGTTCCGCGGCTCTTCCGCTTCCCTCGACACCAGGCATCATGACGGGGACGCCGATAGTCCGGACCGACCCGCCCGTCGAGGAAGGAAACAATGTTGTTCTGGGAAACCAGCAGACGATTCTCCTCTCACCACTCTCTCCGGGCACCGCACGCCTCTCGCTCGATCTGGACCATACCATCGACAACAATCGGGACGGAAATCCCTCCAACGATACGGATGACGAAGGAACGTTCTTCCTCACCGACGGAACACCTCTCCGGATCTGGTTCCCGGAATTCTCCACGGACAGAACGATCACCATCATGAGCATGGGGGCGCAGGGAACGACCGCACAGACGCTGCGTGTCACGACCGCCGCCGTCACGGTTCCCCGTCCCGATTCCACCCCCTCGCTTCCGAATTCGGGTGGCACCCCTCTCATTGCCGTCGATGACCGCGGGAATGGCGTCTTCGGTTTCTCCCTGAAAGAAAACGCACTCACCGCATCCGGGCGCGCACTCCTCTTCCTCTGGGACTTCGGGGACGGACGGCAGAGCATGCTCGACCGTCCGATGCACACCTTCTCGAAAAACAACTCCTACACCGTGCGACTCACGGTGCGGGATCTGAAGACGGCACAAAACGTTCTTGATACCGGCGGCGCCCTTCAAGTCACATCTGTTCTCTCGGGGGAAACGGGCAGTGCCTCCTCCTCGGGACAATCCGCTTCGTCCGTCTCATCTTCCTCCGCCGCATCCTCGGCTCAATCAAGCGTAGCCGCAACGGGTGTTCCAAGCGGAATGTGGGGAACCATCGGCGTGATTCTGCTCGTGGTGATCGCCTCCCTGATTCTCGGATTCATGGCGATGTTCATCATCGCACGAATCGTGAAGCGCAATCTCGATACGGACAAAACCCCCACCACACCGCAGAAGAGCCGCACCGCGTCCGGAGAGCGAAAGTCTTCGTCACTCGATCATGCGCCTCCGATGCCGGTGATCGATGTCTCCGCAATGCGTGAAGAAGAGGCCCCCGTGCGAAGGACGCCCAAGGCGGAGAGAGCGCCTGCGGAGGAGGTGCCGAAGGTGGAAGAGATTTCGTCCGTTGAACCGCCATCGACCCTGCAATTTGATGAAAACCAGGCTCCCAGTTGGCTCAAACAGGCGCATGAGGAAGCGACGCGTTCCGGACACACATTCACCACACCTCCTCCCCCGACGCTGCAGGAAGAGACGCCTTCGTCACCGCCCCCTCCTCCGCCTTCCACTCCTCCGTCGGGAAATACATCGATGACGGCCACAGAATCGATTCCTCCCCCTGCTGCTTCTTCGTCCGACAATGATGCTTCCATTCCCCCCTGGCTTGCACAGGCATCCGCTCCTCACCCGTCTCCGGAGCCCGTTCAGGAACCGACTGCCCCTCCCCCGCCGCCGGTGATCGCCGCCATGACTCCGGCTCCCGAGCCGGTCGCCCCGCCACAAGTTGTGAAACCCGCGAACCCGCCCGAACCGGCCGGTGCGCCTCCGGCGCAATCTTCGTTGCCTCCTTCGGAACCGTCACCGGTTTCTGCAATCACCGCATCACCGGCTGTTCCTACTCCGTCCCAGACTCAATCTCCGGTACAGGAAATTTCGCCCGAGGAGAGGGAGCGCAGAAAGAAGAAGCGACAACGCTACAAGACGAACAAGCGAAAGCGCGAACAGGAGGAAAAAGCGGCGGGATCCGCCGCACCCTCTGCAACCGATACCGCACAAAAATCCGCGGAATCGGAAGCCGATGATCTGGAACAGGAAATGATCCGTGAGGAACAGGCGATCGCCGAGCCTGCTGTACCGAAACCGCCGGCACCCGCCGCACCCGCGAAGTCGGAAACACACCCCGGAAAATCTCCTGTCACACCTCCGGCACCGACAGGCGAGGCGACGGACAGCACCATCGCGATCATTCGCGCGGACAATATCTCCGATGATCGGAAGAAATCGGCATAAGCTCACTGGAATTCGGTGCCCACTCTCAGTACCATGCCTTTCACGTGGCGGGCGTAGCTCAGTTGGTTAGAGCGCCAGGTTGTGGCCCTGGAGGTCGAGGGTTCGAAACCCTTCGCTCGCCCCACTATCAATTCAATTACATATACCTGTGGGCGTAGCTCAGTTGGCCACGCCGCAGTATGCTGTGGCGAATGAATAATAAACGCCAAGTTGTGGCTCCCGCAGACGCGGGATCGAGGGTTCGAAACCCTTCGCTCGCCCCACTCCATCATTGGTTATTCTTTTTCATTAAAAATCTTTTCCGGCATTAATGAGCCGATAGAGCGTTTCAAATGCAAGCTTCGCGTCTTGTTCAGCGACATAGAGCGTCAGTTCCGTGTAAGTCGATGATACTTCAATGAGGTTGATGCTCTGCAGCATGAGCTGCTGAAGAACAAGGTAAATCATCCCTGGCGTCGGCAGGTACAGTTTCTCATCGAACGAAAGGCCAAGCGCCGCAAGACGATCTTGATGATATTTTGGCTGCTGGGGCATGAAATGCTTCACACGATGTGCATGCGCGCTATCCAGCAGGATGGTAATTTCCTGAGTTCCTTCACAAATCGTGATGTAACCATTGTTCTTTTGCAGCTCGATGAAAAGCATATTCATGCCTTTATGGACATCTTTTGTTTTTGTAAACGTGTAAATCGAAAGACCTGTTTGAATAGTGACACTCTTGGCATGAATTTGCTCACGTTGGGGAACTTTTTTCTGCTCCGCACGCTGCAGGCGTGATAATGCCATCAGGATTGCACTGCTGCGCACATCCTTCTTGGCTCGAATTTCGACCTGCGGTTGCAGTTCTCGACTGAGACTCGAGAGATTGAAGATCCGTTTCTGTATCCCGAACTGCAGGAACGGGTTATCGGCAATAATGTCCCGAAGGACATCCGTGAGAGTAATCATGTTATGAATATAACATATAATATTAATTTATAGCAATTATTTATAGATATTTCATCTCAGAGGCTCTCTGCGCAAATGATATGAGCATATTTCTTTCCCAATTTAATTATGAATAGTCCCGAAACAATCAACGGCATCCCCGGACAACCACCCGTACCGAACTACGTCGTACCACAAGGGGTGGAACAGCTCTCTGAATTTGTCGGCATCGATCCCAGAGGGGTGATACTGATCGACCCCGGAGAAGAATCTGAATTCTGTAACCAAGCATTGATTCAGGCGAGAATCCATATCTTTCTTAGAACAGTGACCGAGAGATTACTTGAAGGACAAAGAGCACGCGTCGGCGTCTTGGCTCATGGTGATACGTCTGGCACATCTGCCGCCATGCACGATCTTCCCCCGAGTTACATCGTGCCAGAGGGGACGCAGCAACTCCCCGGCTTCCTCGGTATCGATCCCGGGGGTGTGATACTGATCGATGGCGGAGCAGAATCTCGTTATTACAACAGAAGAGAGAAGGGGGAAATTCAAACCAGAATTGAGACCTGTATGAATGCAGTGATCACGCGATTGAATGAGTGGCAAAGAGCGCGTGTCGGCGTTGTGACTCGTCGGGGGACAGATATTTCTGTCGCTACCCATGACCTTCACCCGTTCACGGAAATGACAGAAATCGATGAAAATCCTTGGGGCGACGACATTGGCATTCGCTATGATGTGCGACAGCTCATAGACGCGGAACGTGCACGCTTTGTTCTCTGGGCTGCAAATGCCGACCGCGATTCCCTCAGTAGACTTGCGGTGGCAAGACGCTCGAGTGCATGGGGATCGGGAGGGAGGGAAGTGACTCCGCCTTCGCAAGTAAATATCGATTCTGTATCGGCGACGGAATTGGTGGAGGCAATGATCTGGGAATACGTTCGCGAACGACGCAATGAAATTGTAAGAACGGCATTGTCACAGGCTCATTCCCATGAGCACGCGGCATGATCGAAGGCGTCACTACGCCCGGAATTTCGCTCCAGCCCTTCACGTATGATCCTGTAATGTGCAAGGGCTTGGGGCGAGTACCGGGAAACCATTACACCTCTCCCGTTGATACCTTGTTCTTTGCACAGATATTCATCCCCGCCTTCCATTGATTGTTCCCTCGAAAACCCACCCTCATCCTCACCCCAAACAAATAGTAATCTTGCTGCGCCCACTCCCCACTATTCCATTGACAGAAGCCGAACTCGGCTTACACTGCGCCCGTGATTCAGCAGTCCCACTCCTTCGGCATGATGCACATGATGATGCACTCGTTGCGAGGGCGTGAGTTGGTGTAGACAATTTCCAACTTGCGAATCAGCCCTCGCTCACCCGAGGGTTTTTTCTTTTTTACCCATTTTTCCCCCTTTATCTCATGGTCAATATTCTCCCTATCCGCACCGGCGATGAGGTCGCCTATGTGAATCAGCGCGAAGTGCCACGCGGCGTCGCGCTCAGACGCCATGCCGACGGCACCTTTGCAGTGGATGAGACCTCGTCAAATCAGGAAGCTACGCGACGATTCATCACATCATGTTCCGCGCAGGTGGCCGATGCGGTGCACGCCGTCGCATAAGAGAGTTCCAAGACGAAGTCTACAGCTGGGGTTCGTGAACCCCAGCTGCGTGCTGCACGCGCATTTCTTCTTATGTAAATCCCAATCGACCCTTCTCAACTCACATGACGACTGGTACACTCATCTCTCGTATGGCTGAGCCCCAATTCCGCACACCGAAAGGCACGCACGATGTCCTCCCCGAGGAACAGCGTTACATGACCTACATCAAGAAGGCCGTGCGACACCGCGCCCGTCAGGCGGGCTACAAGCGCATTGATCCGCCCATCTTCGAGTATCGCTCCATCTTCGAGCGCGGCATCGGCGAGCACACGGACATCGTGGAGAAGGAGCTGTTCGCCGTGAGCGGCAAGAGTGCGGAAGCGGACAAGGCCGGCACCTTTGCTCTCCGGCCGGAATTCACCGCCGGCATCTGTCGCGCCTACATCGAGCACGGCATGCAGCAGTTGCCGCAGCCCGTGGAGTTCTTCGCCATCGGGCCGTGCTTCCGTCACGACCGTCCACAGAAGGGGCGCTACCGCCAGTTTCACCAGTTCGATCTGGAAGTGATCGGACTCAAGGATCCCAGTCTGGATGCCCAACTCATTCACGTGATCACAAACATCTTCGCAGATATCCGGATTCTCGATCGCCTGACGCTGCAGATCAACAACATCGGCACGGCCGAGAACCGCAAAGCCTACGTGCAGGCCATCAAGGACTTCTTCGTCGGGAAGGAACGCCAGCTCCCCGAGCTGGATCGCAGCAGGCTGGAAACCAATCCCCTGCGCCTGCTCGATTCCAAGGAGGAAGACACGCAAATCCTCGTGAAGAACGCCCCAAAGCTGGAACAGTTTCTGGATGAGGAGAGCAGGCAGTTCCATGCGACCCTGCTTGAGTATCTGGATGCACTGGGTGTCTCGTACGTTCCAAATCCGGGGCTGGTGCGCGGACTGGATTACTACACGCAGACCGTCTTTGAATTCTGGGATTCCAACACCGGTGCCCAGAACGCGGTGGGCGGCGGCGGCCGCTACGACGGACTGATTGAACTGCTCGGCGGCAAACCGACTCCGGGAGTCGGATTCGCGGGCGGCATGGAGCGCATCATGTGGCACATGAAGGAAGCGGGCGTGCAGGCACCTCACAAGGACCAGATGGATGTCTTCGTCGCGCAGCTGGGTCCGGAAGCCAAAAAGACCTGCCTCAGGCTCATTGCCGATCTCCGCGAGAAAGGCGTGCACAGCGTCGGCGCACTCGGCGAGGCTTCACTCAAAAGCCAGATGAGACTTGCCGACAAGTTCGAGGCCAAATTCGCGCTCCTGCTCGGCAAGATGGAAGTGAAGCGCGAGACGATCATCCTCAGAGATATGAAGGCCGGCAAGCAGCAGGAAGTGCCCTTCGCAGGCATCATCGAGAAGGTGATTGAGCTGCTGGGCGAGAAGAATCTGGATACGTATACGCTGCGGGATCAGTTTGTGGGACCGACGGACGACTGATTCATGAGACCCAATGCTTCGGCACGGATTTTTTCATAATCGTGGAGGAGCCCGCCGCCACGGGAGGGTAAAGGGAAGGTCCAGCAAAGGGAGCTGCGAAGCCTTCTCTCTTCATCACATACAGCCACTCCGATGGAATCCACAAATGATGAGAAAAGAAAGAATCGATACACTGGCAACAGCCACAATGAACAAAATCAAAGCTTGTATGAAATTACGTGGACCGCTGTACTGGCGAAAGGAGCTACGAAGAACGAAGTAAGGGACCAATACAGATAGAGCAACTACCAGTACAAAGAAGCCAACAACAAGAAAATCTGAAATCATATATCCAGATTCTTCACCGTCTTGGCGTGCGTCTGCCCCTCGTCTTGTCGCTCGCGATGCTCGCGACAGCTCGGGGTGACAATTTCAAAGGAATAGGGATCAGATATCCAAGTTTTTGACGGTCTTGGCATGCGTCTGAATGAATTTTTTGCGCGGGGCGACTTCGGAACCCATGAGCGTCGTGAAGGTGGCATCCGCCTGTTCGGCATCCTCCATCGTGACGCGAAGCAGGCTGCGGCTCTCAGGATTCATCGTGGTATCCCACAGTTGCTCGGGATTCATTTCTCCCAAGCCTTTGTAGCGCTGAATATTCACGCGTGCCGTCTTCTTCGGCTCATCTTTCTTGGCCTTGGCGCCTTTGGTAAGCGCCTCATTCTCCTCGGGCACGGGCGCCGTCTCATCCTCATCTTTGATCTCCAGTTCCTCGGGCTTGACGCCCCACTCCTTCAAGATCTTATCTTTCTCTTCATCGGAGTACGCATACATCACCTCCTTGCCTTTGTTGATCTTGTAGAGCGGCGGCTGGGCGATGTAAATGAAGCCCGCTTCCATCAGCTCCGGGAAGTAGCGGAAGAAAAGCGTCAGCAGCAGCGTGCGGATGTGCGCGCCGTCGACGTCGGCATCGGTCATGATCACCACACGGTGGTAGCGGAGCTTGCTGAAGTCCTTCACTTCCCCGATACCCACGCCAAGTGCGATGACCAGCGACTTGATTTCGTTATTCACAAGCATCTTGTCCAGACGTGACTGCTCCACATTCAGAATCTTTCCGCGGAGCGGCAGGATCGCCTGGAACTCACGATTGCGACCCTGCTTGGCGGACCCCCCCGCGGAATCGCCCTCGACGATGAAGAGTTCGCACTCGCTGGGATCGCGACTGGAGCAGTCCGCCAGTTTGCCCGGCAGCGTCATGCCGTCAAGCGCACCTTTGCGGATGACGGAATCGCGGGCGGCGCGGGCGGCCAGACGGGCTCGGGCGGCAAGGGTGCATTTGGCAACGATATCTCTGGCTTCACCCGGATGCTCCTCAAAGTATTCCGCGAGCTTCTCATTCACAACGGTCTCCACAGCGGTTTTCATCTCGGCATTGCCCAGCTTGGATTTGGTCTGACCCTCGAACTGCGGATCCTTCAGACGCACGGAAATGATCGCCGTGAGCCCCTCGCGGACATCATCGGCCGTGAGGTTCTCGTCCTTCTCCTTCAGGATGCTCTGCGTGCGGGCGTAGGCATTGATGGTGCGGGTGATCGCGGCCTTGAAACCGGTCATGTGATGTCCGCCTTCCGTGGTATGAATGTTGTTCGCGAAGCTCGCCACCAGTTCCTGAAAGGACCGCGTGTACTGCAGAGCAACCTCCACGAATCCCTCGGGAACCTCCTTTTCGAACCAAATGGGCTTGCCGATGACATCCTTGGAGTCATTGAGATGTTGCACGTAGGCGGAGATGCCCCCTTCGAAGTGGAAACGATACAGGCGCGGATACTTCTGATCCTCCTCCGACCGTTTCTCGCGTTCGTCGAGCAGGCCGATCGTGATGCCGCGCGTGAGGTACGCCTGCTGACGCAACCTGTTCATGATGACGACCAGAGAGAAATCGAGCGTGTCGAAAATCTCCTTGTCCGGCCAGAAGCGGATGAGCGTCCCCTGCTTCTTGGTTTCACCCTTGGCCTTGACATCGGCCACCGGCCTGCCGCGTTCGTAATCCTGCATCCAGACCTTTCCGTCGCGGTAGACCTCCGCATGCATTTTGACGCTCAACGCGTTCACGACGGAGGAACCCACGCCGTGGAGCCCGCCGGAGACTTTGTAGCCGCTCTCATCACCGCCGAATTTGCCTCCCGCATGGAGTGTGGTAAGCACGATTTCAAGGGCGGACTTCTTCGCCTTCGGGTGAATATCCACCGGAATTCCACGACCGTTGTCATCCACACTCACGGAGCCGTCATCGTGAAGAGTGACAATGACAAGGTTGCAATGTCCGGCCATCGCCTCGTCGATCGCGTTGTCCACGATCTCATAGACAAGGTGATGGAGACCGCGTTCGTCCGTCGAGCCGATATACATGCCGGGGCGCTTGCGGACGGGTTCCAGTCCCTCCAAAACTTGAATGTTCTCTGCGGTGTACTGCTGTTTTGCGGATGCCATATCTTGGTGGATTTTAGAGAGAAGTGCCCATCGAAGCAATGCCCAAGAGATGCAAAATATCGTGTTCAATCGAACATGATCTGACATCGAAGAACGATGTGGAAAGGAAACTTCGACCAAGCACAGTGCTTTCCACTTCATTCTTTCCGCTTTCCACTTCGTTCTTCCGGGTCTTTGGCGGCATTTTTTCTTGCAATCCCCTCCGCTCTTCCTTACGCTTCCCCCGCTCTATGACGATTCACGCACACAAGCACGGCGATGAAAGCAATGACCGCTTGCAGCAGCGCTTCAAATCCCAGGTGCAGAAAACGGGACTCATGAAGCTGCTCCGCCAGCGCGCCCATCATGCCCGCAAGCCCAACAAGCGTCTCATCCGCATCAAGGCCCTCAAGCGCGAGGAGTTCCGTACGGTGAACAGACAGAAGAAGTTTTACAGCAACATGTAAAAGCGACCAGCGGAGCCTTTGTGCTCATTACCGGTCGCTCGATAATGAACGCTTGTTTCAGCGTGTCCTTTTTATGATATCCACCGCCTTGAGAAGCTGATCATCGCGTTCGGAGGCGGGGACGATGATATCCGGCTTCACCCCGATGCCGTCGATCTTGCGCCTCTTGGGCGTGAGCCACTCCGCAATCGTGAGCTTCAGACTGGAATGGTCGGAGAATTCAAGAATCTCCTGCACGGTCCCTTTGCCGAATGACTGCTCGCCCACGACGGTTGCGCGACCGGCATCCTGCAGAGCGCCTGCGACGATCTCGGAGGCGGAAGCGGACCCCTTGTTCACCAGCACGACCATCGGCACGGAGGCGTCGATCGTCGCGGGGAGATCCGTCACTTCGGTCTTCTCACCCGTCCGGGATTTGATGATCGAGACGGGACTTCCGACGGGGAGGAAATTGCTCACCACCACATCCGCCGCATGCAGCAGACCGCCCGGATTATTGCGAAGATCGAGGATGACACCCAGAGGCTTCTTCTTGGCCACATCCTGCATAATCGATCGGAGATCGGTGTCCGTGAGCTTGCCGAACTGCATCAGCTGCACGACCGCAATCTGCTCCCGCCACTTCACATCAATCTCCGGCACCTTGATCATATCGCGGATGACGGAAACATCGAACTCGCTGCCGTTCCTGCGGATATGGAGCTTGACCGGGCTCCCTTTGGGGCCGCGGACCTTGTCCACAGCCTCCTCATAAGGAAGTCCCACGATGCTCACGCCGTCCACGGACAGGATCTCATCATTGGGCTTGAGACCGGCTTTCTCGGCCGGAGAACCCGTGAGCGGCGTCACGATCGTCAGAACTCCCGCACGATCCTCCACTTGAGCTCCGATGCCGCTGATCTCTCCGTTGATGCGCGTCTGGAAATTCCGCGCCGTCGCAGGACGGAAGAATGTGGAGTACGGATCATTGAGACTCTCCACCAGACCTTCGGCCGCCCGATACGCGGCATCTTCCTGGCTGATCTTGTCGGAGTAGAGATAATCATCGTTGACGATTTTCCAGAGCGCCTCAAGAATTTGCGATTTGGGCAGCTCTCCCGCCGGCTGAGAACCCGGCGACTTGAATTCGATGCGAATGGTCGGAATGGCATCCTCCTGCGTGCCGCCGTCCTCGGCACCGCCTTCGCCCATCACTTTCCTCAGAAGAATGCGCGCTTCTTTGCCCGTAAGAAGATCTTTCACGCCGAAGATCGAGGAACTCTTCGGCTCGACCCACTGCTGGTCGAGTGCCGCCTGCACCGCCCGTTTGAGTCCCGCTGTCGCGCCGTTCAGATCACGATAATCCTCTGCGCTATCCGCCGTAAGCCCCTTCAGGACCGTGAGCACTTCCAATGCCTGACCGAGGTTGACCGGTTGGCCGGGAAAGAGTTCTTTGCCGAATGTTGCGAGTGCCCCGCGCGCGTACGCCGCAGAGACGACCTTTTCCAGATTCTTCGGGACGCGTCTGTACGGAAGCGTCGCTCCCGCCTCCTCCGGAATGCCGAGCAACTTCACCGCTGCGCGGATGAACTCCCCCCGTGTCACGAACGTTTGATCGGGTGTTTTCAGAACATCAGCCACATCGGCTGCGAAGAGCGAACACGGAATGAGAAAGAGCATCGTCGCCGTCACGGAGAGGAAACCGATACGGGAACGGAGAAGCGGGAAGCGGGTGTGCATAGTGAGGGCGGGAAAACAGGGAGCACGGAATGCATCCACGCTCCGTAAACTCCGAAATGAGTGCCCGCGCATTGTACTCACCCTTGCCCCGTGTAACAACGCTACGGCAGGGAATGAGAGGCGCTCTGTCCACCTTAAGTTCCTTCAGGCAATGCATGCCGAATTAACGATCCCATTCAGTGAACAAACGTATCGGTTAAAATGAGATGTCCGTGATCTTTGCGATTTTCCCCTTCATAGAAGAGAGCACTCAGGATCCAGAATCCGCCGAGCACGTAGAAGAGGGAAGGAATCAGAATGATCGAGAAGAGGTGTAACCACGATCCGGATGATGCGCCGAAGAGATCACCGAGCGTCCGCGGATTGCCCGGCAACAGATCCGGCAGAGAGACCATGAAGTTGAAGAGACCGTGCAGCACGACGCTGATCACGAACCCCGTGAACAGCACCTGCTTCCGGAAGACCGCTTTCTCCGGCAATCGCAGGATCGTGCGGACGATCACGGCGACGAGCGACGTCTTCCCCCGCATATGCGCTTCCTCCAGATACGGACCCGCAAAGATCGCAAGACCCAGGAAGTATCCCATCACGCCCGTGGAGACGATGTGCACCATGGTTGTCAGGATGGAACGGCCGACGACATTCCCGATGAACGCCTCCCAGTCGGCGGAAGAGGGCGCCAGAAGATACTGCTGCACGAATCCGACGAAGTAAGTGGGATTGATGACGTTCTCTGCGAATGCGAACCCGATCGCAACGATGATCGCAAGCTCCACCACGTCATTGATGCTGCGGAAGAATTCCGTTCCGCTCTTGCGCAGCACCCACAGCTTGCTGCCCTCCTCAATGAGGCCCACGATGAGAAAAGCGAGAAGGGTGGAGAGGAGTGAACTTTGAATGCTCGTGGATGTCGAGATGTTCCCGCTCACGAACGCACTTGAGGAACGCGAGAAGTTCTCGGGCACGATCTTGAAGAGGAAGAATTGCAGTTCCACCCCCCTGCGCACGAGCGCATCGTAGAAGAGAATCGGAGCGGTGGAGAGCATCCCCGAGAAGAACATGAGGAGCACGAGCGTCATGCGCTCCCGATGATACTTGAGGAAGAGCGCACACCAGATCACGGCCGGGATGAGCGCAACCGCGATCGCGAGCATATGAGCCATCCGTGCCATCGGCGCCTCCTTCCAGAGAAGATGGAACGCAATCCAGAAGATGAACGTTCCGAGCACCGTCGCCTTGATGTGTGGCAACCACGGCCCGAAGAGGAAGCGCCACGCGAGCGCGATGCCGGTGACTCCGAGCGCCATCAGGAACGGATCGGGCTGTCCGGTCTGATCCAGAAGCTTCGCCTGAAAACCGATGAGAATGAGTCCCACGATCGTGCCGATGCCACACGCAAAGACATACTCCTTCGCATGCTTCCATCGGAGGAGTGCGAGAATGGCGAGCGGCGTAAGAACACCGAAAATTCCGATGGCACGCTCCATGCCGCCCGCACCGGAAAACGGCGCGATGGTTCCGAATGCTCTGATCGACAAGACGAAAAGAATCACCGTCGCCAGCACCGTTCCGATGATGATGCGGAAAGACGGAAGATACGGATGGCGACGCTCTATGGAGGAAATCGGCTCCACATCAAGGAGAGAGACATTGACGATGCCCACCCATATCCGCGTGAGCAGCACGCAGAGCAACAGGAATGCAATGAGCATTCCCATCACCATGAAAGCCCCCTTGCTCGCGGCGCTCGACTCCGCGGCCGCCTGTGCCAGCACGGAAGCCGGCGCCAGGATCGCACCGAGGGTGACACAGGCGGGGCCTATGCGGCGAAGAAGGGTGTTCATGTACTTTGATATAATTATAACATATTTATCTGTTTCTAGGAATAGCCATGTTTTTGCCTATTCCAAAGCTTTTCCGGAAGAAGTGGGAAGCGGAAAAGTGACGAAGTGGAAAGCAAATCAGCTGAGAATCAGCACGAAGAATACTTTCCACTTATGGCACTTTCCACTTCGCTCTTCGTGCTCATGAGGGTGATAGCCATTTTTCTTTGTCTCCGCTAACGTAGCGGCACCATGCCCGCCTCCACCCTCGACCAGCTCGTTTCCCTCTGCAAGCGCAGAGGTTTCATTTTCCCCGGATCTGACATTTACGGCGGACTCGCCAATACGTGGGACTACGGGCCTCTGGGCGTGGAACTCAAGAACCGCGTGAAGAAGGAGTGGTGGAAGACGTTCGTTCACAAGCGGCCGGATATGGTGGGACTGGACGCCTCGATTTTGATGAATCCGAGAGTCTGGGAAGCGAGCGGACACGTGAGCAACTTCAATGACCCGCTGGTGGACTGCAAGAACTGCAAAGAGCGCTTCCGCGGAGACAAGCTCCTGGAGGGAAAACTGGGTGTGGAAGCGGCTGCCGTTCTCAAACTCGATCAGGTGCAGCCCATGCTCGTCGCGGAGAAAATCCCCTGCCCCGCCTGCGGCAAAGTCGCGTGGACGGAGGCCAAGAAGTTCAACCTCATGTTCAAGACGCAGCAGGGCGTGATCGAGGGCGAAGGGAGCGACATCTATCTCCGACCGGAGACGGCGCAGGGCATCTTCGTGAACTTCAAGAACATCCTCGACACCATGCGCCTGCGCCTGCCCTTCGGCGTCGCGCAGATCGGCAAGGCCTTTCGCAACGAGATCACGCCGGGGAACTTCACCTTCCGCACGCGGGAATTCGAACAGATGGAAATTGAATACTTCTTCGATCCCGAAAAACAGAAGTGGGAGGATATCTTCGCCGCATGGAAAAAAGACAGCTGGAATTTCATCACGGAAACACTGGGAGTCGCCAAGAAAAACCTCCGCCTCCGCGATCACGAAAAGGACGAGCTCTCGCACTACTCCAAAGGAACGACGGACATCGAGTATAAATTCCCGTGGGGATGGGGAGAACTGTGCGCCGCCGCCGCATACCGGACGGACTTCGATCTCACGCAGCACGAGAAGTTCTCCGGGCAGGAGCTCAAGTACACCGATCCCGACAGTCCGGACCGCAAGATCATTCCGCACGTCATGGAACCGTCCTTCGGTTCCGACCGCATCACTCTCGCCGTGCTCCTCGATGCCTATACCGAAGAGACACTCGAGAACGGAGAGACGAGAATCGTCATGAAATTCGATCCGAAAGTCGCCCCTGTCGATGTTGCGATCCTTCCCCTCTCCAAGAAGGAACATCTCATCGCCAAGGCACAAGAGTTGTACAACAAAGTTATTCAGGAAACGAATCTCGTCGTTGATTTTGATGTCACGGGATCCATCGGCAAGCGCTACCGCCGGCAGGACGAAATCGGCACACCCAAGTGCATCACCGTGGACTTCGGCACGCTCGGTGAAGATGAGAAACAAGGTGCCAAGGATACGGTGACCATCCGTGACCGTGACAACCTGAAGCAGGAACGACTCACCGTCAGCGAGCTCATCAAACGGCTTACGTAATCAAGTCCGCCTTCGTCCCATGCAGTTCCCTCTCCCCCACATATGCCGCTGTCCGCCGAAAGCGGCGGCGGTCACTCTCGTCCTCGTGATGACTGTGGCTGCGGGTGGCTACGCCGTTCTTCACAAGACGTCCGCGCCCGCGGACACGTTCCCGGACTGGCAACCCGTCATCAATTCCCACTGGTCCTACAACTTCAAGCTCCCCGCATCCTTCTCCCTCGTCAGCAAATCCGACGCCGACGAACTCATGCGCTATCGGGCAAGCGGCACGATATTTGAAGCCTATGTCACACAGGCCGCCTCCTTGAAAGCCTATCTGAGGGATCTGGATACGGAACGTGCCACCGGATTTGAGGGGCAGCCCTCCGTCACCATCGTTGAAGCACGAAGAGCTTCCGTCGACGGACTCTCCGCTCAGGAACGCGAGTTCCGCGTCAACGCCGCAGGATTCTCCGCTATGGAAACCATGGCGTTCGACGGAGGAAAGATCTATCGCTTCTCCACCCTCTTTGAGGATGCACCGCAGATCACGGCCGAGGGGAGGCGGCTCCATCGGAACATCCTCTCCACGGTGCGATTCAGGCCGGAATGATCACGGACATCAAGCCTGCTTGCGCATCACCACCAGGCTCATGAGTGCATTCATGAGGAATCCCGTGAAGGCCATGAAGGGAATGGTGATATAGCCGTACTTGAAAATCTGCGTGGAGGCGCAATTGGCCGCGGGGTCGCCGCAACTTCCGGTGAGTGCGGGGATGAGAATCGCCTGCACCTGACTGCCATACTGCTTCAAAGAAATGACCGCACCGATCACACAGAGCGTCAGAATGTACGGAGCGATTCCGCGATCCTTCCGGATCAGCGCCACAAGGAGAACGGGCACCTGCGAATACATGAAAATTCTCTGAAACCAGCACTCTTTGCACGGCGTATACTTCGCGATTTCGGAGAAGTACAAACTCCCCGCAGATGCAAAGAGCGCCACAACGAAGAGGAGAAGTAACCCGTGGCGCCGGATGAACGCCGTGAGAAAACAAGGCTTCTTCTGCAAATACCGTACCGTAACAGCCATGAGGGCTAACACAATAAAGATATTTCCGACCAAAGTGGCAAGCGAGAGCGCCTGAATGATGGAGGAAGTGGAGGGCATGATGAATGGGGAAATGAGGCGTCATTCTATCGGATCAGCCGAAATTTTCCTCCAATTTGCGTTGCGGGACCCCCGGACTTTCTGTATAAACCCCCTGCACTTCCGACTGATTGCTGCGGTCCTGGCCCTTCGGGGAAACCTCCGCTCCACGCAAGATGACGCCGGAAGGAAGATAAGGACGTTGCATCACCGCTCCGGTTCTCCCTTGTTATCCTTGCGCCGTGCAGGAATCAGGAATGATGAAGCACCTTCCTGCCCTTACTCCCCTTCCTTACCTTCCTAACCTCTTTCCATTCCCCTTCGTCCTTATGTCGTCCCTCCCCACGGAAAAAGACCTGTTCGCCGCCGCCTGCCACATCGGTCACCCGAAGAACAAATGGCACCCCAAGATGGCGCCGTACCTCTTCGGCGTCCGCAAAGGCATCCATATCTTCGACCTCACGCAAACGTGTGCGCATCTGGAAAGGACCGTGAACGAGCTGAAGAAGCTCCAGAATGAGGGCAAGTCGATCCTCTTTATTTCCACAAAGCAACAGAGCATCCCGCTGATTGAAGAGATCGGCGAATCGCTCCGTCAGCCCACCGTCACCAAGAAGTGGATCCCGGGCCTCCTCACGAACTGGTCCACTCTGAAGAAGCGCATCAAGTACTTCCTCGATCTGAAGGAATCTTTCCGTTCCGGCGAGGTGGAGAAGTATACGAAGAAGGAGCAGACCTCCCTCCGCAAGAAGCTGGCAAAACTCGAGACCGCCCTCGGAGGCGTTTCCGGCATGAACAAGATCCCCGATGCCGTCTTCGTCATCGATGCCCTGCGCGATCGCGTGGCGGTCCTGGAAGCGAATATCCTGAAGATCCCCGTCTACGGCATTTGCGACAGCAACGTGGACCCTTCCCTCTTCAAAATCTTCATCCCCGCCAACGACGACGCCGTGAAATCGATCGGCAAGATTCTCCTCACGGTCCGCGATTCCCTCGGAGGTTCCTCCAAAGAGCGCTCCCCCGAAGAACTCAAAGCCTGACCCTACGCCCTACGCCCTATCCCCTTCCCCCTCGCTTTATGACCCCCGTCTCCGCCGCCGCCGTCGCCTCCCTCCGCCAACGCACCGGTGTCCCCATGCTGGAATGCAAGAAAGCGCTTGACGAAGCGAACGGTAATGAAGAACAGGCCATCGAAATCCTCCGCAAGCGCGGTATCGCTCAGGCCGCCAAGAAGGCCGCACGCGATCAGTTCGAGGGTGTGATCTTCCTTGCGCAGGAAGCGGGAAAAGCCGCCATCGTGCAGTTGAAATGCGAGACGGACTTCGTTTCCCGCGCGGATGCATTCCGTGCCGCCGGGACCGCTCTCGCGGAAACCCTTCTGAAGAAGGGGGAAGCGGCCGCCAAGACGCTCGCAGAGGAGACCGCTCCGGCACTCGTGCAGAAGCTCGGAGAGAACATCACCGTCGGCGAGATGCGCCTGATCTCCGGTGCGACGATCGGAACGTACCTGCACACGAACAACAAGATCGGTGTCATCATCAGTCTGGAAGGAGGTTCCGTGGAGGCCGCCCGCGACGTCGCCATGCACGCCGCAGCGATGGGCCCGCTGTATACGCGCCCCGAAGAAGTCACCGCGGACAAAGTGGAGAAGGAGAAGGAGATCTGGCGCGAACAGCTCAGGAAAGAGGGGAAGCCCGAGGCGATGTTCGACAAGATCATGCTGGGAAAGGAAAAAAAGTTTCGTGAAGAGAATGCCCTCCTGAAGCAACCGTTCGTGAAGGACCCGACCAAGTCCGTCGAACAATTCCTCGGAAACGCCAAGGTTCTGGCCTATGTTCGGCTGGCAATCGCGTAATTTACGCGGCTTGTAGCGGAAAGATGCTCTTCACTATCGGCAAGAAAAGGTCTATAATGATAGTTGATGCCCGCCCAAGCCAACATCATTATCGCCGAAGACGATGCCGTCCTCCGGGACGTCTATGTGAAGAAGTTCTCGCTTGCGGGCTTTCAGCTGCGTACGGTGAAGAACGGACAGGAGGCGATCGACGAGATCACAAAGCAGGTTCCGGACCTCCTCATTCTGGACCTGAACATGCCGATTCTCGACGGTTTCGGTGTTCTGGAACGCTTCCCGCGCGAGCAGCGGAAGTTCCCGGTGATCGTCCTCACGAACTTCGGAGATACCAAGAATAAGGAACGCAGCATTGAGCTTGGAGCCGATGACTTTTTCATCAAGAGCGAAATGACGATCAAGACGCTGCTCGACAAGGTGATGACGCTGATGAAGGCGAGGGAGATGTGGAACAAATAAGAAGCGTGAAAGAGAAACCTGGCGGTTTCCCTTTCACGAGCTATCCTTTCCCTTTAGAGGAGGCGCTCCAGACAAGCAAAGCTTGTCTTCGCGCATTATTGAAAAGTAGAAACTTGCAGTTACTCCAACGAATACTCACATTAGAAACATTGAAGAATGACTGAGGGATGCCAAAGAACGGCATATCACTCCCTACTGAATGAGTGGATTTTGTGGTACAATGGTAGGATACGTTTGTGATGGACTTCGTCCTCCTGCTCATCGGCATTCTTGCAGCCGCCGCACTCGGCTGGGGAATCCTCTGGTTTCTGAGATTTCGCGCGGATCTCAAACGCGAGCAGGACCTCGTCTTCCTGCAACTGCTGGTGCCGAAGAAGGAGAGCAAGGAGGATAAGGAGAGAGAGTCGGAAAAGTTCTCCACCGGGCAGGATTTCAAGGAAGTGCTCGGAGTCATGGATCACCTCTATCAGTCCCTCCACAGCCTTCATTCGTCCGATTTCGACCGCTTCTGGAAAGGGCATCCGTTCTTCTCGATGGAGTACGCCGCACTCGCAGGCGAAATTCTTTTCTTCGTCGTCTGCCCGCGGAAGGTCGCACATCTGATCGAGAAGCAATTCACCTCCTTCTATCCGGATACCATCATCGATGAAGTCGAGGACTACAACATTTTCACGGACACCTCCGTGGTCTCCGCACAGGTTGTTCTCCCGAAGAAACCCTTCACGTCCGTCTTCCGGACCTATCAGCAACTCAAGAGCGATCCGCTCAACACCATCACCAATGCATTCTCGAAACTGAAAATCTCCGAAGGTGCTGCGATCCAGTTCGTCCTCACCCCCGCCGATGGAGGCTGGCAGAAGAAACTGCAGGACGAGGCCATCCGTCTGATCAATCCGAAGAAGAAGCACGGAAGTTTCCTGAATCCCCTCACCTGGCTCGGCGCCGTCGCAAGCATGTTTCTTCCGGGCAGCGATCTCACCCCGCAGCAGGAGAATCAATCCACCGGCGAACGGGTCTCGCAGATGGCTGAGGAGTACAGCAAAGCCGTGGATGAGAAGGCAGGCAGTCCCGGCTTCCACTGCGTCGTGCGCATCGTGACGTCCGCGGAGACGCAGGCGCGCTCGAAGATTCTGCTGGAGACCGTCCTCGCCGCATTCGCGCAGTTCGATGACGTGCGTGGAAACAGCTTCCGGAAACCTCACTTCGTGAACCAGCGGACCATCGTCGAACGTTTCATCCGGCGCAGTCCCAGACGTTCCCTCCTCCAGGCGATCGCCTCGCCAAAGATGCTGTTGGGTGCGAGCGAACTCACGAGCTTCTTCCATCTGCCGAACACCAAATACAACAAAGTGGAAACAATCAAGTGGCAGAACTTTAAGATTGCGACTTCCCCGAAGGATATCCCCGAAGAGGGACTCTTCCTCGGCATCAACAGTTATCGCGGCGAAAAGCGCAAGATCTTCATGAAGAACGAGGACCGTTTCCGCCACTTCTACATCATCGGACAAACGGGTACGGGCAAATCCTCGATTCTCCAGATCATGGCGCGGCAGGACTTCCATCAGGGCAAAGGCATGTGCGTCGTGGATCCGCACGGTTCGCTCATCGAAGACCTTCTGCCCTACATTCCGCGTGAGCGTGCCGATGACGTGATCTACTTCAATCCGGCGGATACCGAGCGCCCCATGGGCCTGAACCTTCTGGAAGGAAAGACGCCGGAGGAAAAAGACCTCATCGCCCTCGATGCGATGAACATGATGGTGAAGATGTTCGGCAACGAAGTCTTCGGCCCGCGCATTCAGGACTACTTCCGCAACGGCTGTCTGACGCTCATGGACGACGAAGAGGAGGGCGGCGCGATCACCGACCTCGTGAAGCTCTTCACCGACGAGGAGTGGCAGAAATACAAGGTCTCCCGCGTGAAGAATCCCATCGTCCGCTCCTTCTGGGAGAAGCAGATGACCATGACAGGCCAGAGGGAGAAGCAGGAGATGATCCCCTACTTCGCCGCCAAGTTCGGACAATTCACGACCAACACGCTCATCCGCAACATCGTGGGGCAGACCAAGAGCGCCTTCGATATTTCGGAGGTGATGAACTCGGGCAAGATTCTGCTTGCAAACCTCAGCAAAGGTCTCATCGGCGACATCAACTCGCAACTGCTGGGCATGATGTTCGTGAACAAGATTCAGGTGGCCGCCATGCGCCGCCAGCAGCAGGACAACAGCAAGCGCAGGGACTTCTTCCTCTACATCGACGAGTTCCAGAACTTCATCACGGAATCGATCGAATCCATCCTCTCCGAGGCACGCAAATACCGTCTGGGCCTCATCCTCGCTCACCAGTATATCGACCAGTTGGAGAAGGACGACAAACTCTCCGGCAAGACGAGCCTGAAGGGTGCGATCTTCGGCAACATCGGAACGATGATGTTCTACAAAATCGGTCCGCAGGATGCGGAAGTCTGTGCCAAGGAAATGGCACCGGTCTTCTCGGAACAGGATCTCGTGAATATGGATGCCTTCAAGGGATCCATGAAGCTCTGCATCGACGGCAAACCCTCCCGCCCCTTCACCATCGAAGTCCCGCGTCCGTGGCTGGAAACCACCTACGCCAAAGATCCGCAGGCGTCCGAAGCCTTTAAGCAACTGTCACGCCTGACATACGGAAGGCAAAAGGAGTTCGTCAACAGAGAGATCCTGCGGAGAATCGGATAATTTCGGCTGAGAGCTTCTTAAGCTTCCTTGCTTCTTATCTTTTACGAAGTACTCTAAGAAGCTAACCAGCTACAACCTAACAAGCTTCATTTCTTCGTCCAAATTGCATATTTGACATATTTTACTAAATTAATACTTTATGTTATAATATCCATGTCTTCTTACATTCATACCAATCTCTCTTATGGTCAAACGTACACACCTCCTCGTGGCGATTATGGCGAGTGTCGTCGCGGGAGCGCTCGTCTCCGCGAGCGTCACACAGCTCGCACAAGTCGCCTATTCCGGTATGAACCCCGGCGCCGCACAGGGGGTTTCACGCACGAATACAACCGAATACAGAAATTCGCGCAGCATTCAGAATGAAACGATTCACGGGACCAGCGCGGAGATTCCGGGAGTCCGTTCCGCGGATGATCAACCTGCGGACAGCCGTCACGAGCCGGCGTCCATCACGCCCGTTCCCGATTATTGCGCGGGAACATCGCATCAGCGCCGCACGCGGTGCCTCATCCAGTATCTGAATGGCGTCCTCTATCGCCTGAACGGCAATTGATCATTATCTCCATTTCTTATTTCTTTTCCTCTCTCTCCCATGGCAAAACGCCATCAAGTCACCCTCCTCGCCTTCCTCGGCGGGATTCTCGTGGGACTGCTGCTCGGTGCCGCAGCCTCACAATACAATGAATGGAGCGCGATGCTCGTCGCCCGCGCCGATACCGTCTACCGCAATCCCCGCAGCGTGAATGCGGCGAAGATGCTCGGCATCGAAGACGAAGGTCAGCCACGTCCGAACTACGAGTGGCGCACGCAGCGTATCGGCAACCCGATCGACACCCACACCGCGGCCCCCGAGATCATCCAGATGTACTGCCCGGGCCAGAGTGCCCTGCGCCGCTCGCGTTGTCTGCTCAATGAGCTCAATAACGTTGTGCAGGACCTTGAGGAAGCCGAAAACCAGTAATACATTCACACAAATGTTCATGCAAAAAGAGCGGGCAACCCGCTCTTTTTTTACGCTCCGTCTTGATCGAGCATGCACTCCAGCCGATCCAGCGTTGTACGACCTTCCAGAACATCGATGCAACGTTGCTCAATGACATCCACATCATGGTCCACTCTTCGCATGACGTCATCGCGCTGCGTTCCTTTTGAGTGAAGATAGGAATCCAGATAGGACATTTCAAAGGAGGGGTAGGTACTCCCCACCAGTCGATGGAATTTGGGGGATAATCCGACGACGTTATACGTCGTACAGGGACAATCGGGATAGTCACGGTCGTAAAGCATCACAAGAAGCCAGACCAGATCCGCCAGAGTTTTGTAAACGGCGCACTTCACCGAAATATCACATGAAGCATTGTGAAATACGTCATGAAGGCGACTGGCTGCCGACGGATTATTCTCGGCATCCATTGAATCAGCGTGCCGCCACCGCCCCCACCGGCAACGCATGCACCAGATACCGCTGCGAAATGCTGTCCGGCGGCCAGCAGGTGTAGAGAATCAACTCCTCCCCCGAACCGTTGTCATTGAAAGGCGAGGTATCCGACGCTTCCACCGTCTCGTTGTAGGTCACCTCGTACGTGTAGACCGTCCCCTCATAGGTCACATAGACACGATCTCCCTGCTTGAGCTTATTGATCTGACGGAAGATCTTTGTGAATTGGGAAAGGTCCCACGGATAACCGCTCGAATGGCCGTAGATCATCGCCTTGCCTCCCGCACCGGGATAGCCGAAAAGATGCCCGACGCCGTACTGAAGCGGTTCCATAATGCCTTCTTTGGAGAAGGGATCCTGCGGATGCGTAATGGTGAGATCGCTGATGCCGAGAGAAGGCATGGAGATCGCAAAGTACTTCTCCGACCCGTATGCAAAACCGCCGGCCGCAACTTCGGAATCCCGTGCATGCATCGGGAGTGACGGAGGAAGATCCGCAGGTTCATGTCCCGTATAGGCGGTCTCGTTGCCGGCACGGATGGAATGGAGACGGTACGCCATGTCGA
Source organism: Candidatus Peribacteraceae bacterium (assembly GCA_028707875.1). Lineage (GTDB taxonomy): Bacteria > Patescibacteriota > Gracilibacteria > Peribacterales > Peribacteraceae > JAQWAC01. The sequence goes on along the minus strand of JAQWAC010000001.1, from coordinate 24,763 downwards.
AGAATTGGCCGCGCGTGATGGCGGCATTCAGGCGGAGACGACCGTAGTGCATGATAAGATTCTTACGGACGGCCGCATTGATGGAAGAGGTAAACCACTCATTGCCGCGATTCTCGATGTAGAGTGAAAGATCCGCGGGCTCGGCGGCCTTGCTGTCCTCACCCGTGGAACGCATGAGAAGAGCCACGGCCTCTTCCACGCGAAGGAGTTGGCCCGGCCGAAGAGAACCGTCCGGATAACCGGTGATCAGATTCTTCTCGAACGCTGTCTCCACATAGGGCGCATACCATTCCGACTGGCTCACATCCGTGAAGAGGGAGAGCGGAGGCATGTGTGACTGAAACCACGTGACGCGCGACTGTGTTTCGCTGTCGAGATTCAAGACAACCTTCAGCGCTTCGGCACGGTTCAACGGAGAATCAGGGCGTCCGGAGCCGTCCGAATACCCTTGAATGATGTTGCGATCGGAAAGATAGGAGAAAGAGGAATCGTAGACCGTACCGACGGCATCGGAGAACGTCACGGCTGACGCCGTGGGCGCGAAGCCCGTCAGCAGGAGAAGAATCGCCGGGATCGTGGTGAAGAGGCGCTTGAAATGCATAGAAACAAAGGTAGATATATTAACTTTTTTCTTAGATTTGTCAACTGTCCCCTCCCCCTGAAATCCTTGGACAAATCGCCCTCAGGCATCAATAATCCCGTGCTCCTCCATGGCACTTCGAATCGGAATCATAGGCCTGCCAAACGTCGGCAAATCGACGCTCTTCAACGCACTCACGCGCACCCGCGGCGCCCAGGCGGCAAACTATCCGTTCTGCACCATCGAACCGAATGTGGGCATTGTGGAGGTGCCGGATGAACGCCTGAAGAAACTTGCCGATCTCGTGCAGCCCGAGAAGATCATCCCCGCCGCCATCGAATTCGTGGATATCGCCGGCCTCGTCCGCGGCGCCAGCAAAGGGGAAGGTCTCGGAAATAAATTCCTCGCCGCCATCCGGGAAGTCGATGCGCTCTGCGAAGTGGTACGTCTCTTCCCCGGCAACGATGTCATCCATGTGGAAGGATCCGTGGACCCCGCCCGTGACCGCGAGACCGTGGAAGTGGAACTGATCCTCTCCGACATGGATTCGCTCGAGAAAAGGCAGAAGAAGTTGCAGAGCGAAGCACGCACAGGAGATAAAGAGAAGGTGAAGGAGCTCGTCGTTCTCGAAAAGATTCTCACCGCACTGAAGGCCGGACAGATGGCGATCACCGCACCGCTCCCCGCCGATGAGGAATTGATTGCGAAACAGTTCAACCTCCTCACGCTCAAGCCCGTCGTCTACGCGGCCAATGTGGCCGAGGACCAGCTGCACACCGTGAGCATCCACGAAGCCCGCAGGCAACTGAAGCTCCCGGACACGGCGCAGGTGATCACTGTTTCCGCCAAGATCGAAGAAGATGTGCAGGAGCTTCCGGAAGAGGAGGCGGCGGCCTTCCTGAAGCAGTTCTCCGTGAACTCCTCGGGCCTCTCACAACTCATCCAAGCCGCCTATGCCGCCCTCGGCTACCAGACCTACTTCACCGCCGGACCGCAGGAGGTGCGTGCGTGGACCATCCGCAAAGGCTGGACGGCCCCGCAGGCCGCAGGCGTCATCCACACGGACTTCGAGAAAGGCTTCATCCGTGCGGAAACGATCGCCTATCAGGATTACGTGACGCTCGGAGGCGAGCTCAAGGCCAAGGAGGCCGGCAAGATGCGCGCGGAGGGAAAGGAATATGTGGTGCGTGACGGGGACGTGATGCATTTCCGGTTCAACGTGTGAGGAAGCCGAAGATGCCGAAGATGCCGAAGAAGCCAATGAAGCCGAAGGGCTTTAACAAATACTGGATCGAAGTTTTGTAAGAAGATAACTCGTACGCTGAATATGATCATCACACATTCCGTACTCGGCAAAGGACAGGTAACTAAGGTCCCGCGCAAGAACGCATTCATAGTGCAGTTCTTCAAGTGAGGCAGATGCCCTTTCTAGATAACATGCCCGCTCACGATGCGAACGTTTTGCATTCCCCTCGGCAATATTGATAGGAACACTGGCGCTTGAACGACGCATTTGAGAAATTAGGCCGAATCGTTCGTGTGAAGGAAATCCAGATGTCAGTTTATAAATATACAGAGTCAGCTGATGAGCTTCCTGCCATGCAATTATCTTCTCGTATGGGCGAATATGCATGCAATAACTGTACTGAGAACCGAAGAAATATCTTCATCATCAAATTGCCAAATATTTCATTTTTGCTTCTTTGTGAATCTGGAAGCGGTACAATCGGTTCTGCAAGTTTATGGAACTCCTCGGATTCTTCGGCATCTTTGGTTTCTTCGGTTTCCTATGACCTTCATTGCTCGCCAAGAGCCCTTCATCTGCGAACACTGCGGCGCCGAAGTGAAACCGCTCCTAAAAGGAAGCTACCGCAACCACTGTCCGCAATGTCTGTTCTCCAAGCATGTGGATGACCGTGGTCCGGGCGACCGGGAATCCACGTGCGGCGGCCTCATGGAACCCGTGGGAGTGGACCATCGCAGCAGCAAGGGCTGGATGATCGTCCACCGGTGCATCACCTGCGGAAAAACGATCGCCAACAAGACCGCTCCTGATGATGACATGGCCAAACTCTCGGGATTGCAAAAGGATTTTTTGAAATAATATTTTGTTCAGTTGGAAGCGCTTACGCAAGGGCTCTTTTCCTCACGGACTTGAAAATTTGGACGGAATTGCCGTAGGCTGCGCGGCCTCATGCGCCTATTCCTTTTTATCTGTGCATTCGGGGTCTTGTTCCTGTCTCTCTGAAAATCCGGGACGGGCGGCCTCTCTGTGCACGCATCATCTTTAGACGTCACGCGAGAATTGCCCGACGTACCGGTCACTGAAAGTCGGCTTCACGGGAACCGCTTCCTGCACATTCCCCTCCGGAACCACCATGATCTGGTCTTCGTGCGTTACCTTGTTGGCATCAATGGTCAGAGTGAATTTCCTTGCCTCCAACGCCGATCTGGCTTCCTTGGGTAATGCACTTGTTTCCACAACCTCCTCCAGCCCATGTTCCTGGATATCCTCCACCACCTGCTCCTTCAGAGCGCTCTTCAACTTCGGTTCGGTCTCCATCGCAAACTTCAGCTCGGCCATGCGCTCATTTCTCTCCATCTCCCGCTCCAGATCCTCCGGCCCTTTCACCTTCTCACGCAATTTCTCGTATTCCTCCGGACTGCGTAGCCTCTTCAGGATGCGCTGGCGTTCGTGCGAGGGGATGTGATCGAGCCAGGAGTCGGACATGACTGCAGTATGACGTATTTCGTATGACGTATGAAGTATCCCCCAATCAATACATAATACAGGATACAAAATACCTCATACAGCTTAGCTGCAGCCGCTCGTTGCGCCGCAATCCAGACACACTTCGCACGATCCGTTGCGCTTCATGCGGATGCTGCCGCATCCGGAGCAGATCGACCCCGTGAATCCCTGCTGACGGGCGCTGTCCACATGCGACGTGAGAGGCTTACTGAGAACGGAGAGATCCTCCTTGGGCATGCCGACGGAGACAATGTGCGCAAAACCGTTTGCCTGCGCGCCTTCGTCGACAATGGGAAGTGACATCGCAAAGGCATCTTTGCTCTTGGAGCCTTCATGATAGGCACGCTCAACCAGATCGGCGTTATGGAAGCGCATGGCCATGTCCTTTGTGAGGAACTTGAGCGCAAGCCACCGTCCGAGGTAATCCATGAGACTTTGTACCATCGGAATCTCCTTGTTGCTCGTCATGCCCATGGGCTCGAAGCGCGTGCGCACCAGCTTCTCGCAGAGAACTTCCAGCGGGACGCCGTACTGCAGATTCATGGAGAGCGAGAGCGCCAACGTATCCATCACGCCGGAGAGCGTGGAACCTTCTTTGGCTATCTTGATAAAGATCTCTCCGGGCTTTCCGTCTTCATACAGACCGACGTGCAGGTACCCCTCATGCCCGCCCACGGAGAATTTGTGCGTCAGGGACGGCCGCTCATCGGGGAGCTTCCGGCGACGCGGCACCTCCTTCACAATGACCCTCTCCACCACTTCACGGCGCACTTCGGGCACCTTCTCTTCGTCTTTCTTCCTGGCCTTTTTTGACTGACCGGAGAGCGGCTGGCTCAGTTTGCAGCCGTCCCGGTAGAGCGCATTCGCTTTGAGACCGAGCTTCCATGAAAGCAAGTAGGCATTCTTGATATCCTCCACCGTGGCCTCATTCGGAAGATTGATGGTCTTGGAAATGGCACCGGTGATGAACGGCTGTATGGCGGCCATCATGCGGATATGCCCCTCCGCGGAGATATAGCGCTTGCCCTCCTTGCCGCACCGGCTGGCACAGTCGAAGACCGGCAGGTGCTCAGGCTTGAGGAGCGGCGCGCCCTCCACGGTCATGTAACCGCAGACGACGACATTGGCCTCCTCCACCTGCTGCGGAGTGAAGCCGAGCGTTGCGAGAAGATCGAAGGAAGGATCATCCGTGCGCTCTTTGGAGAATCCCAATCGCTCCATCAGTTCCGGTCCGAGAGCCCACTTGCTGAAGGCCGAACGGAAGTCGAAGACAGAGGGCAGATTCTTCTCCACTTTGGCGATGTCCTCATCCGTGAAGCCTTTTCTCTTCAACGTATCGCGGTTCACGTGGGGGGCCCCCTCCAGACTCAATGTGCCCATGACATAGCGCATGATGTCGCGCATCCGGTCATCGGTGTACCCGAGCGCACGCAGAGCGGACTCCACGGACTGGTTGACAATCTTCATGTAGCCGCCGCCCGCAAGCTTCTTGAACTTCACAAGGGCGAAATCCGGCTCAATGCCCGTCGTGTCGCAGTCCATGAGGAGCCCGATCGTCCCCGTGGGCGCGATGACACTCACTTGCGCGTTGCGGAAGCCATTCTGCTCCCCGAGCGCGAGTGCGCGATCCCAGCACTCCTTGGCGACGGACAGGAGGTCTGCGGGTGCCGTGCGCTGGTCGATGCCGACCGGCACGACGTGCAGTCCCTCATATTCCCGTCCGGGCGCGTCGTAGACGGCACGTCGGTGATTGCGGATGACACGGAGCATGTCTTCGCGGTTGCTTGCGAAGGCGGAGAATGTCCCGAGCTTGCCGGCCATCTCCGCCGAGGCGGCATAGGACTCCCCCGTCATGATCGCCGTGATGACGCCGGCGAGCGCCCGCGCGGCATCGGAGTCGTACGGGATCCCCATGCGCATGAGCATGGCACCCAGATTCGCATGTCCGAGCCCCAGTGTGCGGTAGCGGTAACTCAAATCGGCGATCTCCTTGCTCGGGAACTGCGCCATCAGAACGGAGATCTCGAGCACGATCGTCCAGAGACGCACCGCGTGTTTGAATTCCTCCGCCCGGAAGCTCGCGTGTTCCTCATCGTAGAACTTCAGCGCATTGATGGACGCGAGGTTGCAGGCGGTGTTGTCGAGGAACATGTACTCACTGCAGGGATTGCTCGCATTGATACGACCGTCCGCGGGACACGTGTGCCAGTCGTTAATGGTGGTGTCGTATTGCACGCCCGGATCGGCGCACGCCCACGCGGCGAACCCGATCTTGTCCCAGAGATCCCGTGCACGCAGAACGTTGCAGGGCGCAGGCTCTCTCCCCTCCTTGGCGGCCTTCCGGAGCTCCGTGCGCCAGTAGAGGTTCCAGTCGCCGTCCTTCTCCACCGCTTCGAAGAACGCATGCGGCACGCGGACGGAGTTATTGGAGTTCTGACCGGAAACCGTCTGATACGCCTCGTCGTTGAAGTCGGTGGAGTAGCCCGCATCCGCGAGCGCCTCGACCTTCTTCTCCTCCTTTGCCTTCCAGTCGATAAATTCGACGATATCCGGATGATCCAGATCCAGACAGACCATCTTGGCTGCCCGACGTGTCGTTCCGCCTGATTTGATGGCTCCTGCGGCACGATCACCGATCTTGAGGAAACTCATGAGCCCCGAACTCATCCCGCCGCCTGAGAGGGGTTCCTTGCCGCCACGAAGCTTGCTGAAGTTCGTGCCCGTCCCCGATCCGTACTTGAAGAGGCGCGCCTCGCGGACCCAGAGATCCATGATGCCGCCCGGATTCACCATGTCATCCGCCACCGAGAGAATGAAGCACGCATGCGGTTGCGGATGTGTGTAGGCATCCTCGCTCTGCTTCATCTCACCCGTCTTGGGATCGCAATAGTAATGACCCTGTGCCGGCCCCGTGATGCCGTAGGCATACTTAAGACCTGTGTTGAACCACTGGGGACTGTTGGGTGCCGCCATCTGATGCACGAGCATGTAGGAAAGTTCGTCTTCGAAGGCCTGAGCATCCTGTGCCGTCTCAAAGTATCCCTCCTGCTGCCCCCAGTGCCGCCAGCACCCCGCAAGCCTGCGGATCACCTGCTTCACGCTGCGCTCGGGCCCCGTGACGACGACGCCCTGCTCGTCGCGCAGGACATTCCCGTGCGCATCGGTCTGGGGCACTTCGGCCCTGCGGAAATACTTGCTCACCATGATATCCGTCGCCATCTGGCTCCATTCCACGGGCACCTCGGCACCCTCCATCTCAAAGACGACGGACCCGTCGGGGTTCTTGATGCGACTGGTGCGCTTCTCGTACTTCACTTCCTCCAGAGGATCACTCCCGGGAGTCGTGAAGACACGCGGGACGGCAAGACCCTTCCCACGATGAAAGTGAGAGGCGGACTCTTTGCGCGGAGCGGCTGCTGCCTGCGGAACGGAGGCGGATCGGGGCTGCATGGGAACGGGAACGGAAGAGAGGCAGAAAAGTGAAGAACACAGCATCTTGTGTGTGTCCTGAACCAAGGACACAAGATATTGAGTGTCTGGTATCCGGTCAATGAATTCGTCCGTAAGCAAACATGACCGGGCCCCGAATGGAAAATGGGGGCTATCCTCTCACAGGAAGTCACAAAATCAAACCCTTTTCAAATGAGAGCGCCGTACCATTTCCAAGGAAGAGTAAAGTGGAAATTAATGCGAAGAAGTGATCGAAGAAAGCAATGAAAGCGAAACAAGCAACAATGATCAGCACACGCTATGATGTGCATCGAGAGCTCCCGCAATCATGGCTTTCTTCAATTGCTTTACATTCCTTCCATGAAGATTCTTGTCCTCCTCGCCGGCACGAATGATCCGAGCAATGCGAACGTGCTGGCGGATGCATTCATCGAAGGCATACGGCTGAATCCCGCTTCGGAAGTGACAAAATTGTTCGTGAGGGATCTCGGTCTGGAACACTTCTCCCTCAAGCACTACGCACCCGATGCCCCGGAAGAGGAAGACTTTCGCCGCCTCAAAGAGGCATTCCGGAATCTCAACGGACTCGTCATCGCCTCCCCCGTCTGGAATTTCTCCGTCCCGGCACATTTGAAGAATCTGATCGATCGTATCGGAGCCTTCGGTCTGGGGGAAAACCACACCCGCGCGGCACTCACGGGACTGCCTTTCTTCCTGATTTTCACCGGCGGGGCACCGGCACCCGCATGGACCGCACTTCTGAAGAAAACCACGAGTTCCGTCGCGGAGGCTTTCAAATATTTCGGCGCGGCACACTGCGGAACGCACTTTGAACCCAGATGCACCAAAGGGCGCGGCGTCTTCGGACTCGTGGTCCATGAACGACCCGGGAGCCTGAAGAAAGTCCGGTCAGAAGGCGAGAAATTCTCAAGGCTCGTCTCTGAGTATGCGAGAACCGGCAAGCTCCCGCTGAAACGCTCGCTCGCAAACCTCGCAAACCGCATCATCCGCTCCTTTGCCGAACGATTTTTTTGAAAAGCTATAGACGTAGGGCAGGAATATTCCTGTCCTGCATATCCGGAGCCTTTCTAGAAGAGCATGACAATGAGAGCGGCTGCAGCGATCGACATCGCCATCGTCAGAATGAATCCGGCCACATTGGAGAACCATCCGTTCGTATTGCGCCCCATGATGGCGCGGTTGTTCGCCACAAGCAAAATGAACATCATGAGCGGAGGGGCCATGATTCCGTTAAGAACGGCCGCGTAGTAGAGCATGGTGAAGGAGGGGACCCCCAGGAGGTTCACCGTAAGTCCCACGACCGTGGAAAGAACGATCACCAGATAGAACCCCGGCGCCTGCTTGAACGTACGGAAAAGCCCCGGCTTCCACCCCACCGCCTCGGAGATCGCATATGACGCGGAAGCGGCAAGAATGGGCACGCCAAGGAGCCCCGTTCCGATGACGCCTGCGGCGAACAGGAGCGATGCGAACGGACCGGCAAGAGGCTGAAGGGCTTCCGCCGCCTCCGTGGCCGTCGCGACGGTCCGGATCCCGTTGGCACCGAGCGTCGATGCCGTGGTCGTGATGATGAAGAATGTGATGAGATTGCTGAAGAACATCCCCATGGAGGTGTCCAGACGCATCTCATGCATCGTCCTGCTGCTGACATGGGGCATCCCCGTGCCGAAATCCCTGATCTGGTGATGCAGGATCTCCTCTTCCACCTCCTCGTCCGATTGCCAGAAGAAAAGGTAGGGCGAGATCGTGGTGCCGAAGAGCGCGACGAGGTTGAAGAGATACTCCTTGGAGAAGGAGAAGAAGGGCACGAAGAGCGAACGGAGAATCTCCCCCCACGGCTGCGTGACGCTGAAGGCCGCGATGATATAGGCGAAGAGGGAGAAGCAGAGATACTTGAGCACCTTGACGTACGTACGGTATGCAACGAATACTTCGAGGAAAATAATCAAAGCCGTCATGCCGATGAGCCAGAAGATGTACGGAAGACCGAGCACCAGTTCCGCGGAGGACGCCATCGCCCCCAGATCCGCACCGATGTTGATCGTGTTTGCAATGAGGAGGGTCGCAACGGCGCAATAGAGCAGCGGCTTTGAGTAATGCTTCCGGATGACGCCGGAAAGACCGCTTCCCGTGACGAGACCGATCCGCCCGCACATCTCCTGAATGGCGATCATAAACGGCATCACAAAAAGCACAAACCACAACTGGGTGTAGCCGAATTGCGCTCCCGTCTGCGAATACGTGGCGATGCCGGACGGATCATCATCGGCGGATCCGGTGATGAACCCGGGACCGACGGCTTTCAGAAATTTCCTGAAGCGGGACTGGTGCACGAGGTCACTGTAACGAAGGGCCCCGCAGGAGACAATCGCATATCAGCGCCTCCGCTTGCGCAATTCTCCCGCAATTTCGTCCAAGGAGATCCCCTCCCCCTCCAACAGAACCAGCAAGTGATAAAGCAGATCAGCGGCTTCCTCGATTGTGCGCCGCTTTCCCTCCTGTTTTGCCGCTCGGACAACTTCCTCCGCCTCCTCCAGTACTTTCGCTCCATAGAAAGCGACTCCGCCCGTAAGCAGCTGCTTGGTGTATGAGACCGACGAACCGGTCTCCGCCCTCCTGCGAATGGTTGCCGCCAGATTCCCGATGGTCTCGGGGGCTGTTTCTTCCGCAGAAAAGCACGAACGATCTCCCGTGTGACATGTCGGACCGACAGGAATCGCACGAATGAGGAGGGCATCTCCGTCACAATCGACGGAAGCGGAGATGAAGCGAAGAGTGTTTCCCGAGGTCTCCCCCTTCTCCCAGAGCCGCTGCCTCGAGCGGCTGAAGAATGTCACCTTTCCGGTTTTCTGCATTCGCATGAATGCTTCTTCATTCATGTTACCGAGCATGAGCACCTGCCCGGTGTTCTGATCCTGCACGATTGCAGGAAGCAGCGTGTCGGGATTGTTTTGCCAGAGCGGCATGGAGAGAGGAGAAGTCATAGTCGAACGGGGAAGGAAGAAGTACGAAGACTGTTTTTTACATCGCGCACAGAGAATCTGTCGAAGTGGAAAACGCTTGCCGCAAGCACGGCGTCCGCCCGCCCAAAGCGCACGGCATCCACGAAGGAACGGAGCTCCCCGCCGCCGCCCGATGCGATGACTGGCACGAAGACTTTTTCTTTGATGCAGGCAAGCAAGTCCGTATCGAATCCCCTGCCGGTCCCGTCCCGGTCGAAGGATGTCACGAGGAGCTCCCCCGCCCCGCGCGCCACCGCCTCCTCCGCCCAGACAACAGCATCCATGCAAGCATCGTCTCTTCCGCCACGTGTGAGCACCGTCCAGCCCCCCCCCTTCCTCCGTGCATCGATCGCACAGACGGTATTGGCTCTCCCAAGCTCCTTCGCAATGTCATTCAGCAACGAAGGATTCCCGACCGCGGCAGAGTTCACCGCCACTTTGTCCGCCCCCGCACCGAGGAGAGCGTGCGCGTCATCAGCACTCCGGACACCTCCGCCGATGGTGAAAGGAATATTCACGGCATCCGCCACTTTCGAAACGAGATCCAAAACGGTCTTCCTGCCGTCGGATGTCGCAGTGATATCAAGGAACACCAACTCATCAGCTCCCTCTTCCGCATAACGTTTCGCAAGCTCAACAGGATCACCCGCATCGCGGAGATCGGCGAAGCACGTGCCCTTTACGACCCGCCCCCGCATCACGTCCAGACAGGGAATGACACGAATCGCCAGACCGTCATATCGTTCGATCCGCGAAACATTCGATGACAATAATCCCCTTCTCGCATCAATGAACGACATGAGCAATGAAGGATTTTCCAGCAACGCTTTCCCCACCACAACGGATTGCACTCCTGATTCGCGCAACGTGCGAATGTCCTGAAGATTCCGGATTCCGCCGCTCGCAATGATTTCCATATCGGGAAATTGTTTCATCAGGGCGGCATACAACGCGTCATTGGGCCCGTTCTCCATACCATCCCGACAAATATCCGTCACCAATATCCGCAGTATTCCGCATTCACGGGCCAGCCGTACCGCCCTCAGGAGACTTGCACCGCTGCTCCGCCGCCAGCCGTTGATCTTCACTTTCCCATCTTCAACGTCGAGGGCCGCGATGATGCTCCGTTCACCGAAGAGCAGAACAGCTGACCGGACAACCGCCGGTTCCCGGAAGAGCAATGTCCCGATGACGACCGCACTCGCCCCCGCATCGAGGAGCATTTGCATGTCTTTCAGGCTCCGGATCCCGCCTCCGGCCTGCACTTCCGTTTCGCGGGAGAGTGCACGCACCAATGCGGGAAGGCTCTCGCTGAATCTACCGCTCTTCGCAGCCGAGAGATCCACGAGGTGCACGCGCAGAGCTCCGGAATTCCGATAGGCCTTCACGAGCGCGAGCGGATCATCACCGTACTCCGTGATGCGGGCAAAGTCGCCCTGTCTCAGTCTCACGACTTTCCCATTCAGAACGTCGATGGCGGGGATTATCTGCATAGAGAAGCGAAGGAAAGAAGATAGCAGTCACCGACAGGGCCGGATTTTTCCGGGTGCCACTGGAGACCGAGGAAATTTGCTTTCCGGACGGCGGCGCAGATCCTCCCGCCATGCTCCACGGTCATGGTGACGGTACGCAAGTCCGCGGGCTCACAAACGTAACTGTGGACGAAGTACGCGTACGCGCCGGAATCGAGTCTGTTCCACCCCATGTGCGGCTTCATCACGTTTTCAGGGAGTTCCGTGACCCTGCCGCGAATGATGCCGAGACATTTTGTCTTTCCCTCTTCGGAAGAGTCAAACAGAAGCTGCATGCCGAGACAGATGCCGAGAAACGGACGGCGATAGTTCCGGAGAACATCGACGAGGCCCCTTTCCCGGAGATCCGTCATGGCTGCATTTGCCGCACCGGCTCCGGGGAAGATCAGCCCGTCGACTGCCGCGATTTCATCCGCGGTACGCACCATACGCACGGAGATGCCAAGCCTGCGCAGGGCGCGTTCGACGCTCCCCGTGTTTCCGGTTTTTGATTGCAGGATGCCGATCAGTGGTGATGGGATATTCATAGGGAACCTTTTGAGGAAGGAATGCCGTTCTCGAGCGGATCGATGCGCAGGGCCTGCCGCAGGCAGCGTCCGAGCCCTTTGAACAGGGCTTCGGCTTTGTGGTGTTCATTGATGCCGCGACGAATCGTCATGTGCAGCGTGCACCGGAGCGACTGCGCGAAGGATGCAAAGAAGTGCGCGATGAGTTCGGTGGGGAGATCGCCGACATACGCGCGACGGAACGATCCCTCAAAGACGAATGTGGACCGGCCCGAGAGATCCAGCACAACCTCCGCAAGCGCCTCATCCATCGGGAGCAGAAATCCGTAGCGCCCGATGCCGCGCGTATCGCCCAGAGCCCGCCGGAGAGCCGTTCCAAGAACGATGGCCGTGTCCTCCGCGGTGTGGTGCTCGTCGACAGTCAGATCCCCCTTTGCCGCGAGCGAGAGATCGATGAGGGCGTTCTTCGCCAGAAGCGTGAGCATGTGATCCAGAAAGCCGATACCGGTGGAAACATCCGACCGTCCGCTCCCGTCGATGTTCAGCAGAACGGAAATATCCGTCTCCTCCGTCGTGCGCCGCAGCGATGCAAAACGCGGAAAACGTCCATTGGTTCTCATTCCGACAAATGAAATACCAAGTCTCCGTGCAAACCGCTCATCCGTCTCACGATCACCGATCATGATGCACCCGGCACGGTTGATGCGGGTATCTTTCATGAGAGGGTGCACCAGTCCGGTCTTCGGTTTTCTGCAGCCGCACCGGTCAGATGAAAAGTGCGGGCAAATGTATATCTCCCGGAAACGGATTCCGGAATTTTTGAGTTTTCCGATCAGCGCGGCCTGAGGAATATCGAACGATCGGCGCGGGAACGAACGCGTCCCCAGACCATCCTGATTCGAAACCATCACAAGCTCATAGCCGGCCCGCTGCAGCGATCTGAGACCCTCGCGAACGCCGGGGAGGATGCGCAGCTTTTCGAGGCGATCCACCTGACGCATCTCAGGCGGCTCCCGGATCAACGTGCCGTCACGATCGAGGAAGGCGATCTTCATGGGAGAAGGCGGGAAAGCGAAGCGAGGAAGAGATCATTCTGTTCCGGCGAACCGACGGAAATGCGCAGCATGTTGTTCCATGCCGGAATGAAGTCGAACCGCCGGACCACAAGCCGGTTCTTCTCGATGAGATCGTCGTACATCTTCCGCGCGGAGAGGACAGCGGGAAGACGCAGCAGGAGGAAGTTCGTGACACTGGGAAAAACGGTACATCCCAGTTTCCTGCACTCTCCCGCAATTCTTTCCCGCTCGGCTATGAGCAGACGCACGTTCTCCTCCATGACATCACGCTTCCGCCAGAGTGCGAGCCCAACGGCCTGCGTGAGGACATTCACGTTGTAGGGGGCCTTCGTTCGGAGGAGCACGCTGATCACCGCGGGATCCGCAACACCATATCCAAGACGGATCCCCGCACCCGCGAAGGCCTTGCTGAACGTGCGCATGACAAGGAGATTTTCCGCACCGCGCTTCACATATCCGATCGCAGAGGGAATGCCCGCCGCATCGGCGAATTCCCCGTACGCTTCATCCACGACGACGAGACCCGAAAACCCTCCGAGGATGCGCTTAAGAAGGAGCGGATCCAAAGTGCCTGCCGTAGGATTGTTCGGACTGCACAGGAACAGGAGATCCGCCCCCTCCAGCGCAACGAATATTGCTTTCTCGTCCACACTGAAATCGTTCTTCAGTTGTACGGAGGAAAAGATCTTTCCGTTGCTTTCAGCACTCACCCGATACATCCCATAAGAAGGAACGAGACCGGCAACAGTCCTCCCCGGACGCACGAAGGACCGGACGAGCAGATCGATCAGTTCGTCCGAGCCGTTCGTCATGAGGAGATTGCCCCGCTTCACCCCATAAAAAGCGGCAATGGAATCCCTGAGCACATCTGCCGTCGGATCGGGGTAGCGGTTTACGGGAGGCCACGCATCGATCGTCGCATTATTCGCGAAGGGCGACTCGTTGGCGTCCATGAAGATCCATCCATCGCCCTTGCGGATCGAGCGGGCCGATGCATACGGCCGCAGAGAGGCGACGTTCATTGGGAGAGGGAGAACATTCATGGGAGAGGGGGGAAACGGATATCCACCGCACGCGCGTGCGCTTCCAGACCTTCGGCGCGCGCGAGCGTGGTCGCGGTGCCTTTCAGCAGATCCAGCCCGTCGCGCGTGAGCGACTGCACCATGATGGTTTTTTGGAATGTCGAAACGGAGACCCCGCTCTGCGTGCGGGCACAGCCGCTGGTCGGGAGAACGTGATTCGTACCGGAGCAGTAATCGCCCACCGTGACCGGCGCGTAGGACCCGAGGAAGACCGACCCCGCACATGTAAGGAGCGGCAGGAGCGCGGCAGGGTCTTCGACCTGCAGGCTCAGGTGTTCCGGAGCATACGTATTGGAAAGCATGATCGCCTCCGAAAGAGTTGAGACTTCCACGGCAACGCTGCGTTCCAGTGCCCGCTCCACGATGGAAAGGCGCGGGAGGGATCGTTTCTGAGCTTCCAGTGCGGTCTTCACTTCCTCGATGAGACGAAGCGATGTCGCCACCAGAACCACCTGCGATTGCGGATCATGCTCGGCCTGCGAGAGGAGATCCGCGGCGACATTCGCGGGGTTTGCGAAGCCATCCGCAATGACGAGTAGCTCCGAAGGGCCCGCGAGCATGTCGATGGCTGCGCCCTGCGGATCGGCCGCGACGAGCGCCTTGGCGACGGTGACATAGACATTGCCGGGGCCGGCGATCTTCTCCACCTTTGCAATGGTCTCCGTTCCGTACGCAAGCGCCGCAATGGCCTGCGCCCCCCCGATGCCGTAGAGCTCGGTGATCCCGAGCCTGTCGCAGGCGGCGAGCGTCGCCCGTGCGATCTTCCCGTCTTTTCCGGGCGGCGAACAGACGGCTATGCGCTTCACCCCTGCAAGCTTTGCCGGAATGGCCAGCATGAGAACGGTGGAAACCAATGGAGCACTGCCGGCCGGAACATAGAGTCCCACCGCATCCAGCGGACGCCTGATCTGCCAGCAGTACACCCCCTTTCGCACAACACAACATCCGTCCTCACATTCCATGGTCCACCGCTGAAATTTCCTGATGTTTCTTTCGGCATCACGCATGGCACGCCTGATCTCTTTCCGAAGGGACGATCCGGCACGACGAATCTCCGCAACGGGAACCCTGATGGAATCGAGATTGATTCCGTCGAACGCCGTTGTGAAGCGTTTCAGGGCGGCGTCCCCCTCCATACGAACCACATCGATGATGTCGGCGACTTTTTCGCGCTCCGCAGAGAGATCCGCCACCGGCCGCGCAAGGGAGCGCAGGATTTCTTTCCGGCCGTCACGAGAAAGGGAGAGGATTTTCATACGTCAGCGAATGAATTTCTCAATAGGGGAAACAATGATGTCCCGTCCGCCGAGTGAACGAATTCGCTCCGCCACATCCCAGAACCGCTCCTCCGACACAACAATCTGGACCGCGGCAAATGCGGGATCTGACAGAGGAATGACCATGGGGCTCCTGCTGCCGGGAACGAGATCCCCGATGGAAATGAGAGACTCCTTGGGCACATTGAACATGATGCATTTATACTTTCGCGCCTCTTGAACCCCCTCCGCGCGCAGGAGCAGTTTTTCCAACATGGCGGTTTTCACAGGTGTCGTTGTCGTCGAGCCGATGAGTATGGCCTGACTCTTCGCCACCGTCTCAATCACGCGGAGCCGGTTCATCCTGAGCGTGCTGCCCGATGAAACCAGATCGCAGATGGCGTCCGCCACCCTCAGAGCCGGTGCGATCTCCACGCACCCTTTGAGCATGATGACTTCCGCCCGAACCCCCCGTTCCGTCAGGAAGCGACGCAATGTCGCCGGATAGGAGGTCGCAATCCGCTTCCCTGTGAGTTCCGCGATGCCCCTCCATTCTTTCTGTTCGGGAACGGCGATGGAAAGCGAGCAGAAACCGAAATCAAGCGGGAGCAGGCGACGGACCTTGGCACCCCGCTCATCAAGGACATTGCTCCCCACAATGCCCAGATCGGCGACTCCGTCGGCGACATACTCCGGAATATCATCATCACGGATGAAGAGAACATCAATCGGAAGATTCCTGCAGGGCGCAAAAAGACGATTCTGATATGTTTCGAAGGAGAGTCCCATGCTCTGCAGAAGCGCGACCGACCCTTCCGAGAGACGTCCGGATTTTTGAATGGCGATGCGGATGGTGCCATTGGATTGCATACATTTGGGGATACAAATGAAATCCCCCCCCTTGCGAGGAGGAGATGAAGTCGAATGCCCGGACAACAATTATTTCTTCGACGCCATCCTCTCCCCGCGGAGAGATGAGGAATGGCGATGATAATTCTGCCCGCCCAGAACGGACCGGTAGCCGGATCCGTTCTCCAGAAACTTCGCCACGCGCGTGACGGTGGCCGTGCTGGCCCCCGTATTGATGGCGACCTCGCGGTAACTCTTTCCTGCCTGCAGCTGGCGGGCCACCTCCAACCGCTCGCTCCATGCCTGCAATTCACTCAATGTGGCGATATCGCGCAGAAAAGCGGCAATGTCGCTTTCGCTCTTCAATAAGCGCAGCGCGGTCACTAGCGCACGGAACCACGGGTCGGTTTGCCAGGAGCCTTCGGTGAAACGTCGTTTGCCCATTTCGGGGCAAGTCTAGTCCGCGGGAGCAGTGTTGTCAACGTGTTATCACGTTAATACATCCCAGATGCTGGGAAATCGCAAATTCTCGTCATAATCGTCTATGTCCAAAGCACAAAACGCACCTCTCTCACTCCCCCATCAACAACACTGCCTCATCCGCGACATCCCGAAAGCGCTCCCATGTCTTGACTCCGCCTTCGATCAGAATCGTTGTGATACCATGAAAATCTCCGACGGGAGAAGTAAGGAGCGACCAAAGTGCGCTGAGATCGAAAGAACCGTTGTAGAGCGGCACTTCCTCCACGCGCACGCCGCGCTCCTCCAGCATCATCCTCTTCGATGTATCTTCCATCGATGCCGTTATCACCCACGTACCGGCTCCGGAAACACGCGCATCAACGGGCGTGCGCAGATGCGGATCAAGGACAATCCTCAGCGGTGACGGCAATCTTTGAACAAATCTTGTATTCAATTTTGGATTATCACGTATAACGGTGTTCACCCCCACAAGAATGGCGTCATGACGGGCTCGAAGCCATTCATGCGTCCAGCGGTCCTGTTCTGCGGAGGTAATTTTCAGCGGGGATCCGTCCGGATTCGCAATCGCTCCGGAGAGCGTCTTTGCCATGCGCACCGTCACCCACGGACGCCGATGGGCATGAAGGGAAACGAACCCCCTGTTCAGCCACTCGCACCGGGCGCGCTCCACAGGTCCGATCAATTCAACCTGTGCTTTCCGCAAACACTCCATCCCCTGCCCCGCAATCCGCACGTCGGGGTCAACCATTCCATACACCACGCGCTTCACCCCCCGCTCGATGATGATCTCCGTGCACGGCGGCGTCTTGCCATGATGACAACACGGCTCCAGATTCACGTAGAGTGTGTCCTGCGGTCGTATTTCGCCTTTGTAGTCCTCGAGAAGCATTCGTTCCGCATGCCGGAGACCGAAGGCTTCATGCCAGCCCTCGGCAAGAATCTTCCCTCCGCGCACGAGCACCGCCCCCACCAGAGGATTGGTGCCGACCTTGCCCCTGCCACGCTCCGCAAGCTCCAGACACCGGTGCATGAAGACGGGGTGGATCACAGACCTATTCTATCGAATTTTCCGTTCAGCTTCGGAATATTCGTTCCCAATAAAATAAACGCAGGAGGGGTCCGCTCCTGCGTTTTCAAGTCGGCTGGCACCTCACCACGCAACGCACATTTGCATCAGGATGAGGCCGGCGATCGCCATGCCACCACCGAGGGCCTGTCCGAGCGGGCTTAGGAGCCAGTTCCAGACAGGCGTCTCGTGTCGGTCGCAGGACATGCAGAACATCATCAGTCCGAAGGCCACAAGCGGCCCCGGCATGAAGTCCCGCATGCCCGGGACGTGCAGAGAGGATGTCCACAAACCGCAGACGACTGCGATCACGAGGAACGCCCCCGCCTTAAGCACTTCTCCGCGCAATGAAACACGGATGAAGCACACAAGAGAGGCTGCACTGACGGCGGACAAAAGAACGACCATACGATTCTCCTTTCATGGAGACATGAGGAGTTTCCGTTCTTGGAAACCCCGGACCAGTGAAATACCGACTAATTGATACAATAATATATTTAATATATATAGTCAAATATAGCCATATATGACAATCCTGCGCGCTCAAAATTCATTCTACGCCCTACCTTTTAACGACACCCTGTCTCTTCGCGATGATCTCGTTGGCAACGTTCTGCGGGACCTTGGCGTAGTGGCTGAACTCCATGGAGGAGCTGGCACGCCCCTGTGTGAGGGACCGGAGATCCGTGATGTAGCCGAACATGGCCGCAAGCGGGACGTTCACCGTGATCGTCTTGGCCGTACCGCGTTCGCCCGTTCCCTGGATGATGCCGCGACGGGAATTGATGTCACCCATCACGTCCCCGAGGAATTCCTCGGCCGTCACCACCTCCACCTTCATAATCGGCTCCAGAATGACCGGATCCGCTTTCCTGGCGGCGGCCTGGAATCCGATGGAAGCGGCGATCTTGAATGCCATTTCGGAGGAGTCCACGTCGTGATAGGAGCCGTCGAGGAGCTCCACCTTCACGTCCACCACGGGGAAACCCGCCTGAATGCCGCGCGTCATACCCTCCTGGAACCCCTTGTCGCACGGGGAGATGAACTCGCGGGGAATACGGCCTCCCACCACCTGATTGTCGAACTCGTAGCCCTTCCCGGGTTCCTGCGGCACCAACTTGAAGATCACGTGACCGTACTGGCCGCGACCGCCCGTCTGCTTGATGTATTTCTCTTCGTGCTCCACTTCTTTCTGAATCGTCTCACGGTAGGCCACCTGCGGACGCCCCACGTTCGTCTCCACTTTGAACTCGCGGCGCATGCGTTCGACGATGATATCAAGGTGGAGTTCCCCCATACCCTCAATGATCGTCTGGCTCGTCTCGTCATCCGTGTGGACACGGAAGGTCGGATCCTCCTCGGCAAGCTTCTGGAGCGCCACGCCCATTTTCTCCTGATCGGCTTTGGTCTTGGGCTCCACGGCGATCGAAATGACCGGCTCGGCGAAGGTAATGGCTTCAAGCCGGATGGTGTGACCGTCCTCACAGAGTGAATCCCCCGTGCGCGTGTCCTTGAGTCCGATGACCGCCGCAATGTCGCCCGCTTCCACCTCCGTAATCTCGGAACGGTTATTGGCGTGCATACGCACGATGCGACCGATGCGCTCCTTGGAGCCGTTACGTGAGTTGATCAGGTAGGTCCCCGACTTCATGACGCCGGAATACACACGGATGAACGTGAGACGTCCGACAAACGGGTCCGTGGCGATTTTGAAGGCCAGAGCCGCAAGAGGTTCGCCGTTCTCAGGCTTGCGAATCACCTCCTTGTCCGTATCCGGATCAATGCCTTTGGCGGGCGGAACATCCAGTGGAGACGGCAGGTACGCCACCACGGCATCCAGCAACTGTTGCACTCCCATGTTCTTGAGAGAGGAGCCGCAGATCACCGGATAGATCATGTTCTTCACCGTTCCGATGCGGAGACCCTTCACCAATTGCTCATCCGTCAGGGCGCTGTTCTGAAGGTACTGATCCATGAGATTGTCATCGCATTCGGCGACCTTTTCCATCAGAACCGCACGATACTCGGACACCTGATCCTTCATGTCCTCGGGAATCGGAATTTCGATGACCTTCTCCCCGTGTTCCCCCTCAAACTTGTAGGCCTTCTTCGCCACAAGGTCGACGAGTCCGGAAAAGTCTGATTCCGCTCCGATGGGCAGCTGAATCGCGACCGCGGACTTGCTCAGCCGGTCGTGGATGCTCCCGAGGGACATGTAGAAATGCCCTCCCGTCTTGTCCATCTTATTTATGAACGCAAGGCGCGGGACATGATACTTATCCGCCTGACGCCAGACCGTCTCCGACTGAGGCTCCACGCCCTGTGAACCGTCAAACACAACCACGCCGCCGTCCAGCACGCGAAGACTGCGTTCCACCTCCGCCGTGAAGTCCACGTGTCCCGGGGTGTCGATGAGGTTGATGACACAATCAATCACCTGACCGTCCGCATTCTTGGCCTTCCAGTGACACTGGGTGGCTGCGGATGTGATCGTGATTCCACGCTCGCGCTCCTGCTCCATCCAGTCCATTGTCGCCTCCCCCTCGTGCACTTCTCCGATTTTGTAATTCTTTCCGGTGTAGAACAGGATGCGCTCGGAGGTCGTCGTTTTACCGGCGTCAATATGGGCGATAACGCCGATATTGCGGAGATTTTTGAGATCCATAACGTAGAAAAGGAGTGAGAGCGGAGGGATATAGCTGAAACGCGCACCCCTGAGCCGGATGCAGAGCATCCTAAAAATTGCCTGCAAACTATAGGGAAACGGCTCTTTTGACGCAATTGTTTTCCGGGGAAATGAAATGTGGGGGTCCGCCGCCACATTGGAGCGTTTCCGACATCGTGTATGTTTTTTGTTTCTTTGAATGGAATGGGGGTCCGCAGCCACGGAGAAACAAAAAAACACCCAACAAAATCTCCGTGCTTGGGTGCCTAAGAGGGTACGGGGGTGTCGGGGGCCTGATGGGAACTTAGACAAGGTGCCCTAGGCCCCCGACAGAAAAAGAAATGCAATTTGATCACGTCATCCTCCGAACGTCTGATCTTCTCTGAAAGGAGAAGAATAAGATTTGCCGTGGTCTGACAAAGAAATTGAATCGTCCAGAGAAATGGAAAAAACAATATCCAATCCAAGAGATGAATGATGAGCCTCAGAGACCTACTTCGCGAGATGCGCAAAAGCCTTGTTCGCCTGCGCCATCTTCAGGACATCCTCCTTCTTCTTCACGGCCGCACCCTGACTGGCGGATGCATCAAGCAGTTCCAGGCCCAGACGCTGCGACATGGGAATCCCCTTGCGCGAGCGCGCTGCTGTGATGAGCCAACGAATGGAGAGCGCCTGCTGGCGCTTGGGATTCACCTCCACCGGCACCTGATACACCGCGCCTCCCACACGCTTGGGGCGGACTTCCAGGAGCGGCGTCACATTGAGGAGCGCTTTGCTGAACACCTCCAAAGGGGGATCCTTGGTGCGGGTCTTCACGACTTCGATGGCATCCCAGAAGACGCGGCGCGCCACGGACTTCTTGCCGTCCTTCATGAGGCAACAGATGAACTTCTCAATGAGAGAGTCAGAGCCTTGGGGGATATATGATTTCAATGGCTTGGGCATAAAAAGGGGGCTTAGGACTTGGAGGCTTTCGGCTTCTTGGCGCCATAGCGGCTGCGGCCCTGTTTGCGGTTCTGCACGCCTTCGGTGTCCAGAATGCCGCGAACGATGTGATAGCGGACTCCCGGAAGGTCTTTCACGCGGCCGCCGCGAATAAGGACGACGCTGTGCTCCTGCAGGTTATGCCCCTCACCCATGATGTACGCCTTCACTTCGTGGCCGTTCACCAGACGCACGCGTGCGATCTTGCGCAGAGCGGAGTTCGGCTTCTTGGGCGTCATGGTCGTCACTTTCACGCACACGCCGCGCTTGAAGGGCGACCCCTTGGGGAGCGGCACGGCCCGCATGTTAAGCGCGTTCCAAGTGTACTGGAGCGCGGGAGCCTTGGACTTGCGTCTCCTCTGGGTTCGGGGCCGACGGATAAGCTGATTAATCGTGGGCATAGTGCGTTCGAGAGCCGTGCGAGGGTACTGGGGCGGAAGGAAGATGTAAAGAAAAACTCAGGCGTTCTGGGGGGCATCCTCCGCATCCTCCTTGTCTTTCTTCTCCTGCTCGGAGAGGAAGCGGTTGCGGTACACCTCACCCGTGGGGATCAGGCGGCCGATGATCACGTTGGCCTTCAGATCCTGCAGGTTATCGATGCGGCGAGTGGTCGCGGCCTCCACGAGGACGCGGATTGTCTCCTGGAAGGATGCTCCCGCGAGCCAGGAATCCGTCGCCAGTGCGGCGCGCGTGATCCCGAGGAGCAGACCTTCGTACGTCACGAACTTGCCCTTACCCTTGGAATCGCGTTCGATGCGGCGGTTCTCCACCTCCACCTCGTTGATGTCCACCGTGTCGCCGGGGAGCAGGTTGGTGTCCCCCGCATCCAGAATACGGACCTTGCTGAACATCTTCTTCACGATGATCTCCAGATGCTTGTCGTTGATCGTCTGCCCCTGCGAGGCGTAGATCTTCTGGACCTCCTGCACAATGTACTTCTGAACGGCGTACGGACCCTTCTTCTCCAGCAGTTCATGCAGATTGAAGTGCCCGATATTGAGCGGATCCCCGACCTTGATCATGTCTCCGTTGCGGATGCAGAGCGATTCGCGCGGTCGGAATTCGTAGGTGCGCTCCTGAATCTCGCCGTGCTTCACGCGGACGATGCCGCCCTCGGCGTGCGTCACCTTGCCCGCCACCGTGGTCTTCACCGTGGAGCGGTCCATGACGGATTTGGCGACAACCGTGCGCTCCTTCACCGCCTGCCCCTTCTTCACCGTGATCTCATGTCCGGCGGGAATGCGGTAGGTGTCCTCCCCCAGCTCCTGCGCGAAGATGTGCACCTGCGTCTTCCCCCCCTGATGCGTCACTTTCACCTCACCCGCGATATCCGCGAGAACGGCGGGGGTGCGGGGGGAACGTGCTTCGAAGAGTTCTTCGACGCGCGTGAGACCCTGTGTGATGTCCGACCCTTCAGCGACTCCTCCCATGTGGAAGGTGCGCATGGTCAGCTGTGTTCCCGGTTCTCCGATGGATTGCGCGGCGATGATGCCCACCGGCGTCCCGATCTTGACCGTCTTGTTGTCCCCCAGATCGCGGCCATAGCACTTGCGGCAGATGCCTTTGAGCGTGTCGCAGGTCATGACGGAACGGACGGGGACTTCATTCACTTTGAATTCCTTCAATCTCAGAATGAGGTTGGCGTCAATTTCCTCATCGCGCTTGGCGACCACGGTGCCGTCCACGACGATGTCCTTGGCGACGGTGCGTCCGAAGAGGCGGCTCTCGAATTTCTCGCCGATTTCCTCGGATTCCTTGCGCGTGACCATGTGCGAATCCATGGAACCGCAGTCCTCCTCAATGATGAGGATATCCTGCACGGCGTCGACGAGGCGGCGCGTGAGGTAGCCGGCCTCCGCCGTCTTCAGGGCCGTGTCGGACTTTCCTTTGCGTCCTCCGTGTGTGGCGATGAAGTACTCGAGCACGGAGAAGCCATCCTTGAGGTTCGACTGGATCGGAAGTTCGATGGTGCGACCGGAGGGATTGGCGACCAGACCCTTCATACCCGCGAGCTGCGCGACCTGTCCCCAGTTTCCGCGTGCACCCGAGTCAATGACGTACGTGATGTCGTTCTCCTCTTTGAGGAGGAAGTTCTCGATCATCTTTGTGGAAATGTCGTTCTTGGTCTTTGACCAGACGGAGATCGCATGACTGTAACGCTCGTCATCGGTCATGAGCCCCTTCCAGAAGTACTCATTGATCGTACGGACCTTCTCAATCGCCTCACTCATGATTGCATCACGTTCGGGGGGAATGCGGATGTCTTTGGAGGCAATGGAGATGCCGGAGAGCGTGACGTACTCGAAGCCGATATCCTTGATGCGATCCGCGAGATTCACCGTCTCCTCCTGTCCCACAACGTCCAGAGAACGGGCGATGAGAGCGGAGAGATCCTTCTTGCGCATCGTCTTGTTGATGAGTCC
Organism: Candidatus Peribacteraceae bacterium; assembly: GCA_028707875.1. Lineage (GTDB taxonomy): Bacteria > Patescibacteriota > Gracilibacteria > Peribacterales > Peribacteraceae > JAQWAC01. The sequence continues at coordinate 1,036 of JAQWAC010000001.1, read as the reverse complement.
GAGCGCGGGGGGAACGATCTCCTGAAAGCGCAGACGTCCGACGGATGTCTCGATGATTTCCGTCTTTCCGTCGACATGGGTGTACCGCACTTTGATCTTTGCCTGCAGTCCCACCACTTCATGCTCATAGGCGAGGAACGCCTCTTCGGGCGAACCGAAGACCATCCCCTCCCCTTTCTTGCCGCTGTGGACCTGCGTGAGGAAGTAGCAGCCGAGCACCATGTCCTGTGCAGGGTTGATGATCGGTTCTCCTGCGGAGGGCTTGAGCAGGTTCGTGTGCGCGGCCATCAGCGTGCGTGCTTCCAGCTGCGCCTTGTCCGAGAGCGGCACGTGCACGGCCATCTGGTCTCCGTCGAAGTCCGCGTTGAAAGCGGCGCAGACGAGCGGGTGCAGACGGATCGCAAGTCCCTCCACGAGCTTGGGCTTGAAGGCCTGAATGCCGAGGCGGTGGAGCGTGGGCGCGCGGTTGAGAAGCACGTACTTGTTGTGAATGACTTCCTCGAGGATGTCCCACACCTCCTTGTTGCCGTCCTGCACCAGACGTTCGGCTCCCTTCACGTTGTGGGCCAGCTCATCGCGGATCAGGCGTCCGATCACGAACGGCTTGAAGAGTTTCATGGCCATTTCCTTGGGAAGTCCGCACTGGTGAAGCTTGAGCTCCGGACCGACGACGATCACGGAACGTCCCGAGTAGTCCACGCGTTTTCCGAGAAGGTTCTGGCGGAAGCGTCCCTGCTTGCCCTTCAACATGTCCGAGAGGGAGCGCAGCTTGCGGCGATCACCGGCGGTGAAGAGCGTCTTGCCGGCACGGGCGGAGTTGTTCAGGAGCGTATCCACGGCCTCCTGCAGCATGCGCTTCTCATTGCGGCAGATCACTTCCGGCGCACCGATGCTCATGAGCTTCTTCAGGCGGTTGTTGCGGTTGATGACGCGGCGGTACAGATCGTTGAGGTCGGAAGCGGCGAAGCGCCCTCCGTCAAGCTGCACCATCGGGCGCAGATCCGGCGGGATCACCTGCAGTCGCGCAAGCACCATC
>JAQWAC010000061.1 GCA_028707875.1 Candidatus Peribacteraceae bacterium | reverse complement strand
CCTTGAGCGAGAGGGAGAGCTGCGTGCGGATCTGATGTTGCTGGTGCGGCGGGAACACGTCCACGATGCGGTCGATGGACTGTGCGGCATTGGGCGTGTGCAGCGTGGCGAAGATCAAGTGCCCCGTCTCCGCGAGTGTCAGGGCCGCGGCTATGGTCTCCAGATCACGCATCTCGCCCACCATGACGATGTTGGGATCCTGCCTGAGCACGCGCTTGAGCGCCTCGGGGAAGGACGTGAAGTCGTCCCCGTACTGCCGCTGGCGGATGACACACGTGCCCTTGGGGAACAGGAACTCAATGGGGTCCTCCAGCGTCACGATGCTCGCGCTGCGCGTCCGGTTGATGTACTGGATCATGGCGGCGAGCGAGGTGGACTTGCCCGCGCCCGTGGGACCCGTGAAGAGGATGAGTCCCGACGGAAGCATGCAGAGACTCTTGGCGATGGCATCGAGGTTGAGATCCTCCAGCGAGGGAATGTCCCGAGGGATGATGCGCGCCACGAGTCCGACATTGCCGCGCTCGTAATGGCAGTTCACGCGGAGACGCACGCCCGCATCCACCGCGTACGACACGTCGATTTCGCGTTCTTTTTCAAAGCGTTTCCAGTTTTCATCCCCCAAGATCGTCCGCACGAATTTTGTCGCAGCTTCCGTCGTGAGCGGTTCCTTTCCTGCCTCCACCAAAGCACCGTCGATCCGGAAGAGCACGGGGTGCCCCACGACGATGTGCACATCGGATGCTTTCTTGCGGCCCGCCTCCTCGAATATTTCTTTGGGTGTGAGTAGAGACATGATTTGGAATTCAACAATGATTATACCACAATATTTATAATATAGCCAATATACCTTTGGTGCCGAAAGAATATCAGAGCTCAGTATATCGGGGCATCGCCCTGATACTCTGTTATTCCCTTCGTGCTTATTCCCCTCTCCTCCTGCATAACTGATTAATCAACTTCCCCATCTTCTCCATCGTCGCCTCGTCGAGTTCCCGCTCCACGGCCTCATCGATCCAGAGACTCATGATTTCCAGTTCCTGATCCACGGAAAGGCCGCCGGGAATCTGCCCCACAAGCTCACGCCGTTCCGCGAACAGGCGCACCAATTGCTGATCAATTTTTTCGAGAGCGGCAAGAATATCTTCGGCTGTCATCATGTTGGCGGCATCTTTGCGCTTCCAAGGAAGATTGCAATTGACAGAGGGTATTGAAGGTATTGAAGGTAAAGAAAGTAAAGAAAGCATCTGAAGAAGAAGGATGTCACAAGCATCTTCATGACCTCCCTTACCTTCCTGCCCTCGTTCATTCCTCCTCTCAACAATCCACTCAACCTCTGTACAATGAGCGCACATGGACAAGCATGCCGCCGCCCAACGGATCGAAAAACTGAAAGCGGAGATTTGGCGGCTGAATCGCGCCTACTTCATCGAGAACAAAACGGAAGTTTCCGAGGATGTGCGCGACGCTCTCAAGCAGGAGCTCATCAAGCTGGAAAAGGAATATCCCGATCTCATTACGCCGGACTCCCCCACGCAGCGCGTGGGCGCGCCGCTGGACGGCAGGCTCCCGAAGATCCGGCACCTCTCGCCCAAGGAATCCCTCATGGATACCTTCACCCGCGGGGAGATCGATGACTGGCTGGACCAGATGAATCGCGCGCTCGGGAAGGAATCGATGACATTCGAGTTCATCGTGGAGCTCAAAATCGACGGACTGAACATCTCGCTCGTCTACGAACACAAGGATGATGTGTATGCCCTCCGGCGAGCGGTCACGCGCGGCAACGGCATCGAAGGTGAAGACGTGACGCACACGGTGAAGACGATTGAGGCGCTGCCTCTGAGCTTCACGGTGAAGAATGAGAAGCCGCCGCGTTTTCTGGAAATTTCCGGCGAGGTGTACATGACCAAAGCCGCACTCGCCAAATTGAACAAAGCCCTGCCTGAAGAGGAAAAGTTCGCCAACCCCCGCAACGCCGCCGCGGGCTCCGTGCGTCAGCTGGACCCCAAGGTCACCGCCGAGCGGGATCTGAAAATCTTCTGTTACGCCCTGAATACGGATGGCGCGGACGCGCTCGGAATCAGAACGCAGAAGGAACTCATGGAATCGCTCACCGCATGGGGCTTCCCCGTCCATCGCGGCTACCGCCTCTGCTCTTCGGTGCCGGATATTCAGAAGATTTTCGAAGGATGGGGCAAGGAGCGGGAGAAGTTGCCGTTTGATATCGACGGCGTGGTCATCAAGGTCAACGATCGCCGCATCCAGCGCGATCTGGGGTCCACCGCCAAGGCGCCCCGCTGGGCCCGCGCGTACAAATTCCCCGCGGAGCAGAAGACCGCTCAGGTGCTCGATATCCAGCTGCAGGTGGGCCGCACGGGAGCCATCACGCCCGTTGCGCATCTCACGCCGACACTCGTTGCGGGGTCCACCGTTTCGCGCGCGACGCTCCATAACGCCGATGAGATCGAACGACTGGATGTGCGCATCGGAGACACGGTGATCATCCGCAAGGCCGGCGACGTGATTCCGGAAGTCGTGGAGGTCCTGAAGAATCTGCGACCCAAGAGTGCCAAACCGTTTCACTATCCCAAACATTGTCCCAGTTGCGGTTCGACGCTGGAGAGACCCGAAGGCGAAGTGGTGCACCGCTGCCCGAATCCGAAGTGCGGCGCCATGCGTCAGGAGCGGATCGAGCACTTCGCCTCTCGTTATGCCATGAATATCGAAGGCCTCGGCAAAGAGACGGTGGAACTGCTGCTGGAGGAGGGTCTCATCACCGACCCCGCGGACGTCTTCTCCCTCACGTTCGAGGACATCGTGGAGTTGCCGCTCTTCAAGGAGAAGAAAGCGACCAATCTCCTCGCCGCGATCGAACGCGCCAAATTCATTCCGCTGGAGCGCTTCCTCTTCTCGCTCGGGATCCGGCACATCGGACGCGAGATCGCGGAGATCTTCGCACGTCGCATCGCATGGCCCGCGGAGAAGAAGGAGGTGGAGCTGGAAGAAAGTACGGGACCGCAGGCGTCCCTGTTCGGCGCGCCGAAGAAGAAGGTGAAGCTCCACGGCATCACGATGGAATCGATCGTGAAGACGCTGAAGAAAATGGGAACGGAGGAGCTCTCTGCCATCGACGGCATCGGCCCCGTGGTGGCGGAATCGATCATGGAATGGATCAACGATGAAGACAACGAAGCCCTCATGGAAAAGTTCGGGAACTTCGGCGTGCTGGCTCTGCAGCCGGAAGGCAGTCACGCTCCGCAGCTCTTCGCGGGGAAGATCTTCGTCCTCACGGGCACCCTGCCCACCCTCCATCGCGAGGAGGCCAAGAAGATGATCAAGGAGCGCGGCGGGAAAGTGAGCTCGTCGGTGAGTAAAAAAACCGATTACGTTTTGGTGGGAGCCGAACCGGGGAGCAAGGAAGATGATGCGAAGAAGCTCGGGGTGAAAATGATCGGGGAGGAGGAGTTTGTGAGGATGGTGAAATAGGACTTCTCGGCTCTCAATGGAACCTGTCAAAGAGTGTCAAATCGGCTCTACCATGCCAATGTGTCAAAAAGTTGACATTTCCAGAATTGTCAGGGAAAATTGGCAACCTCTATGGCAGGAAATGGCGAACACCGGCGACAAGAATCCAGCGTGCAACCCGGCACGTGGGAGGAGCTTGATCGGGCGATCCAGAGCAAGGACATCCTCACGATCCTCGGCATGCAGAAAGAGACCCCCCGCGACGTTCCGCACGTTAAGGAGGCCATCAAAGCACGATTGGAATTGCTACGGGCATTGGGAAACGGACATAAGCGAGAGATCGAAGCGCACTACCGCAGATGTCTCACTGCAGGACAGGAACTTCTGAAGAAGACAGCAAACGGTCGCAACGGGAACGGGCATCATTCCGAAAAAGAAACCGCTCCGGAGGCCGTGAAGGACGTTGTCAGACATACGCGTGAGACTGCAGCCGGACACGTGCCTCAGGCGGTAGACGGTGACGCGGCCGAGCCGGTCGGCATAAAGGAGCGCGCTCTGACGTGGATAAAAAATAACCGTGTGACGGCTGCCGTGGGAGCGACTGCGGCATCCGTTACCGCACTCTTCATCGGGCATGTGGCATTCTCCGGTAAGCCCGCTCCCAAGGAAATTGCGCACAAGGACGTGACTCCCCCCGCAGCGGTCAGCACGCCACCGATCGGCGCACCTGTACTGAAGCAGTCTCCCCTCCCCGTTACTCCCGCGTTTGATCCGGCGAAAAACGAACCGAAGCCCGCGGAGCGGCCAGATGCAAAGACGGAAGCGAAGCAGAAACCTGTCATTGTGCAGGAACCGGAACATAAGCCGGAACCTGTCATTGTGCAGGAACCGGAACATAAGCCGGAACCTGTCATTGTGCAGGAACCGGAACATAAGCCGGAGTCGTTGGCGGAGAAACCCGTGAAAGTGGCGGTGAATACGCCGACTGCAAAATCAACGCGTACAACCGAGAAGAGGAATGATACCACTGCAAAGGCACCGCAGGCACGAAAAGCTGTTCCCAGTTCCGAAGAACTTGTGAAGCATAAAGATTTGCGGGACAGCCCCTCGCTTGCTCAATTGAGCGTCAAAGATATTCTTGAACAGGCAAGAAGCAGTAATGATAATGCCATTCAATGGGCATTCTTCCACATTGCATTGCTGAGAGCACGCACCGAAGGCGATCTCAAAACAGCTGTGGGCATCCTGCACGAGATGCGGGAAATTTTTGATGCCGATGCAGCCGTGGCGCAGGAAGAGATGACAATTGTGCGTGAAGCTGCCAACCGGAAAGACGGAAATGTTGCGGTGACAATGCAACACGTTGTTGACGTGGTGCGCGATCTCTATGATGACGCACAATTCAAGGAAGCAAAGAGGTTTCTGACGTCTCTCCAAAGAAGCCCATCCATCAACAAACAACAATTGAAGGACGCGCAGCTTTTCGTTTCGAGGATTGAATCTCTCTACGGCCGACAGGAAATCGCGGATCATCTTGATACTCTCCAGAGCAATTCCAATGATCCGGCAGCAAACCGTATTGTTGGTGAATACTACTGCCTTGATTGCGGAGACTGGTCAAAAGCTGGTTATCTCCGTAAATCCGGAGATGACGCTTTGCGCGACCTGGCTGATCGCGCAGGAAGACGATCCGAACTTTCCGCGAAAGATCTTTTGCAGCTCGTTCAGGATCTTCGCACCGACTATCCCACCAGAATCGGTGCCACCGCTCTTGCCTATGAATGTTGTGTCATTGGAAGCCAGAAAACATCTGATCCTGCGACGGCAACAAGACTCCACGACATGCAACTCGTCCTCGCGCGGCAGCACGGGTCGCAACTGCCGATGGCCATTCGAGGAGTAGTAGATGCCGCCGGCCCAAATGGCACAGCGTTTACTCCGCCGCAACCGGAAGTTGCCGCGCTCCCGGGTTCCGTCAGCCTCTTGAAGGGCAGCCCGAAAGAGCTGCAACAGCAAAGTTCTGTTGTCCGAAGCCGCATTACTTTTGAAGAAGCCAACGGAAGCACGGTGCTTAAAACAGTATCTGCACACCAGTCGTGGATCTCCTTTGTTCATATTCCACTCACACAGGAAACATTGGAGCTCATAAAAAGCGGAAAGCCCTATGTCATCACCACAGTATTCTCTCGCACAAATGACGGCAGGGGCAACCAAGGCTCCCAGCAGGGAGGATCTGCCTT
>JAQWAC010000018.1 GCA_028707875.1 Candidatus Peribacteraceae bacterium | reverse complement strand
AAATCCTCAGCATGGGCGATGTGATGCGCATCCTTGGCGTATCACGATCACGGATCGAGGAGTTCATCCACAGAGGGCAGCTGCGCTGTCAGGACACAGCAGCGGGCAAAGTGTTCCTTGAAAGTGACGTCATGGCATTCAAGGCGGACAGGCAGAGACGGGCGAAAAAGGACCCTCGCATCAAGAAGGGGAGGTAGGAAGGAACTTCAATTGATGGTGGATGTTTCGTTTTGTGTGATATTGCATTGTTTTTCCAATGCCTTTCGCATTATTCCTGTTCCCTCGTGTACAGGAATCCGCCCCACAACCCCTTCTTCAATCGCTTTTCGCACCGCCTTGAGACGGTATCTTCTGCCTGACGAATATCATCGAGGGTCAGATCGGAGGAACGCTTCAGGGCGATCCCTAAAAGGACGGAATAATTCGGAGCAACGTCCGTGAGGAGTGATCGCCCCGTTTGCCGCTCATAGTCCTCGCACACCCGGGGATCATGCCGGAGATCTTCGTACCACGGCGTTCCGACAAGCGGCGCACCGGCCGATACGTCTACCCGAGTCAAATTGCCCTCGCCGATTCGATCCGATCCGAAGCGATCAAGGAGGCGACAATAGGCATCGACGTCTCGCTGGATGCTTTTCTTTGTGTGACCGGGAATGCCGAGCAAGAGTGCGAGCGTGGAATCCATGCGCCCCCGAAGGAACGTGAGGAGCCGTGTGACCTGCTCCTCATGGAAAATATCCTTGTTATTTTTAACGCTCGCGACGGGATCGAATGTTTCGGTCCCGAAGAAATAATTCGTGACTCCGCAACCGATGGAATCGGCGAGCACCTGCTCTGCTTCGGGGATCTCGAATGTGGTCGTGTAGGCGTAGGCGCGTGATTGGTGACGAGACGAAAGAACATCGCGATATCGTTCACGCGCTTGATGGAGCGTCGCCATGTACGCGGGGGAAATTGGCAAGATGTCATCGGCGATCAATGTGTCCTGAATGCCGTGGGTCCGATACAAGTGAGCATTTTGTTGCCAGAAGTGATCCGGGTTATCGAAGCGGAGCGATGTCTCGGACGACGTGCAGTAGCGGCAGGACCCTCGCCGCCCGCCATGCACTCCTTCGGCGGCCTTCAAACAGCCACGCATCGTAAACATGCCGATTCGCGGCACGGCAGTTGCCGTGTTCGATCGGACATAGGATTGGCTCCTTGCGTCGTAGGGATTGAGAAGTTCCTTCCAATCCATTGCATCTCGGAAATCCCACAGAGGAATGCTCGCGAGGTTAACGGGCGCACAGTCGTTCGTGACCTCTGTTCCGCCCTGCCGAGACGCAACACCGGGAATGTCTCGCGGCGGCATACCAAGAAGCAACTGATGCAATGCCTCCTCGCCGTCCCTGCGAACGACGGCATCCACCTGTGGAACCGTACGGAGAACTAGCCGTGCCATGCGACGACTTGAAACATTTGGTCCCCCCAACACCACACGCACACGATCATTGAGCGCCTTCACGCGTTGCGCGAGCTCAAGAGCAGTCGGCATGTTGTGAAACCAGCACGTTATTCCCAGCACATCTGCATCGAGGCAAAGCGCAGTCACTTCCTCGATGCTCCTGTATGCAGTTTTACCGTCACCAACGGATTTGCTGTCGGGGACAGTCAGGATATTTAGATTCTCAATGCGTTCGCGGAGATACGCGGCGAGGACGGCATGTGCCGTGGGGGGAGGATTGGGCAGGGTGTCTTCATGACCCGTTTGGATGGTGCGATATTCCGGTGCCGGTGGAGGGAAAGTAAGAACGAGCTTCATGAAAGTGGAAGAGCATTGTACAACAAAATATCGGTTACGCCACTTTCCCCTTGAAGAGGCAAGTCCACACTAATCAAAACCAACCAAAACGATATAGCGAGGATTGCATCCTATTGCGGATTTGGCGGCCAATTTCTACGCTCGCGGCAACGCACGCCGACGGGCGGGCGGTTTTTATGCGCCCTGATATTGCACAAAACAGGCCGAAGAGAATCGAGACGGATCAAACGCATTCCGATAACGATGCCTCAAACATCGCATTTGCATTTCATGCCTATCTCGAAGAACAAGAGGAATGCAGAGCGATTTGTGCCTGCCATTCGCAAACAGCTGCCATTCATGATAGAGGCAAAGAACTGCAAATATACCGTCTGTTCAACTGTGATGAGATAACTGCCAGACACATCAGAGTGACGGCAGAAGCTCTGCCATCATGGGAATACTCAATATATTGGCAAAAGGATGGAGTATCACACAGATTATGGAAAAAGATGCAGAATGAAGTGAGGCAGCGAATGATAAAACACGACAAAATCCACGAAATCATTACGTGTGGTGTGGAATGGGAAGGTAGGCCGGTTCTCATTCATGCCTATAAATTCGAACCGGATCCTGTGATGAAGGTGGAGCTGATTCTTGCGCCCTATGTAAGCCCCGTTGAAGAATTATCTCTTCACATTATTGCCTCCCTCCTGCGTTGTCATACACATCTCGTTCCCGAATATATTGCCGAAGCTCTTCCGCCATACAAACGGCACGAGACCAGATTTCTGACGGTTTCAGATTATCTATCCAAAACAATGCCCCGCAGCCTGTATGCTGCCCAGTGCCTACAGGGAGTGTCCTGCCACACCAGCAATGGAGTGGGAAGCCGGGACACTCCCCGTGAGCACCACCCCGCTTCCCACTCCATAAATGGCTCGACGCAAGCCACCAAAAATATCGGCCAAAGCACCAATATGGTGTATCTGTAGGAAATCTCTCGAGGATAAAAATAAGCAGATCGAGAGCATTCCCGATCAGAAAAAGTTGGGACATGAATATTATGAAAGGACTGTTTCTCCCGAGATTAGGAAGTCACATCCTCTCCATTTTGTAGTAACAGAACAGAGTGGATTTGTGCCCGGATTACCGACTGTCAAAGCGGTATGCGATGCCGCACGTAAGGGCGATGTATATGGTGTGATTGTGGCTCGAGTGAATCGCATTGGAAGAAACCATGAGGATCTTGGACAATTCACTCAGTTTCTTGCCGATGGCTTCATTCCATTTCTTGATACGACCGACGGAAAGCGCTATGAGGGGAAAGATGCCGGTACGATCATCATGCTCTGTTTGGAAGGTGCAATGGGATGGCATGAGAGCGCGGAGAAGAGCAAAGTCGTCCATGATCGCATGCGTCTTCGTGCGAGTGAAGGAAAGCACATGGGGAGGAAAATGTTCGGTTTCAAGAAGCATCATGTCACTTTGGAAAATGGTGAGGTGCTACGCCATACGGTCATCGATGAGGAGAGGTTTCTTCATGTGATCACGATATTCCGCATGGCAGCAGCTGGTACCTCATTTTCAGATATTGAACGATGGGCGAAAGAAGAAGAAATAGATCAGAGGAATGGCAAGCCTCTAAAAAAATCCGCAATTGCAGGAATCATTCACAATCCCTATTACAAAGGCGCGACACGTTATGATGGTGTGGTGTACGAGAATACGCATGAAGTCCACATTCCCGTTCCTCTCTGGAACGCTGCTCAGGTGGGCGTTTCGAAGAGAGCTCGTCATTCGGGAAGAAAGAAAAATCAGGAATTGCGGCAGCTATTTCTTTTCGGGGACACCATGTGCTGCGGCAAATGCGGACATGTGATGAGCCCGTATAGAGTTGTGAAAAAGGAGACCAGCCGATCCTATATTTTTTATGAATGCAAAAACCGTCATACGAAATGCAAAGAATTAATAAAGCAGGAACGTCGAGATAAAAAAGATAAGGAAGATGGCTTGCGTGAGCAATTTGATGCGATGATGAACCGATTCACGGTTAGCGATGTTATGCTTGCAGATGTACGAGAAAAGCTGGCTGGCTTACACAAAGAAAAAGCTGCAGTGCGGGAGGCAGAGATGAGAGATCTACAAGAAAAATACAAAACCCTAAATGCTGCTTTAACAGAGCAGGTGCTCGCTCTTGCACGAGCAGAAGCCCTCGGTGTTGGGCATATCATTGTGGCTAAGATTGATGAATTGAAGATTGAACTCGAATCAACGCAGGCAAAACTCAATACAGTCCATGATGAGAGCATGGACTGGATCGAGAAGGTCATCGGCAACTTCAAGCTGATCGAACTTGTACGTGAAGCCATTCTTTATGGTTCACCCGCAGTGAAGGAGGCAATGATCAGAGCAGTGTGTTCGAACTTGAAGATACACGACAAAAAACTAATCCCAGAGCCACGTTCTCCATTCAAGGAAGCTCTGAATAGACGAGATGATAAGGAATGGTGGGCGATAGTGGACTTGAACCACTGACCTCGACATTATCAGTGTCGCGCTCTAACCAGCTGAGCTAATCGCCCGAAAGACACGGAAAAGCCTACGGAGTCTCGCGCTTCAGGTCAACCGAACAGGAACGTTTGCCATACAATCCCGCTTCTCTCTGTTACACTGCTCCCCTTATGGAAACCGCCACTCCGGAGGCACTTTACGCAGGCATACGGAAGCACTACAGGGAGAGTGACCGGCTGCCGGAGGCGGACGTGAGGGCTTTCTCCAACCGCATCAAGATGGAATTCACACGGATGGCGGCGTTCTCAACGCGAAAATCACTCCAGCCCGATGCCATCCGTGCCGTCGACAGGATCATCGGGACCGCTGAAAAGAGAGACATGTTCCCCGTCCGGCTGGAAGGGGCGGAGCAGCTCCGTGACTGCGACCTGATTCTCGGAAATCATCAGGGACCGAGCGGAGCGGGAAAGCGACAGGGCGGACTGGAGACGATCTTCAGCTGGAAGATGCTCCCCATGGGTGTCCGCTTCGTCATGAAAGACGAACTTCTGAAGCTTTCATGGAACATCAAGAACCTCATACGTGCATTGGTGTTCCGGAGAATGGATCCCATTGCCGTCCATCGGCCGGAGAAAAAAGAGGTTGCAAGCGAAAGGGAGAGGGCGAAGCTGCTTCTGGAGGAACGGCGACGGGTTTTCCGGCAGGTCTTCGATACCATCGACGGGGAGACCGGAGAGCCAGCACCCGTCTTCCTCTATCCGGAGGGAACCCGTTCGTCCGACGGAAGCATTCTCCCCTTCATGCGCGATCTATTTGATACCGCACTCGACGGGTACGTCCTGCCCCGCATGCAGCGGAGCGAAGAACCGAAGATCGGTCTGCTTGTGGCGGATACCCTGCAAGTCGTACCGGAAGGGTGCGGGGGAGATGCACCCATGTATCGCCGCCCCCTCACGATGCGCGGTGTTCGTTACGATCCCACCGGGCTCGCAACAAGATTGAAAGGATGCGAGACCCCCCTGCAGAAGCGTCAATTGGGGAAATGGTTCTGCGAGGACGTGCGCAGTCACATGCAGCGGGAGCTTGCCGATATTCTGTCCTAGAGCAAAGATGCTTCACATCCCCTTCTCTGCTACACTCCGCTCATGATGAACAACTTCAACATCCTCTGGCAGAACAAGCAGTTCATGATGGATACCTATGGCCTCAATGGACTCTTCGGGCTGATCGGCATTCTCGTCCTCGTCGATCTCGCTCTGAAAGGCTGGGCCCTGTGGCGCATGGCACGCATGGAGAAGAAATGGTGGTTCATCGCGCTGCTCGTCGTCAATTCTCTGGGCATCTTTCCGGCAATCGTCCTCGTCTTCACCAATGAGGAGTACAACAAAATGATCAGCCGGAAGTAGGGACGACGTTTTCCTTCATTTCCTCACCCACTCCAGAAACTTCCGGTACGTGAGTGCGTACGGCATCTCTTTGCCGTCGCGGACGATGCCGGAGATTTCCTCTTCGACGACGTTGAAATCAAAAGTGTACGTGTGATCCCCGTCCGCAGCGCCGAAGAGGATGCCATCGACACGCGCATGCCGGTCATCCGTCGGCTCGATTCTGGTCTGTGTGGTGAAGAGGGCTCCCGCCCCCTCGAGCATCGACGTTGCCACTCTGTCCACATGATCGACCCCCTTTGTCTTTTCCTGTAAAGCGGAAGAGGAAGTGCTCTTCGCGGCTGCGGAGGAAACGGATGAAACTTCATCCAATGCGGAGAGTTCCACCGAGTGCTCCACTTGTGCCTCCGCCTCCGTGAGTCCCTTGAGAAGATCGGCGGAGAGGACGCTCTTCATCGGTTCGGCAATGGCCCCGAGTCCCTGCACGATCTCCGCGGCACGCTCGGGATACCCGCCTTCGGCAAAGCGCTTCACCACGGGGAAATGTGTCAGAAGCAATTCCGTCACCAGATCCGTGCGCGCATCGGAGCCGGATACGAGGGAAGACGCCTGCGCGGCCCACCAGGTGAGCACGACGGGCGAGAGGGATGCCGCGAGACTGTCGGAGGACGGAAGCGTGAATGCGAGAAGGAGACGCTCTTCCTGCGAGAGGGCGGGAACATCCTGCGCCCAGACCGCGCTCCGGAGACCCGGATGATACGCGGAGAGGAGCCAGAGATCCGTCCGGACGGAAAGACGGGAAAGGAGATCGGCACACACGTCCGGCGCTTCGCCGCAGTGGCGCGTCGCCAGAACCGCGAGTGCGGGGATGCTGTCCGCCTCGTCGAAGAAACGTATAAAGCGACGATCCTTCAGAAGAACCTGCGCACCCGTGCGATCTTCCTTCTCCAGTCTGTACCGGAGCACCCCCAGAACCCGATCGCGGAGGAGTGCATGTTCGCGGGTGCGGGCCTTGGGCAGAAGAAGTCCGAACGATTCCTCCTCGGCTGCCGCATCCTGAACGACGGGAGGAAGATCCGTATCGCTCTCCTGCAATCCGTTCAGTGCGAGAAGTTGCTCGCGCAGGAAATGCTGCGGAAGAGGGTCGATGGCGCGCGCGGTCGCCCAGACGTAGATCCCGGACTGCAGCTCGGGCAGATCCCCCGCTCCGCGCCACTGATATCCCACCGGCACCATGACCTTCAGTCCGTTCTGTTCGATGAGTACCGGCGTCGTGATGGCGGAAACCGTGACCGAATCACCGTTCATGACGACATGGAAGGCTCCTGCCAGTCCGCTCAGCAGGAAACTTCCCGCTTTCACTTCGAAAATCCCCGGATGTGCGAAGAGCGCCGCACCACGAACAAGAACGGGCGGATCACCGGCCTCCACCTGACCTTCATCGCCGCGAATCACCTGCATTCCCTGAGACAGAGTCATGACGCCGCCATGCGTATCCGACGTGCCCGTCAGAGACGCCTTCACGGAAGAATGCACCCCGCTCCCGATGAGGAGGAACAATGCAAGGACACCCCCGAAGACGGGAAGAGCAACGAAGTGACGATGGCGGATGGATGGATGTGCGGGCATTTTTGGTTCGGTTACGGGATCATAGTCAAATGTTGACTATTCCCCTTAGGATAGCAGAAATTGGCATTTTTCTCAATGGTAAATGAGGGTATCGGAGTATCGGAATATCGGGCTTCGTCCTGATAATCTGATACTCTGACATTCAGATATTCCGAATGCCCCCTGCAACAAGAATCCTCGGCATCGACCCCGGCGTCGCCACCACCGGCCTCGGCCTCGTGGAAATGGATGAGAAGCGCGCGCTCTGCGTCCTGGACTGGCTGACCATCTCTACCAAGCCGGGCCCGACTCTGGCCGAGCGGCTCTGCGAAATCCGCAATGACCTGAAGGAGTACATTATGAAAACGAAGCCGGATCTGGCCGTGGTGGAGCGGCTCTTCTTCTCCAAGAATGAAAAAACGGCCTTTGATGTGGCACATGCGCGGGGGGTCGTCCTCCTGACACTCTCGGAGAACGAAATTCCTTTTCTGGAACCGAACCCCATGACACTCAAATCCTGCATCACGGGAGACGGGCGGGCGGACAAGAGGCAGGTGCAGGACATGCTCCTGAAGATTCTGGGCCTCAAAGAAATCCCCCGTCCCGATGATGCCGCTGATGCGCTGGCGCTGGCGGTGTTTGGAGCTTTGAACCGCACTACGCCGAACCTTCGCTGAGCGGAATTTCTATCTTCCTACCCGCATGGGTGAGGAAATAAATGCCCGCAATGATGGGAAGCAGGCCGAGAATCTGACTGAAAAATATCGGTTCGCCAAGCACGAAGAACGCGATGATCAACGTGAGCGCCGGCGCAATGCTTCCGAGTGAAATCGCCTTGGTGATGGGAATGCGATGAATGCCCTCCAGCCACAGGATTTTGGACAGACCGAAGAGAAGAATGCCATTCACAACCAAAAAGCCCAACGAAGAAAAAAATGACTCCCGGGAAGGAAGAGGCTCCAGCCACAGAACGAGAAGAAAAAGAATGATGCCGCTCAAAAGACTTCTGCAGAACATAATGCAATCGGAACTGACGAGGACGCGGGCCCTCTGCGCAAACCTGTTCCCGAAAGGGGCAAAGATCGTGGCCACGACGACGAGCAGATCACCCAGCCTCCACTGAGATACACCGGGAAGCAGAATGATCGCCGCACCGGTGAGCATGCACGCACCGCCAAGAATATGTCGACGGTTCAGGGGTTCATGCTTCAGCAGCAGCCCGAGAATGAAGAAAGAGAAAAACACCTCCATGAGACCCATGATGGCCGCATTCCCGGCCGAAGTGATTTTCAAGGCGAGAAAGAACAGGCCATGGAGAATGACGCCGATGAAAAGTGAGGTGAGGAGAATGTCTTTCCATGCCTTGCGCCGTCCGAGACAGGCCCACTCCTTCCTCCACGTGAGCCGAAAGGCGAAGAAGAGCGCGGCAAAGAGCGGCGAGAGTGCTGCGGAAAACAACGGCGAAACTCCCGAAAAAGTGAGAATGGTGATGACAGGAAAGAAGCTCCACAGAAGCGCACTCAAAAGAATGAACATCTCTCCTTTCCGTACCTGATCAAATTCATGCAACATGTTGCGAGCGGAGCAATGCGGACGGCCGGAGCGAAAGTTTCCCTTTCTGCACTTCCCAGACCATCGCCTTCCCCAGACGGGGCGGCAGGTGTGTGGCCGTGAGCAACACCTGATGCTTGCCGAGCACTTCGAGGAGCCGTGATTGCCGCTCTTCATCGAGTTCCGAGAAGACATCGTCCAGCAGCACGATCGGTTTCTCCCCGCGGGCGATCTCCATGTACGACACCTGCAGGAAGAGGAGCGCGAGGACGGCGGTGCGCTGCTGGCCGCGGGAGGCGAACGTGGGGAGCGACCGCCCGTCCGCATCCATGCGCCAGTCGTGGCGATGCGGGCCGACACTCGTGGCTTTGAGCAGGAGATCACGCTCGCGGTAGTGCAGGAGCCCGGCCTTCATCTCCTCTTCGATCCCCTCCTGTGTCAGCGCTTCTCCCTTCCGCTCATACACGAGCTGCGCATCCCGCCACGATTCACCGAGATGACGCATTTCCTCCCCCAACGTGCATTGCAGAACTTTGAGAAGCTCCAGATGCGCGAGCGTGACGGCCGCGCCTTCCCGCGCGAGCGGCTCATCCCAGACGGCAAGATCCTGTTCCCGTCCCGTTCCCTCGGCGATTTTCTGCAGGAGCGTATTCCGCTGCCTGAGGACCTTCTGATAGACGGCCAGATGCTGCGCGAACGCTTCGGAAATCTGCTCGAGAAGATCATTGAGGAGCGAACGACGGCGGGCCGGCGACCCCGTGAAGAGCTCCAGATCCTGCGGGAGAAACGTCACAGTCGGCAGGACGCCGAAGAGCTTCCCGACCGGCGTGCGCACATCATTGAGGTAACAGGCGCGCGCCTTGCGGGGGAGACGCTGGCTCACGACCTCGATCTGCTTCTCCTCGCCTGCATCGGACCGCGCTTTGGCGCGGACTCGGTAGTAGTCCTTGCCCCACTGCATGATGTCTTCCTCCTCCGCCCCGAGGCAGGAAGATCCCGTGGAGAGCACGGAGACCGCCTCGAGAAGATTCGTCTTCCCCATCCCGTTGGGACCCAGCAAAACATGCACATCGGCCCCTGCGAGCGGCCAATCGGCCTGCTCGTAGGAACGGAATTGTGTGAGGGAAAGATGGTCCAATCGCATCGCCCGTCATCCTAGCAGCTTCCCCCCCTCCTCCACGAGTCGAAGAATCGTTTCAACATACTGCTTCCGGTGAATGTAACGCGTGAGGTCCGCCGGTGCGATCCAGACGAAGGCATCGATCTCTTTGTTATCCACCTGCAGGGGAGCATCACGATTCACCGACGCAAAAACGAACTCAATCCGCTGCCCGCGGACATTATCCGGACGGAACCGACGGTACGACGGGGGATATTCGTACTGATACACCGTCGCACTCCTGCCGATCAATTGCGCCTGCATTCCTGCCTCCTCCATCAGTTCCCGGAGCGCAGCCGTCTCCACGGTTTCCCCCTCTTCCACTCCCCCCTGCGGCAGTTGCCAGCTGTCGCGCTTGCGCGGCTTATGGAGAAGAAGAATCTCGAAAGATGTCCCGTCCGCGGAAGGACGGAATACAACGAGCGATGCACAGGCACGATAAACATCTGACATAGACAAAGAGACTATAGCAGAATATCCCGCTTGATTAAGCTGTGACCACCAAGCACAGCGAAGTACATCAAATGAACCAGTCGCGAAGCGCGGGTCTCGCGGGTTCCCGCGCTGGAGCGACTCATTTAAGGGAAAAGAGAGCTCATGAGAGAAAAACCGCAGGTTTGTCTCTCATGTTATTTCGAGTGCCTCTCTTCTTTGAGCTTGGGTTTCACGTGCTTCTTGCAGACAGCACAGTACTTCGTGAGCTTGGAGGCATGCTCCTTCCAGGCTTTACCCATTTTGTCCTGCTTGTGGAAACGGATGGTTCCCAGTCGGTTGCCCGAATCGGGGCAGAGGACGGTGAAGACGGTGCGCTTTCCTCGCGGCATAGTGCGAAAAGGTTACTGATGTCCGAAGGTATATGCAAGAAAAAGAACCAATTATGCCGAATGGATAATTGATTATGGAAAATGGAAAATACTTCGTATTTATGAAGGATAATTGGCAATTATCCATTTCCCATTATCCATTCGTTTCAGGCTCCGCGCTCCTGCAGAAACGCAAATACGCCGCTCACAGCCACAGCCCCCTCCCCCGCCGCCGTCACGAACTGGGCGAAGTGATTGGAACCGCCAGAAACGTCCCCCGCCGCAAAGGCTCCCGGCACGGAGGTCTGCTGATCCGCACCGACCTTGAGGTATCCGCGATCATCAAGCGCGCACTTCAATTGCTGCGCAAGCTCCACCGCAGGATCGGCGCCGATCTCGATGAAAACGCCGTCCACCGCCAGCCGGTCGGATCCGTTGAACGGGTGGAAGAGGGCGAGACCGGTGACCTTTCCGTCACCGACGATCTCCTTCACCGATCGCTCGAGCACAAAGGTGACATTCGTTTTCTCCTTCAGTTGATTCGACCAGTAGGGTTCCGCGCGGAACTCTTTGCGCCGATGAATGAGGTACACCTGCTTGGCGACCTGCGCGAGAATAGCCGCCCCTTCCACCGCCGCGTCCCCTCCTCCGACAACGGCGACCGTCTTCCCGCGGTAGAAAAACGCGTCACACGTGGCGCAATACGAAACCCCCTTGCCGGCAAACTCCTTCTCCCCCGCCACACCGAGTTGCCGCTTCTTGGACCCCGTCGCAAAGATGACGGTACGCGACTCATCCGTCCCGCCTCCTTCATACTGCAGCCGGAAACCCCCGGCTGCCTTCTCCACTTTGACCACCCGCGCACTTTTATGCGTCACTTCTTTGAAGCTCTGCACGTGCTTCTTCATCCGCTCCATGAGATCCGGTCCGGACACCTCGATATCTCCGGGCCAGTTGCCGACTTCGGCAGCCGTGACTCCCATTCCCCCTTCTTCTTCCCCGACAATCAGCGTGGAAAGCTTGTACCGCGCGGCGTAGATGGCCGCTGTGTACCCCGCCGCTCCAAGGCCAATGATGGCGACATCAAACATGACAGTAGCGTACGGGGAAGAGGGAGCATGATCAATGTACATCCATCAAACGCCTCCGGAGACCGGAGAGCAAACCGGACCGTGTCGCTGGACAACAAGGCACTTCACCTTCCTTGTATACTGGGCTTCCCTTCTTCCGTCACGGTCACCATGCCGACATCACCATTCCATTGTCTTTCGCCGGAGCAATAACATCCACAGTATGTCCGCCAATGGAAAATCCCCCTCATCCCCCCTCATCCCCCCATATCTCCTTACCCAAATCCCAGCGCATCGGCCTCTTCACCGGAGGAGGCACCGCCCCCGGATGGAATGCCGTCATTCACGGCGCCACGCGCGAGATCAGGCGCAACGGCAGCGAAGCCGTCGGAGTCATGGAAGGCTGGGCGGGAATGCTGGAACAAAAGAGACTCATCGATCTGCAATCACTCTCGGCGCGCGAGATCAACGTGCTCCTGCAAAAGGGAGGAAGCGTGCTTGGAAGTTCGCGGACAAAGATCGACCCCAAGAATACTCAGCAGATCGAAAACATGAAGCGGACGATCAGCGAATATCAGTTGGACGGGGCAATCGCCGTCGGCGGCGATGATACGTTGGGACAGGCCGCACAGATCAATGATCTGAGAGTCGTCTCCGCACGAGACTTCTTCAACGGCGTCCCCAAGACCATCGACAACGATCTCAAAGGGACGGACCGCACATTCGGCTTTGAGACCGCAGTGCAGCAGGCCACCGAACAGCTTGTCCATTTGACGGCGGATGCGGAGGCGCAGAGGCGCGTGGCGGCACTGGAGATCATGGGTCGCGATGCCGGCTGGATCACCCTCTACGCAGGATATGTGGGGGGAGCGGACATCACGCTCATTCCGGAATTCCCCATTCCCGAGGTCGCGCTCATGGAGCGCATACGCGAGATTTACGAGAAACGCAGACAGGAAACGGGGGCGGGATTCGTGCTGATGGCCGTCGCGGAAGGATACGAAGGAGTGGAAGACGCCACGCAGAGAGACGCCTTCGGACACGCCAAGAAGGGGGGCGCGGCCAAAGCGATGCTGAAGAAAATCAAGGCGGCCACCCAATATGAAACGATGGAACAAGTCTCGGGATATGACGTGCGCAGCCGCCCCCCGCTGGCGCAGGATGCCATTTTTGCGGCGGAGCTTGGCGCCACGGCGGGACATCTCTCCAGTAACGGGGTCTACGGACGCATGGTCACGCTGCGGGACGGACATATCACGCACATCCCCCTGTCCGAGGCCAAAGGCGGCCGCATCGTCGATATCACCCACTATGATCCCGAACTCATGCGCAAGCGTGATCTGCCGCCCGCCATCGCCAGAGCGCTCCTGGAATCGCAACGGCAGCTGCAGGCGACCGTGTGATTCCACGTCACCAACTCCTTTCCGAAGCAAGGAACAAAGCGGTACACTGTCGGCGTGCCGGAGTGGCGGAATTGGTAGACGCGCACGACTCAAAATCGTGTGCCGCAAGGCGTTGAGGGTTCGATTCCCTCCTCCGGCACCATCCGGCTACGTTCCTTCGGAACTATGCCGTGATTGATGCGTCCGATCATTGTGAATGCCGGATGCCACGGCGTAGCTCGCAAGCGAAGCCGGGCGACTCTCCCTTCGCCATCATTTTTAGCATCAAACGGAAAAAATCAGGTACTCTCTTAGCCTCCCCATGAAGCAGTATTCCACCTTCATCTTCGATTCCTGTGTCTTTTTGCCGGAGACGGGAAAGATCGAGCTCAACTACGCACTGGATGACGAAGTCTTCTTCACCGAAACCATCATCCTCCCAACGCCCTACGCCCTACGCCCTACGCCCCCGTCCGAATCCGCCCTCTTCGCTTTGCACTTGATCGGGGGGATCAGCTACTACAAAACCTGCTGCCCCAAGACCATCAAGATCCGCTCCGGATCGCTCTCTCCCGAACAGGCGAAATTCTGGAACACGCTCTACACCAAAGGGCTCGGGGAATTCTTCTTCAGAAATCAGATCAACTTCCACGACCTCATCGACTTTCCAAGTGCATCAATCACTCAATCGAAACCTACGCCCTACGCCCTACGCCCTACGCCCAAGCTTCTCGTTCCCATCGGAGGCGGCAAGGACTCCACGGTCACCGTCGAACTCCTGAAGAAGGCGGGCTATGACATCACGCTCTTCCGCATCGGGAAGCATCCTCTGATTGAGGAAACGGCCAAGATCATGGAGCTCCCGCTCCTCACGGTTGAGCGCCATCTTTCGCCCGCACTCTTCAATCTCAATGCGGAAGGTGCACTCAACGGTCATGTGCCCATCACCGCCTACCTCTCTCTCCTCAGCGCGATCATTGCGGAGATCTATGGATTCGATGCGGTGGTCATGAGTAACGAGCGGAGTGCGAATGAGGGAAATACCGAATACCTCGGAGAGACGATCAATCACCAGTGGAGCAAGAGCATTGAGTGTGAGCGCATGCTGCGCATCGCCCTGAAGGACAGCGGATCACCCGTGGAGTACTTCAGTCTCCTGCGCCCGTTAAGTGAGCTTTCCATCGTGCAGCTCTTCGCCGCTCTGCCGCAATACTTCTCCTGCGTGACGAGTTGCAACACCAACTGGCGCCTCACGGCGACCCTCTCCCCTTCCCCCTCCCCCATCGGGGGAGGGGCTGGGGGTGGGGGAAATCGCTGGTGCGCGCACTGTCCCAAGTGCGCTTTTGCCTTCACAATGTTCTCGGCCTTCCTTCCGGAAGAAAAACTTATGGAGATTTTCGGGAAGAACCTGTTCAATGAAGAAGCTCTCCAGCCGTTCTTCCGGCAACTCCTCGGACTGGAAGGCTTCAAGCCCTTTGAATGTGTCGGAACACCGGAAGAAACTTCCGCTGCATTCCTGCTGGCCCATGAACGCAAGGATCTGGAAGACACCAAGGCCATGCAATTATTCGTCACCGACGTTCTCCCGAAGATCAGGGGCCCCAAGAAGTTGATCGACTCCGTCCTGAAAGCAGCTCCGGATCACTGTATTCCGAAATCGTTCACCTCCGTTCTCCATGCACATTCGTGAGCTCGCCGGCAAAACCGTCAGCATCCTCGGATTTGGCAAGGAAGGACGAGCCATGCTTGCCGCATTGGAACAATTCGCCCCGGGGTGCGAAGTGACCGTCGCCGATCAGGATGCATCCGTGACGCTGCCAACAGGTTCTCGTCATTGGCTGCAAGTCGGCGAGGGTTGGCTGAAGAACCTTGAAAAGTTCGACATCATCATTAAGTCTCCAGGCATTCCTCCGTCAGTACTTTCCACTATCCACTTTCCACTTATCTCTCCCACTCAGATCTTCCTCGACTCCATCAAGGACACGGGAGCCACCGTCATCGGCGTCACCGGCTCCAAAGGCAAGAGCACGACGGCAAGTTTGATCACGGGAATCCTGAAGGCCGCGGGGAAGAATGTTTTCCTCGTCGGCAACATCGGCGAGCCCGCCATCGCCCATCTGAAAGATGCCGCTACGAACACAATTTTTGTACAGGAAATGAGCAGTTATCAACTCATGGATCTCACATCAAGCCCGCACATCGCCGTGGTCACCGCCTTCTTCCCCGAACATCTGGATTATCACGGATCGATGGAAGCCTACAAAGAAGCGAAGAAGCACATCACCCGCTTCCAGACGAAGGATGACTGCGTGTTCTTTGCCGCGGATTCGGACGGTGCGGAAGAAATCGCCGGAGAGAGTAAGGGCAGACGCATCCCCTTCTCCGCACAAGACGCTCCGGTCGCCATCGGAGAGACGATACTCATCGGCACACACAACCTGAGCAACATCGCCGCGGCCTATGCTGTCGCCAAAAGGCTGGGCATTCCGCAGGACATCGCCGTCAAAGCAATCAAAGGTTTCATCCCGCTCCCCCACCGCCTGCAGAGTCTGGGCGTCATCGGCGGGATCGAATGGGTGGATGATTCCATTTCCACCACGCCCGAGTCCGCCATCGCCGCTCTGGATGCCCTCAGTGACCGCGTGGGAACGATCATTCTGGGCGGGCAGGACCGCGGGTACGACTTCTCTCCGCTCGCCAAACGATTGAAAAACTCGAAGGTGCAAACGGTCCTTCTCCTGCCGGACAGCGGCGCGACGATCCTGAAAGCGATTAAACATGAGAAGGTGGCCGTTGAATGTTCTGAAGTAAAAACGATGAAGGAGGCCGTCGCACTCGCGAAGAAAAATGGAAAATGGATAATGGATAATGGAAAATACCCACCCGTCGTTCTGCTGTCTCCGGCATCGCCCAGCTACGGGCACTTCAGGAACTTTGAGGAACGTGGAAATGCATTCAAAGCGGAAATTGACAATTTATAGTAAATAAATCATAATATCATCAATGGTTCAGAAGAACGACATCCCGGACTTTCTCCGCTTCGTCGAGAATGCCGTCACGGTTGATATCGGTGGAGTCATTCCCCCTGAAGATACGCAACTCATTCAAAGGACAGCACTTGCTTCTATCGACGCGCAAAATGGCGACATGAAGAGGGCGCACCTGCTGACAATGGAGATCGCCAATTTGCAGAACGACCCCGCCCACCGTCCCGAAAACGCTCTGCGGCTCCGGATCATCACCGCAACTAAACGTCTCTGCGAGGACATCCTCGCGGGCGCCGCCTGAGACATTCACAGAACAGAGCCGGTGAATGGAAAACGAACCTTTCCGCCCTTCCTTACCTTCATTACTTTTCAATCCCCCCGTCACCCACCTTCACCTTCGCCGGTCGGAGCACTTTTCCATTGAACTCATATCCTTCTTCGTAGACCTCAATCACTCTCCCCTTCTCCCCAGGCCCCGCCTGCAGGACCTCATGCTTCGTGGGGTCGAGCTGCTGCCCCAGTGCCACGATCTTCCTTAAGCCCAGCTCCGTCACCTGCTTCACCAGATCCTGTTCGATCGCGGCAACGCCCTTCACCCAATCATGATTCCTCAGGTCCTCGGGCAAATGCTGTGTGGCCCTTTGGAAGTTGTCGATGGTGGGGAGCAGACGCTTCAACGTGCCTTCCAGCGCATATTTGGCGACATCCTGCCGTTCGCGCTCCAGACGTTCTTTGGCATTCTGCAGATCCGCCTGCGCACGACCGGCGATATCTTTGAGACGTTCGACCTCCTGTGTGAGAGCTGCGGTCTCAGCACGGAGTTTCGCCACGTCTTCGTGGCCGTCTTTCTTCGGATCCTGTTTCTTCCCTGCTTGCATACCCCAATGGTACTGATTCCTGCCCGATCGACAAGGAGGAGGGGCACAAGAAAAAAGCGGACCGGAGCCCGCCATTTCCTTGTAATCGTTATGAATTACTCAGCGGCTGCAACCGAACTCGCAGCGGAGGATGCAACACTCGCCACCGAGGAGGCGACGGAAGAAGCGGAATCATCCGTGCTGCTCACCGCAGAGGAAACAACGGACGAGGCGCTGCTGGAGGCTGCACCGTTCTGATCATCGGCCGGCGTGGTGGCACCACAGGCGGCGAGCAAAGTCACGAACGACAGAGCACACAGGAAAGAGAAGGAACGCTTCATAACATTGGGGAAAGAAGTACAGAAGTGCTACCCTAACGGTGAAGTGCATCTTAACGCAAGCAAAATCATGACTTGCTTTGAGATTCGAGCCATTTTTTGATAGGATTCCATCTCGAGACATGCCACGCTCGCTCAGTTGCCCAGCCCCGCTTGCGGGGCGTAAGAGATAACGAGCTGCTCGGGCCTCGATCTTTCCTTCCATCATCTTCACTTTTGCCACGGTAGCTCAGTTGGTAGAGCACGGGACTCATAAGCCCGGGGTCGCCGGTTCAATCCCGGCCCGTGGCACCATTCGACTCATCGTTCAAAACGCGCTTCCTTTCGGGACGTTGAACCATAGTCATCTCCCGATCCAGCTCGGCCATCCGTCCGTCCATGTTCCTCCGGACTGCAGCGTCTGGACTTCTCCCGTGTGTACGTTTCGCACGCTTGTGGCGGCATCTTCCGTCCCGATCCAGCTCGGCCACCCCGTCGGCACTCCCCCCGCAGGAACGTAGCTCGGCACCGTGTAGAGCGGCACAATATTTTGCAGTAAATCGAAATCTTCGGGAAATTTTGCGGAAGCGACGGTGGTGATCCCGGTGAACAAGACCGCAACTCCGATGAATACCGGCAGAATGTGAATGGTTTTCATGGATTGTGGGGGAAACGACTCTCGATTGTACGCCCCCGCAGGCGGTTGTCCAGATGCCGCGCACAAGCGGAATCACCGGAGTATCCCCCGATCAAATCACTCACTCTTCTTCTTCAGCAGAAGCCAGACAAGCAGTCCGATGATGACGAGGAACAAAACAGTCAGGATCAACCAGAACATGGTGAATCCGGGAGAGGAGGAGGGCCGGTCGATGATCACGGAGAAGGTGGAAGACGCACTGCTCCGGAGGGAAGAAACTGATGGGACCGAAGAGACCGACGAAACCGGGGAAGACGATGCGGAGGAGAGAATTTCTTCAATCGTGCAAAGGTGAGAACAGCCGTCAAAATCGAAGAGATTGCCGTCGTCGCACTCCTCCCCGATTTCCGTGAGACCGTTCCCGCAGACGGAGAGCGCACCGAAGGATGCGAAGGACGATTCAAAGGAGGACGGAGCAGCTGCCCGTTCGATCTCGCACACAGTGGAACATCCGTCGTCATCGATGATATTTCCGTCATCGCACTGCTCCGGAGAAATCACGATGCCATCGCCGCACACGGGATGACAGGAAGAAGGCAAACCGAAGCACGCGTAACCGGTTTCCGTGCGGCACAAAGCGTCACAGCCGTCCTGAGAAGCGGCATTGCCGTCATCGCACTGCTCACCGTTTTCCGGAACCCCGTTGCCGCAGAGAAAAGTGGGAAGTGGAGCGGGTGAGGAAAGCGAGGAAACGAAGAGCTGCGAGGACGACGAAGGAAGAACGCATCGGCATTCCATGCACAATCCTGCGGGGCACCAGATACCCACCTCACACTGTTCTTCTGCTTCCAATTTTCCGTCGCCGCAGTAGGGAAGAGCGGCGGGAGAAGAGAGCGATGACCGGGAGGAAGAGGAAGACGAACTGCTCTGCGAGGCGCTGACGGACGGAGGAATGAGACACTGACAACCAGCAACGCAGATCCCGTTCTTGAGACAAGGAATATCGGTTTCGCAGAATTCCCCCTGCTCCAGAACGCCGTTGCCGCAAACGACGGAAATCGTCGCGGAAGAAACCTGTCGCGAAGAAACGGAGGAGGAGACAACCACGCTCTTTTCGCACTTGCAGAGGAACAAATTGCATGTGAGACCCGTGGAACATCCGCGGATGCCTCGCTCACATTCCTCACCTGATTCCATTCGACCGTTCCCGCACAGGGAATTGACCGAGAAGAAAGAAGAGGAGGAGTGAGAGGACACGGAGGATGGAGAAGACACCGTGGCTATTTCCAATTGACACTTTGCGGAGCAACCGTCTCCGTCCTCAAGATTCCCGTCATCACACTGCTCGGCACCCGCAACGATCCGATCCCCGCACATAGTCCGACAGACACTCGGAAGCCCCGGACAACTCCATCCCCGTTCAATGGCACATTGAGCCGAGCAACCGTCTCCGCTGGCAATGTTCCCGTCATCGCAGAATTCCCGTCCCAAAATGATTTTCCTGTCGCCGCAAACGGGAGTGCACGCGCTCGGGGAACCCGTGCAACTCCATCCGACTTCGACGGTACAGTATGAAGTGCAACCGTCGTTCGCATAATTGTTTGCATCGTCACATTGCTCGGAAGGACCCCGAATTCCATCCCCGCATACGCGAACCGTGGGGATGCTCGAAAAAGAGGCTGAGGATGAAGAGGAAGAAGAGGCGGCCCCGCAACCGGGAATCACCATATTAAAACAGGTGTGATTGACGGTGCAGACATCCGTCGTACAGGGATTATTGTCGTTGCATTGGACAGCCGACGCGCATCCCCCCGATGACTGCGTGCATGCCCCGCCGACGCACTCCCCAACCGGACAGGAGACGTATTCCGTTCTGGCAGCTGTCCCCTGACAGGAGTACTCCACGACTGTCCGGAAATCGCTGCAATATTCGGTGTAGTTTTGCGTGTAACACGTCGCTTGCGTGACTGACACTGAACCGCTGCGGTTGGGGTCCCTGCCCCCCTCGCTGTCCCAACACGATGCAGTACATCCCTGTTGTGAGGAATTGGCAGAATACCGAAAGGAACTGGAGGACGAAGAGGAGGAAAAAGAGGAGACGGCATACGTACACCGGCAGTCGGAACATGTCGCACTCGGACCGGACGAACATCCGCTCACATTGCCGTTCTCACATTCCTCCCCGATTTCGTACTCGATTGTGCCATTCCCGCAACCCGCCGGATGAGAGGAAATGGAGGTGGGAATGCAGGAACGACAGTCTGCCGCACACCCCTCGCCAAGGCCGCACCCGCCGTTGATGGCATACGGGTTGTCATCACACACTTCCCCTGCCTCGAGAAGACCGTTGCCGCAGACACTCTCGGCACTGCTGCTGCTATTGTTGTTCCAATCACATCCGCAGTCCGTGCTGTCCGGAACGGAAACACAGGTGAAACCTCCCGAAACATTATGAACAAAACATCCCGTGGCACCGGGAGCATTCCGGCAGGATCCGCATCCGACGTTGGTGCATACGCTGCATCCGGAAGGAGTCGTTCCCTCCGCGCATTGACAGCTGGAATCGCAGTGCTGGCTTGCCGAACAGTATGCAAGATTATCACCGTCGCACTGCTCATTGTTCGCCGTCTGGACGGTGCCGTCTCCGCAGACAGGCTCGCCCTGACTGCTGCATCGGCAACTGACACACTGATCACCGAAATTACATCCCACCCAGTGCAGGGATGCATTGCAAGGACCGCTTTGAGGACAAGGTTTCCTCTCACATTGTTCGCCATTCTCCAGAATGCCATCCCCGCAAGTGGATACCAGCAGCTCACACCTGCAACTGTTGCATGCATATTGCTCGGGCACCGGACAATCGGTTCTGCTCTCGCACTCCTCTCCCCCCATCACCCAGCCATCGCCGCACACACCGGGACAATCCTCGGGGCAATTCCATGGATTTTCCCCGAGTGAATAACAAATCCCGTCTCCACACCCCGGCTCTGCGGCACAATCCTGGGAACAATTCAATCTGCTTTCAATCGGCGGCATGCAACTGCCGTCCCCGCAACAGGGGCCACTCGCACATATCGGCTGACAATCCGACCAGCAACTCTCATAGTCTTCCCCGTATTCGCAGTATCCGTTCCCGCAAACACCGGATTCCACTCCCCCTCCTCCCTGATCAATCACCTGACCACCCCCGTCATCAAAGACCGTCCCGTCATCCGCCTCCTCCCACCACTCCCCGTCCATTTGTCCGAGCAATGAACGGGTTCCCGTCCCGCGATTCAATGCAAGAAAAACCCCGACGAAGAGTAACAGTGTCAGGGAAAGTGCCGTCAGTCGCAGGGAACGCACCATCATGATCATTCCACCACACTGTATCACGAGGCTCTCTGTCGGGCCGTACGAGAATTCTTGCGGACTCCGACAAATGTTATCGAACACATATGCGCATGGATTTCTCCCTATCAACGACGTACTGTTCCCCCGATGGAAAAGAATGTCCTCGCAGGACGCACCATCGTCTTCTTCGGAACGGCGGACCCCGCGTCGCCCCGCAACCGGCAGACGATTGAACGGATAAAAAAGGAAGGAGCCGATGTCCTTTACTGCGTCGCCCCCCTCCTCCGTTTCCGCGCGGACGGAAGCCGCGTCTTCAGGGGGATGCCGGCGATGATCGCCTTCTCCCTGAAAGCGCTCGTGACCGAACTTTCGCTCCTTGTGACATTCCTTTTCCGGTTCAGAAAAACCCGCGACATCCTCATCGGCACATTGGGCCACCCCGATGTCCTCTTCTTTTGGCCGATCAAGAAACTCACGGGCATCCGTCTCCTCTTCGACCCGCTCGTCTCACTCTACGACACCGTGATTCTTGATCGAAAACTTCTGAAGCCTCATTCGTTCCTTGCCCGCATCCTCCACGGCATCGACCGTCTCGCCTTCTCGATCGCGGACGAAATCCTGATCGATACCCGCGCACACCGCGATTTCCTCGCGCAGGAATTCGGGGTTGACCCCGAGAAGTTCACGGTGATTCCGCTTTACGCTTCGTCCATCTTCCGACCGATGAACGCAGTGAAAGACCCCGCTCACTTTGCCGTACTCTTTCACGGCAAGTTCATTCCTCTCCATGGGATCGAGAAAGTGCTCCGCGCCATGGCGATCATCGAACATTCCGGCGAAGGAAGAATCATGCTGAGAATCGCGGGCGGCGGCCAGACGGAACCCGCCATGCGCCGACTCGCGCAAGAACTGAAGCTCATGAACATCGAGTGGCTCGGATGGGTGCCCTACGGGGAACTCCCGACCCTCATCAACACCGCGGATCTCTGTCTCGGAGCCTTCGGGGATTCGGACAAAGCCCGCCGCGTCATCCCTCACAAAGTATGGGAGGCGCTCGCATGCGGCAAACGTGTGATCTCGCAGAAGCTCACGAAGCCCGAGGCTGATCCTCTCCTTGTGGACGTTCACTGGACGGACCCGAGTCCGGAAGCGATCGCGGAGGCGATTCTCTCTGAATCCAAGCGGACGAATCAGCAATAGAAAGGAATGAACTTTGGCCCCGCTCTCCCCGAACTTCAGGCATAATTGAAGCCTCTATGTCACACATCCTTCTCTGCCTTCATGGATGGGGCGGCTCCAAAGAATCCTTCACGGAACTCCGTGCTGCATTGGCCGGCTCCGATAGCACGATCCTCACGCCCGATCTACCCGGCTTCGGCACGGAACCGGAACCGTCATCACCGTTCTCCGTGGATGACTACGCAGACTGGGCGGAACACTGGCTCGCGAAGCAATTATCCATTGTCAATGATCCATTATCCATTTCACTATTGGGACATTCCCACGGCGGCCGCATCGCCATCAAACTCGCTGTCCGCAAAAAGATCACCATCGATCATCTCTATCTCTGTGCCGCCGCCGGCATCCGTCACCCGTCCTTCAAGCGGTCAACGGGCGCCTTCTTCGCGAAAATCGGGAAAGCGATATTTGCGCTTCCGCTTCTGAAATCTCTCGAGCCTCCCGCACGAAAAATCCTCTACAAGCTCCTCCGCGAGCATGACTACGAACGTGCGTCGCCGATGATGCAACGGACGCATGCAAGAGTGACATCGGAAGATCTCACTCCGCTCCTTCCCGCAATTACGGTGCCGACGGATATCTTCTGGGGAGAGAACGACACGATGACCCCCGTCGCGGACGGCCGGACGATGCATGACCTGATCAAAGGAAGCGTGCTCCATACGTTCCCCGGCGTGCGCCACCGCGTGCACCGCGATCGTGCCGCTGAAATCTCCGCCATTATCCGCAACCACCTCTAAACTTCCATTCGTCCTTTCCCCTCCATCCTAACCCTCCTACCCCCTACGCCCTACGCCCTACCTCCTTATCAACCGCATGACCGCTCTCGCACTCATCCTCACCCTTACGGCCTCGCTCTCGCCTCTGCTGACCTTCGCCCGCCTGTGGCAGGTGAAAGAGTGGCGCATCGACCGTCTGCGCGAACACCTCCGGAGCGAAGGCACCGTGCGTCAGCTCTTCGGACTCGTGCGCCCCGTCCTCCTGATCCTCCTCTATCCCGTCTTCTTCCTGCGATG
>JAQWAC010000017.1 GCA_028707875.1 Candidatus Peribacteraceae bacterium | reverse complement strand
GGTGGTCTCATTGTTGTTGCAGGAATAGTCACCGCAGTACGGACAGGCGCCGCAGTCCGTGGAACAGCTGTTGCAGTCTTCGGTCCCCGTGCAGCATCCGGCCCCGCAGCTGTCACTCGTACAATCACCGGGACAGGTGCACTTGGTCTCCGTTCCGTTGCAGGAATAGTCCCCGCAGTACGGACAGGCGCCGCAGTCCTGTGAGCAGCTGTTGCAGTCCTCGCCATTGTCACAAGAACTGTTGGGGCAGCAGCTTCCGCAGTCATTCGAACAGGTGCTGCAGTCCTCGCCGTTATTGCAGGACCAGTCCCCGCAGTACGGACAGGCGCCGCAGTCCTGTGAGCAGGAGTTGCAGTCCTCGCCGTTATTGCAGGAATAGTCCCCGCAGTACTCACAGGACCCGCAATCCTGTGAGCAGTTGTTGCAGTCCTCGCCGCTCTCGCACGAATAATTTCCGCAATAGGAGGATTGAGCACAGGAGTAGTCCCAGCCGCTCCACTGACAGCTATATCCCTCAGAGCAGGGACAGTCGGAAGAGCAGTAGTTACAGTCTTCGCCATAGTCGCAGTACGAGTCCCAGTTGCACGATTGTGCGGAGGTTTGTGTGACACCGAAGTGCAATCTGCCGTCTTCGAGACGCACTCCGAAGAACAGCCCTGTAGCAAGTGCGAACGGGAGGATGCCGAGGAGGAGGGGACGGCCGGACATAGCAGAGTCCTCCTGATGGTACCACACCCGTGTTTTGTCTCTCACTCTTCAGGCGATTGTCTCATTCGGCCCCGTATCTGTGTCAGAACTTACGTGTGCCGTTGAGGATTACGGTGAGGTTCTCTCCCGCCGTGGAGGAGCCGACTTGATCGATATCCAGTGTCAGGACTGATCCCGCTGGGATATCCGTGACGCTGAAGACCTGATTCCCATCTTCCGTCGTGGCGCTGCTATCGATCTCCGGATTCGTGGAGAAAATGGTGCTGCCGTCCTTGTTAATATCCACGATGAGGTTCGCTCCCGTCGGTGCCGTCTTTGCACGGAGCTTGATGCCGGTGCAGGTGAAGCCGTAGGGCATGACCACTGTGGCGCCCTGATTGGCACCTATTTCCAGCGTGCCGTCGATGTACCAGAGGAGCCCGACTGCGGGTGTTCCCCATTGCGGGGCGGCGGTACCCTTACTCACGAGGATCTGCCCCGATCCGCCCTTGGCGGTGGCCATGAGCGTGGAGCCGCTCGAGTAGATGATGGAGCCCGAGGTGGTGGCGTTCCCCATTCGGAGCTGTGAGCCGGAGATGGTGCCGACGACTTCGAGCTTGGTCGTCGGACTCGCTGTCCCGATGCCGACATAGCCGTCATTGGTAATTCTCATTTTTTCCAGTCCGGATACATTGCTGAATACTCCGTCCGGTGTCGCGGAATTTGTCGCACCAAAATAGAACTGTCCTTTTCCGGCTCCATACTGTGCGGTAAAACTGTAAGTCTCATCATCCGCCACCGCTCTTATGCGTCCGCCAAATACGTCGAGCTTCACGGAAGATGGTGTGTTCGCATTGGCAATTCCGATGCTCACTTTGCCTCTCGATTGATTTGCATCGAGGAGGGGACTGGATCCGGTGCCGGTGACATAGAGCGACTTGCCGGACATGGTTCCCGTTACTTCGAGCGCGGTCTCCGGTGCGGCCGTCCCTATTCCGACCCGCTCATTGAGCGTATCAATATTGAAGACGGGATTTCCGCCGTCCTGATCCAGGACTTGGAAGGCGTTGATGGAGTCGGTGAGGGTGCGGATGGAGACAGCCCCCGATCCTGTGAGACGATCCCCGAAACTCAGGATGCGTCCCGAGGCGGTGCCTGCGACGGAGAGCTTCGTATTCGGTGTTGTTGTGCCGATGCCGACATTTCCCCCGTTTGCAAGCCTCATGAGTTCTACCCCCAGTTGGTTGCTGAATACCGCATCCGGCGTTGCGGAGTCGGTTGCGCCAAAGTGCATTGCACCCTTGCTGGGGCCGTACTGGACGGCATATCCATAGGTGTCATTGTTGGAAATTACTCTCACTCGTCCACCATATACATCAAGCTTCACAGTAGACGGTATATTTTCCTTCGGCTCTCCGATAGCTACTTTCCCTCTCGATTGATCCGTGACGATGAGCGGGCTGGATCCGGTTCCCGTCACGTAGAGCGATTTGCCGGACATGGTGCCGAGAACTTCCAGCTTTGTCTCTGCTGTCGATGTTCCCACTCCCACATTTCCCGTCCCAATGAGGCTGATGCCGCTTCCGAAGACAAGCATCGGCATGTAATGCGTGTTCGTCCGATCGTAGGCACCCACGAATCCCTTATTTCCCCAGTAGAAAAGTTCGGCTCCTTGCCCTTCGGAGGGCGGAGTTTGTGTTGTGGCTCTGATTGTCCCAGTGACATCCATGATCGTCGCGGGACTCGACGTTCCCACACCAACGCGCTTGTTCGTGGCGTCATAGACGAGTCCCCTGGTGTCCACGACGAGGGTATTGCCCGTGTTTGTTCCGGCATTCTTGTAGATGGCCAGTGCCCCCGTCATCGTATCGCCCGAGGTGTTCACGTAACGTGCATCAGCGCTCGTCTGGTTCAGGCCGGTACCGGAGTCATCCGCGGACCAGCTCAATTGTCCCGCTCCATTCGTCTTCAGCACCTTTCCGGAGGCCGAGCCGTCGGCGAAGGGGAAGGTGTAATTGACGCCATTGACCTTGATCGTGGAGCCGAAAGCCGCTGCCCCCTCAACTGCGAGGGCTCCGGAGGAGGTGATTCTTTGCTCGGCATGGACAACTTGGCCGGACATGGTGCCCACCACTTCCAGCGTACTCTCCGGATTGGTTGAGCCAATTCCGAGGCGGCCATTCAATAAAGTCATATCGGTTGCCAATCCGGAATGATAAGTCTTGAAGTCCAAAGCCATATTTGGATTCAATCCACTTCGTGCGACTATTTCTGCCGCATCCGTAGTCGCAAATGTCCCATCATTTAGACCAAATTGGAGTGTGGCTGCTGATCCGGGGGAACCTTTGTAATCTGTTATCATGACTTTTGTTGTTCCGTCAGCCCCATACACTTCAAAATTGCTCCTGGGATTCGCTATTCCAATGCCCACTCTCCCCGTACTCACATTCGTGGCGATCAACGGCTGTGCCCCTGATCCCGTGACTCGAAGTGATCGACCGGACATCGTTCCAAGAACCTCAAGCGCCGTCTCCGGTGCTGCCGTCCCGATACCCACCCGCTCATTGGTTGTATCCACATTGAAGACCGGGTTCCCACCGTCCTGATCGAAGATCTGGAAGGCGGTGGCGGAGTCGGTCGATGTCCTGATGGTGACATTTCCGGAACCCGTGAGGCGATCTCCGAAGCTGAGGATGCGGCCGGAGGCCGTGCCTGCCACTTCCAGTTTGGTCTCCGGAGCAGTGATACCGATGCCCACGTTGCCGTCTTTCAGAATATGGAGGCGACCTCGTGTGTTGTTCGTGCGGAAATCGAGGTCGTGATTGGTTGTGGAGCCGACAAATGCTTCGGAGAATGTGCTGATGCCCATCATATACTCGACGTCTTTTGTGACGTCCCTTCCCATGAAGTATGCTGCTCCACTTCCCTCGACGACGAGGGCTTTGTCCGCAGAAGTGCCATTGAGGACGGCCGATCCCTCCGGCGTGATGCCGTTTTCGGCGAAGATTGCGATGAAATCGTCCGAGTCGGATCCATTATTGCCGATGACATCCAGTTTTCTCCCGGGCGTCGCCGTCCCTATGCCCACTCTTTCTGTGGTCTGATCTGCAAAGATAAGTGGAGAGGCCCCTGTGCCGGTCACCTGGAGCGTCTTGCCGGACATGATGCCACGGACTTCGAGAGCAGCATCTGCGCCGGTGGCATCCGAGATCTTGAGCGCCCCAGTCATGGTGTCTCCCCCCTGATTGACGAACATTCCTTCGGCCTCTGCAGCTGCCATTCCACCGGAATTGTTATCATCACTCCATGAGAGCGTTCCCGCGCTATCAGTCTTCAGTACTTTCCCCGATGCAGTGCCATCGCTCGCCGGGAAGGTGTAGGTGACACCGTTGACTTTGATCGTCGAACCGAAGGTGGCAGCGCCATCAATGATGGAGCTCCCACTCACGGTCAAATTCCCCCAGACATCGGCATTCCCATCCACGCGCAACGTGGAGCCGGACATTGTTCCCTTGATGCTCACATCATCAGAGAACTCGAACTGGTTCGTGGTGTCGTTGAACTTCAGCGTTTCGGCAGCCGCATCATTCCCGAAGGTCAGCACGGCGTCAGCTGCTCCGTTGTCGCTGTTGATCGCAAGGTCGCCTTCCATGGCGGCATTCCCATCAACGGCGAGTGATCCGGAGGAGGTGATTTCATTTTGAGCGTGCAGGACTTGCCCTGACATGGTTCCGACCACTTCCAATTTGGTCGTCGGTGTTTTTGTCCCGAGTCCCAGTTTCCCCGTTTCGTCCAGAGTGAGCAGATCCCCGTCGGTTCCGTCGTCGGTACTCACCAGCAACGCATTGCCTCCCGATGTTCCGTTTACAGAGACCTCCAAATGCGCGTCGGGCGAATCATCACCGATGCTGACGTTACCCCCACCGACCCCAAGCAGCGTTGTACTGGCGATGCTGCGGTTGATGTAGAGAGCGTCTGCGGATGCGTTGTTGGCTAATTGAATATTCGCTTGATCCGGATCGAATAAGATCCATCGATTATTGACACCGGGATTGTCGAAGCGCACATCCCCTCCAGATACGTGCAGCTGCTGCGAGGGTGCCGCCGTCCCGATTCCCACCCGCTTGTTCGTCGCGTCGTAGACGAGTCCCTTGGTATCCACGACGAGGGTATTACCCGTGCCCGTTCCTGCATTCTTCTGTATTGCGAGCACCCCCGTCATCGTATCTCCCCCTTGGTTGACGAACATGCCTTCGGCTTCCGCGCCTGCCATTCCACCGGAATTGTTGTCATCGCTCCAAGAGAGTGTTCCCGCTCCGTCCGTCTTCAGCACTTTCCCCGATGCCGTGCCGTCGGAAGCCGGGAAGGTGTACGTGACACCATTGATCTTCAGCGTGGAACCGAGAGTTGTTGCTCCTTTGATGTTTGCGGTCCCCTCAACGGACAGCGCGCCGGAGGCGCTCAGGTTATTCGAGACGAAGAGGTCATCGGAAGTCTCGAAGCGTCCCGTCGTCGCATTCCATTTGAGGTACTCCGCGAGTGAGCTCCCGAACTGGAGCGTCACATTGCCGCCCGTATCATCAAAGTCCAGCACGAGTGCGTTGGCATTGACGGGGTAGGTGCCGTCATTGGCGAAGAAGAGGTACTCCGCGGCGATGGCGGCGGAGGGCAGGATGAAGGTGCTCAGCAGGATGACGCCTGTTGCCAGGATCTGCGGGAGCGTGAGCGCCTTCGTCGTATGCCTGTGAAGAGAGAAGGGGAGTATCATTTATCTGGCGCGATAGGTGAGGACGATTTCGCCGATGAAGGGGGCAAGGTAGCCGCTGTCGTAGCGTCCGTAGCCCTTCACGGTGATATAGAGGAATTCATCGACAGCCGGATTGAAGCTCCCTCCGTCAAATTCATCCGTGTATTCGGTCCACGCAGCGTTGTAGAGGGCTTGTCCGTCCGCAGCCGTGAAGGCGTCATCCCCGTCCTTGTCCTCCACGAGGATGTCGCTCTTGCTGTCCGAGGTTCCTGCCCCCGTGTTCTTGTACCAGTAGCTCAGATCATTCCCCGCCCCGAAGTCCACGAAGTCGCGCGGGACGCGGATTTTCACTTTGATGGTCAGATCCTGTTGCGCGGATTCTCCCGTCTTGATGGCGTAGTACTGGTGTGCATTGTTGCCCGCATCGGATCCGATGAAGACGTTGGCGGCATTGTCCGTCCCGTCGACTTCCACTGTGGCGGTTTTCATGGGGATGCGGATTTGTGCTGTGCGCAGCGCCATACTCCCCGTTCCTATGTTGGAGATGGCGTTGGAGGCGCCGTCGAGTGAGATGTTCTGGAGCGTCGCGCTTGTGATGGTGTTGCCGGAGAGCGTTCCATGGATGACAGCATTCCCGTCCGTGACCAGACCGCCCGAGGCCGCGAGGTTTCCCGTCGCATTGACGTTGCCCGTCACCGCAAGGTCATCATCGAACTGGAAGCTCCCGAGTGCCCGGTTGTACGAGAGGCTCTTGTTCAATGTCTCTCCGAACTTGAGGGAAATATTGGATGTGGCGTCCGAGTCATCAATAGTCTGTAAGGCCTCGGTGTTGACGAGGAGTACGACAGGGGGGGTGGCGGCGGGTGATGCGCTCTCCTCGCTGGCCCACGTGAGCTCGTTCGTGCCGCTGCTGATGTTGTTGTATTCAAATTTGTGCCAGGCGGCGCTGCGCAGCGACGCGCTGATGCGCACCTCGTCCATGAGTCCCGAGTAGTTTGCATAGGTGGAACTGTCGTGCGTGTTTGCGATGGAGAAAGGACCGTCACCAGTGTTCGGTGCAACCGAAGGCGTTCCTGAAGTGGTATAACTCCCATCCACGTAAATCTCGAATTCACCCGAGGAGGAATTATACGTTCCCACGACATGATGCCAGTTGCCATCGAGCACGTTGCTATTCGAACGAATGAGATCAGTTCCATCGTCCCATCCGTTGCCCATAGCAACGTCGTAAGTGGTAGAACCTGTCTCGTACTGTCCGTCGCAGTCGGCAAATTCGGAGTGCCATATGGAACCAGAGTATTCATTACACGCGTCCGGATTCTCACAGGTGGATTGATCAAAGCAATCTCCGTCAGCGCAGTACTCGTTGTAATAAGCATTACAACCTGTTGTGTTTGTGCAGGTCGACTCGTCATAATCAAAATTATCGCAGCTGCCATATGTGGACTGATTCTGCGTTCCCACAAAGAGGTGGGCATTGATCTGTCCTGGACCAAACGTCCCGTAGTGGAGAACTATCATATCACGCGCCTCGGTGTACGTGGTATTGATCCATCCGCTTATCACGCGATCACTCGCTCCCTCGGGCAGACTGTTGCCATCCGCTTTATGGAGTTCGCCGCTCAGATTCATGCTCAGTGCCGTGCCGACGAGTCCCGCGGAATCTGCGCTCGGCCCGGCGGAAGGCGTAGCATCGTTCCCATAGGACGTGGAGTCGTTGCCCGAGAGCGTTACGCCGGAGCCCATGTGCCAGACGCCGCGGAAGTCGCTGTCCCAAGCGTTTTCGCGGTCCTGTCCGTCCGTGGCGTCGCTCTTGCCGTAGTACAGGTAGATCGTCGTATCCGCACTGGAGGAGATCGTCGGGACCTTCACCCAGAAGATGCCTGACCCCGATCCGCTTCCGCTCTCGAAGCTCTCGCGCTCATAGGCGAGCAGGGTGCCGGTGGCGCTCGTGAACCGCAGGTCGTGGCCGTCGCTCCGCGCGTGCGCGCCGATGCCGGTGTCGGCGGCGATCTTCACGAGGAGCGGGAAGTCGGTGAGCGTGCCGTCCACGTTGGTATGGCTGATTGTGATTTCCTTCCGATAGGAATATCCTTCGAGCCCCCAATCCGTTGCGAAAACGGCGGGGGGCGGAGCGAGCATCGCCAGGATGAGGAGCAAGGTTGTTGCATGTCGTCCCGTGACGGTTCTTGGCATCTGCCTGTGGATGGAGGAGAGGAGTGTCATTTACCGTGCGCGGTAGGTGAGGACAATTTCCCCGATATACGGGCAGAGATTTGATCGTGTGTATCCCTTCGCCGTGACAAAGAGAAACTCATCAGCAACGGGATTGAAGCTCCCGCCATCGAATTCGTTGGTGAATTCTTCCCAGAAGGTACTCGCGAAGAGTGCTTCCCCCTCTGCCGCAGTGAATGCGTCGTCCCCGTCCTTGTCCTCCACCAGAAAATCGATCTTGCTGTCTTCGGCATCCCCTCCCGTGTTCTTGTACCAGAAGCTCACGTCATTCCCCGCTCCAAAGTCCACGAAGTCGCGCGGGACGCGGACTTTCATCTTCAGGGTGAGATCCTGCAGCTGCCCCGAGCCGGTCTTGATGATGTAGTACGCATGTGGATTCGTTCCGGTTTCGGTCCCCGTGAAGACATTTGCGGAGTTATCCGTTCCGTCCGCTTCCACCGTCACGTCATTCACGAGCACGTGAATTTGCCTGGTGCGCACTGCCAGGCTCCCCGTACCGATATTGGAGACGACGTTGGAGGCGCCGTCGAGGGAGATGCTCTGGAGCGTCGCGCTCGTGATGGTGGTGCCGGAGAGCGTTCCATGGATGACGGCATTCCCGTCCGTGACCAGACCGCCCGAAGCTGCGAGGTTTCCCGTGGTCTGGACGTTGCCCGTCACCGCAAGGTCATCATCGAACTGGAAGCTCCCGAGCGTCCGGTTGTACGTTAGATTCTTGTTCAGTGTCTCCCCGAACTTGAGGGAGACGTTGGATGCGGTATCGATGTCATCGATCGTCTGGAAGGCCTCCGTATTCGCAAGAAGCGTGGGATTCCATGAAGATTTATCCGTTGCAGCAGCGGTTGCGGGAAGCATCAGGATGCCTATCCCCAGAATGGAGACACTCCATCGAATGAATGCTGTCGTATGAGGCCGACGGTTGAGAGAGACGCGTGTCATTTGTCGATTATTTGAAAAGCCCCCGAGATGTTCGCGAACGGGTTTGAATTCCAGGAAGAGACCGCTTTGGCGGCCACGGGGAGCACAATCAGCAGGATGGCCACATTCAGGATGAACACGAGGAGAATGAGCGATGCGATCAGGCTGAGTGACGGCCGGTGGATTCGTTGCTTCAGCCGACAGAAGGGGCAGTGAGATGTCGGAACGGCGGAAGAGGCGGGACCGTGGGCATGTTCCGTTTCGGGACGAGTCGGATGGTCCGTGAGACTTGTGTAGTCCTCCGGATCAAAGCGATGAAGCCAGCGGTAGAGGGTGCTCCGGGAGATGTCGAAGTGATCGCATGTTTCGCTTGCCGACCCGTGTTCCGCGAAGTAGAGCAGCCACTGCAAACGTTCCAGAATTTCCTGTGACGCCCCTTCCTCCACCGCTTTCTGGAGGAGCGGGAGAATCCGGCCTTTGGGCGTGATGTGCGTGTGAATGGTGTGTGTCGGGGACTGTCGCGCGACAGAAATGAAATCTCATCATTATACAGCAAATCGGCTTTTTGAGGAAGACCTTCATTCCGTCGTCTGTATCGTGACACTCATGCAACAGGGATTGCCTTTTCCATGACTTTTATGTCAAAAAACCCCTGCCATATTGCTCTTACGTCACTTTAGAAGCAGTTTGTCCAATGTCTTCTGAAGAACGGATTGTTCCTGCGCTCCGATGATCATCTCGCCCCGTCCGGTCTTCTTGTTGAGGAGAAAGAGTGTCGGGGTGCCGGTGACCCCCGCAGTGACGCCCTCATCCCTCTCCGCTTCGATGTGAACGGTCATCGCATGATCGTCCATGCACTTTTGCAGAGCGGAAACATTGATACCGATACGCTTGGCGATAGAGGGAAAATCGAAGTTCCCGTTTCCCTCGAAGATCGCATCGGTGAACTGCCAGAAAGCGGTGTTGCCGTTGAGGGACCCCGCGCACTCGGCCGCTTCCGCCGCGGGCATCGCCTTGTCATGGAAGGCGAGCGGATAGTGCCGGAAAATCCAGGCGATCCTGTTACGGTTTTTCCTGTAAAAGGAGCGCATCCGCGCCTGTTCGATGCGGCAGAAGGGACACTGGTAGTCGGAGTACAGAATTGCGAGAACGGGGGCGGTGCGCCGGCCCAGCGCGTGTTCGGTTTTCCAGTCGATGAGGGGCAGGTTCAGGGTCGTATTTCCGGTGATATCCGCCGCGTGCGAGGCAAGCGGCCATGCAGTGAGCAAGGTCAGGAGGAGCAGGGAGAAGGTACGGGGGGGAGGGGGGAGCTTCATGTGCCGCAGCCTAGCATAGACAGAGATGGTCAGTGAGTATTCGCATGCATTTGTGTACAATGTTCACGGAGGGATGGCAGAGTGGTCGATCGCGCCTGACTTGAAATCAGGTAGACCCCAAAGGGTCTCGTGGGTTCGAATCCCACTCCCTCCGCCACTATGCGTGAAAGAGAAACCTACGGTTTCTCTCTCACGAGCTCTCTTTTCCCTTTAAGGTATGCCTCCAGACAGGCGGAGCCTGTCTTCGGCATAGAAATCTTTATCATTTCTCCGCAGGAATAATCTCCGCTCACAGCAGCTCCTCCAATCTCTCGATGAGGTCCTTGTTCGTCGGCATCTTCTCCGGCGGACAGGCGCGCCGGGCGAAGGAGGAACGCAACGAGTCGAGGTAGTTCTTCTCCTTGAGGAGCTTCTCCACGAACTCCTCCGCGGAAGCGCGGAAGCGGCTGTTGCGCATATTGTGCGTCATCTCGAAGAGTGCGCTCACGAAGGCATCCTCGCCGCCGCAGGTCTCCGTATGGATTTCGTCGAGCACGGCGTTCACCATGCTTTCGGTATCCAATCCCGCAAGGAACTCGAGCGTCTCCGCAGGTCCGGAGGGGAAGTAGTGCGAGAGGCCGAGTCTGCGGAGGGTGCAGGGGAGTGAAAAATCCGCGATGACATCCGCCACCTGCGTTGCGAGTCCGCCGTCGCTGTTGTGATCCTCCGCGACGATCAGATGGCCCGTTTCCAGAGCCGCCTGAATGATCGCGGCGGCATCGAGCGGGCGGATACAGCTCACGTTCAGGACACGCACGCGGACGGGGACTTCCGCATGCAGGAGCCGGTCCGCCGCTTCGATCGCGCGGTGGACGGGGATGCCGGTGGCGACGATCGTCACCTGATCCGAAGTTCCTCCGCGGACCAGATCCGCCTTACCGTCATACACGTAGTCCGCTGCATACATCAGGTCTCCGGCAGGTGTCTTGATCTGCTGGTGTCCTGTGCGCGGGGAGAAGATGTACACGCTCTGATGACCTTCCGCGATGAGTTCGATGGCATGTTCGGCCATGGCTGCCGCCTGATTGCTGTCTGCGGGATGCCACACCTGCGTGTGATAGAAAGGAAGGTTGAAGTAGTTCTGTTCCTGATGGGTCTCGCCGTCCTCGCCGACGCTCAGCCCAGCATGGGTGCAGTCGTTGATGATGCCGCAGCGCGTGTGTCCGCAGTTGATGTCGATCAGACGCTCGTTCGCCCGCGCTTCATTGGTCCCGAAGGCGGCGAAGGTGTAGGTGACGGGAAGTAAGCCGACCTGACGCATGCCGGCGGCCATCATCAGCATGTTCGCTTCCGCCACGCCCACATTCAGGACACGACCGGGAAATTCCTTCTCCACGTCATCGAATCCTCCCGATCCCGCGAGGTCGGCGTGAAGAACGAAGATGCGATCATCCGCCTTCATCAGATTCTTGAGATGCACGGCGCCGAAGTCCCTGCGTGCGGCCCCTTTCTCCGTCGTCACGGTGCGCGCGTACCCCTTTGTCCTGAGAGATTCGGAGGAGAAGGGGAGGAGGAGATCGGTGGCGACTCGTGTTCCGGAGGTGAAGCGCTTCTTCTCCTTCGCACGGAACGGCTCGTACGCCTTCACCGTTTCTTCCAGATTCGGGAGGAGCTTGAGGGCCTGTTCCGCTTCATCCTTGCTCAGGGGCGAACCGTGGTAGTTCTTCTTCCCCGTGTTCGATCCGTCTTCCATGAAGGGGACCCCGTGGCCCATCGTCGTGTAGTAGCACATGAAGATCGGGCGGCCTTTACCGAGGAGCCCGTTCGCTTTCATCAGGGCAGCTTTCACTTGGGCGGGGTCATT
Organism: Candidatus Peribacteraceae bacterium; assembly: GCA_028707875.1. Lineage (GTDB taxonomy): Bacteria > Patescibacteriota > Gracilibacteria > Peribacterales > Peribacteraceae > JAQWAC01. Next base: position 12,906 of record JAQWAC010000017.1, on the reverse strand, counting down.
GCCGTTCTGCACCTCGATCACGTGCCATCCCGTGGCATGCGCGATGTGGGCGAAGTCCGCGGCCACAGTTTTGCTCGGCATGCCGCTGAGCTGGATGTCATTGAAGTCCCCGTGCACGATGAGGTTATCGGTCTTCAGATGTACGGCGAGCCGGAAGGCTTCCATGACCTGCCCCTCCTGCGCGTCTCCGTCTGCAAGGAGAACATCGACGATGCCGGACTTCTTTTGAACCTTCAGTCCGAAGGCGGCACCCAGTGCGTTGCTCGTTCCTTTTCCCAGCGGTCCGGTGCCGAAGGGAATATCGCCGATGCCCGCTTCGATGTGGCCGGGGAGACCGTCGGGTGTGCGGAAGGTATCAATGATCGTCTGCGGGGAAGTCAGTCTCTTGTCCTGCCCTTCGCGGCCGAAGAGCCACTGCAGGCCGTACCCGAGGAGCGAGAGATGTCCCGCACTCATGCGAAGCGGCTGATCCTTTGCGGGATCGCGCATGGTGCTCACCATGTAGGCGAAGGTGAAGGCGGAGAGCGGTCCGCCGGGATGACCGGACTTGTGCTTCACGGGTGCCTGTACCGCCAGATGGCACATGATTGTCTGTGCGAGGTCGTACGCCTTCCGCTCATCGGCACTTAACGGGGCTGCCATGTCAGGTCCAATCCACATCCATTCGCCTGTTTCCACGATGCCCATCACGCGTTGACAGGACATTGGAACATCTTTTACATCTTTTCCAATGAGTGATTGCGCATCAGGTCTGGCGGTTTGCATAGGGTTGAGAGGAGGGGTACGGCGAGTGTAGTTTTCTTCAGCGCTTTCGTAAAGCCGGGTACAAAATTTGCTCAAGTTCAGAATGGTGTTTTCGTGATTGATCAAGTCATGTTGATTGCCCCTCGGAAGGGGGGTCACTAGGCTCTCCCCGACCTACCGATATTCTTACTTCTTCTCTCCCTATTTTCTTATGACTAGTTTCATCAGAAGAAGGACCTCGTCTCTTCCGTTCCTCGGAATCAATATCTCCGTCATTGTGCTTCTGACTATTATTATGATGACGGCTCGCTGAAGCGACAATCATTCATTCAGAACTTCTCAAGGACGAGCACCGCGCTTCGTCCTTTTTGTATCTCTTCTCTGACGCCCGTCCAGTCGTGAATGGCAGTGTGCAGGGTGGAGAATTTGTACTCATATCCTTCCCCACGTCGGGTGCCGGGGTCATTCGTGATGAAGTTCCGCCAGCCGTAGCCTTTCAGGATGAGCATGTGGTACCACGGACCGTCGCCGGAGAAGTAGGGATTCCCCAGCATCCTGCCTGCTGCGGGGACGATGACCGGCTGTCCTCCGGCGAGAAGGCGCTTGAGGTCATCCGTCGTCGGGTTCTCGATGATGCGCGGTTTGTGACCGTAGTACTGCTCCGCAATTTCCCCGAGTTCCGCGACGGTGACATCCATGCCGTAGCCGTGCTCCGTTTCCCACTGCACGAGATCCAGTATTTCCTGCTCGGCCTGCTCGCGGGTGAGATCCGTCCCCGCGAGGAAGTGGTGCACCATGATGAGGCTCATCTCCTCGCAGGATTCCTCATGGAGCGCGTCCCAGTTGGCGGAGGGTGCTTGGGGCGAAAAGGGGACTCGGAGCGAAGCGACAGAAAGCGGTAAGGGGGAGAGGGAAGGTGACGAAGAGGAAAGCGAAGAAGCAAAAGAAACAGAGGAAACCGAAGAAACCGAAGAATCCGAGGAGCTTGCGGTCACATGCTCTTGACCCGATGGAATGGGCGATCGGCCGCATGAAGCCAAAAGGAAAGCGAGGGCGATGGCAGGGATGAAGCGCTTCATGTGGCTTGCATTGTGAGGCAAGTGGCATAGGATGGCACACAATTTTTCCTCCATTTCTTATGGCAGCTGGCTTCTCTTCCCCCGATGAATTAGGGGATAATGAAATGTTTGCACAGGCACCCGGAGCGGCGGTCGGGACTCTGGATGATCTCCGCACGAATGAGGAAGATCGCGATTCCGGAATCAGTGATGATCCGAGGGGCGAAATACAGTCGGAGGTGATCGGTCATGATCAGGAAATTCTCCTTCGTCAGGCGCGTGAGGCACTCAAAGATCCGCGCGAGTGAACGAAAGCTCCATATTCGATCTGGAAAGATGCGACGCGGCGAGGCATACTCTTTCCATATGAAGCTCTTCCTCGATACCGCCAACGTCGATCAGGTCGCCGAGGTCGCCGCATGGGGCGTCCTTGACGGCGTCACCACCAATCCCTCGCTTGTTGCCAAGGAGGGCAAGGATTTCAAAGAGACGGTGCTCAAAATGTGCGCGCTTGTTCCGTGCGTGTCCGCGCAGGTCACGGCCACGGATGCGGAGGGCATGCAGAAGCAGGCCGTCGAGTATTCCAAGTGGCACAAGCATGTGGTGGTGAAGGTGCCCATGACCGTGGAGGGCCTGAAGGCGCTGCGTTTCTGCAGGCAGAAGGGGATCAAGACCAACTGCACACTCGTGTTCTCCGTGGCGCAGGCGGTCCTTGCGGCAAAGGCGGGAGCCTCGATCATCAGCCCGTTCGTGGGGCGTCTGGATGATGCGGGCGAGGACGGAATGCTGCTCATCGAGAAGATCATGGAAGCGTGGAAGCACTACGGCTTCACCACGGAAGTTCTCGTGGCCTCCACGCGCAAGCCGGAACACATCGAGCGGGCGGCGCGCATGGGGGCGCACATCAGCACGATTCCGTACGCCGTGTTCAAGCAGTTACCGCTCCATCCGCTGACGGATGCGGGTATCAAGAGGTTCATGGATGACTGGGAGAAAACCAGAAGATAAGTCATCCACGCAATCATGCAATAATTGTCATCCCGAGCGGAGATGAGGGATAGACAATTGAGTCTTCTGTCTATGGTTCGACTCCGCTCACCATGACAGAAGCAATTATTCCATCGCAACCATTGCCGCTCCCAGCGTGCCCGCGTTCTCCAGTGTGCCGATAGAAAGGCGGGGAAGGGGAGTCCCGGGATAGACCCACTTCGTCAGCTCCTTTTCGATATCCTTCAGATGCGGCCTGAGCGCTCTGCCGGCGCTTCCACCGAAGACGATGATGGAAGGGTCAATGCAGTGGGTGAGGCTCGCGCACATCTGGGCGACTTCTTCGATCACGTTCCGATGCAGGTCGGCGCAGACGGGGCCTTCCAGATACTCTTCCGGCTTCGTGGCTTTGGGGCATCTTTTGCCGAGGGCCGTGCCCGAGAGGAATTGTTCGATGTCTCCCCGCTTGTCCTTTGTTTCCGACGGCGGCTTGCCGGGGCGCAGGAGCATGTGTCCGATTTCGGCGGAAAAGCCGTGATTTCCCTGAAAGAGTTTTCCGTTGATGACGATGCCGCCGCCCACTCCCGTGCCCATCGTCACGCCGACGACAACATTATGTCCTTTTCCCGCGCCACGGAGGGCTTCAGCAAGGGTGAAGCAACTGGAATCATTATCCACGTTGACGGGAAGTCCTGTCGTCTCCCTGAGTTTCTCTTCGAGAGGGTATCCTTCCGCTCCGGGGATGTTGGGGAGAACGAGGATGGTCCCCTCCGGTCGTTTGATGAGCCCCGGCACACCGATGCCGATGCCGATGGTGTCGGGTGTTTTCAGTTTGTCGATCACGACGAGGATATTTTTCGTCACGTCCTCAAAAGGTTTTCCAGCTTGCGTTCCCATTCGCTCGCTTGCAAGCGCTTTCCAAGACGAGGCGTCGAATCGCGTTGCCGCGATCTTGGTTCCGCCGAGGTCGATTCCGAGGAGGGAGGACATCGCCGAATACTCTAGCACAGAGACGCGAACAGAACGGGCCTTCTATCCGGCGTGCGCGCTTTCAATGGCACGATCATGTTCAATCATGAGTTTCACCAGATCTTTATACTTCACTTTGGGTTTGTATCCGAAGGCTCTCTTTGCCTTGGAATAATCGGCGACAAGTGTATGGGTTTTTCCTGGGCGAAGGAGAGCGGGGTCCACTTCGATATAATTCGTCGCATTCAGACCGACAGCTCTGAAAGCCTCTTCCGCGAATTCTCGAACCGAGTGCGCTTCCCCCGTGCCGATCACAAAGTCATCGGGCTTATCCAATTGCAGGATATTCCATGCCGCTTCCATGTACTCTCCGGCAAATCCAAAGTCGAGCTTGGCATCCATGTCTCCCAGTTTCAGTTTTTTCTGTAATCCCAGTGAGATGCGGACGGCGGCTTTCGTGATTTTCCGTGATACGTAACTCTCGGTTCTGCGCGGAGATTCGTGATTGAAGAAGATGGCACACGAGGCGAACAGATGATGTACCTGACGGTAGTACTTGGTCAGTGCCCATGCGTACTCTTTGGCACAGGCGTAGGGACTCTGGGGATTCAGGGGGGTTTCCTCGTTATAGGTTGCCCGCTCCGTCTGCCCGAACATGTTCGATGTCAGCGGCTGAAAGAATCGGATTGTCGGGTCCGTTTGCCGGATGATTTCGAGGATCCTCCCCGGTGCGCTCCCGGTGATATCGGATGCATAATCGACGAGGTCATAGCTCCATCCGGCGTGGTCCTGATCCGCTTCATTATAGATCTCCTGCGGACGCACGGCGGCGATGGTCCGGAAGAGCGAAGGCACATCTGCCAGATCTCCGCGGTGGAGAGTGACTGAATCCAGAAGATGATCGATATTGATCGTGTTCCCCGTGGCGGATCTGCGGATGAACCCGTGAACATCATATCCCTTTCCCAGAAGTAATTCTGCCAGATAGCTGCCGTCCTGACCGGTAATGCCGAGAATGAGAGCTTTCTTCTTCATGGAACGATTCGGAACTCCGGCAGGGGGAGGATAAACTTCCCGCCTTTCTTCCGCCATGCCCCCTCCCGCTCATAGAACTCATGAAAAAACGCGTAGGGCAGAACGAGGAAGTAATCGGGATTCGCTTTTCTCGCTTCATCTTCGGACACGATGGGGATGCCTGTTCCCACGGTGAACTTCCCGCACTTTTCCGGGCTGCGTTCGGAAGCAGCTTCGATGAGGGAATGGTCCAAGCCGTAGTACTGGAGAATGGTGTTTCCTTTTGTTGAGGCGCCGTAGATCCAGACGCGCTTTCCTTTTGCAACCTCCGCACGGACGAACCCCGTACACTTCCGTTTGTTCTCTTCAATACGGGCAAAGAAGTCGGTGTGCACTTTCTTGGAGGTCATGTCGCGTTCCTCCGTGCGGAAGCGGTCCAGTCGCTCCGCCGCTCCGGACATTGCCGGAGGATGCCCGTTCTTCAGGCCGGCATAGACGCGGTAGCTGCCTCCGTTCACGAGGTTGTGATCGATATCAATGAGCTGCAGTCCGTTCTTCTCCAGCAAATACTCGAGCGAGGACAGCGAGTAGTACTCCAGGTGTTCATGGCAGATGTTCCCGACATCATTGCTGTCGAGCATGTTTTTCAGACACATGAGTTGTGCGACGAAGATGCCATCATCCCTCAGTGCTTTTGCGGCGTCAGCGATGAACTGGTTGGGATCGTCCATGTCGTAGAACATGCCGATGGCTGTGATGACACGGGCTTTCCCCGGGACCGTCCTTTTATAGTGATCATATTGCCAGAAATCATTGATGAAATAGGTAAGTCCTTCCTTTCCTTCCTTGGCAAGGTTGGATGCCGGCTCCACGCCCACGGTGATCAGATCGGGCACGGAATAGGTGCGCAGCATGGTTCCGTCATTCGAGCCGATGTCGAGGACAATGTCACCTGCTGCGAGCGGAATTCGCTTCTCGATGTCTTCCGTGATATTTCGCAGAGCCTCCCTCATGGTGTCCGTCACGCCCGATCGGTACCAGTAGAAACGACTGTAGAGGAGCTCTTGTTGGGCCGTGTGTCGCAGTTGAACGAGTGAACATCGTTCACACATCACCATCTCGAGGGGCGCGCGTATTCCCTGCTGCGGGTTTTCGACGAAATCGGAAACAAAGAGGTTGCCGATCGAATAGAGAGGGGAAAGATCTTCACAGCCGCACACTCTGCACCGTTGAATGGTGGTGTATCCGGTTGTCTGATCGTTGGTTGTGGGGAGGGTCATGAGGAGCGGGAGCCGCCGCCTATCCTAATGGCAAGCACCCTCAATGCATAGCCAAAACTCAACTGTAAAAATCTCCAGATATTGCCGTCGGTTTTCGATACGCCGGCTTTCCGCAGTCCGTACCGGTAAGGGACTTCGATCATGGTGACTTTCTGTTTTGTGCATGCGTACACCCATTCGACGAAATATTCCCCGAATCCGTTTGGGGAGAGGGGAATCCGCTCCAGAACATCCCGCCGAGCTGCGGCGAAACCGGATGTCCAGTCCCAGAAATGCCGACCCAGAAGGAGGCGGGTATATGTGTTGAAAACCAGACTGAGAAATGCCCGGAACTTGGGACGAGTATCCATGCCCTCTTTCACGTACCGCGAGCCGATGGCCACTTCGTACTTATCCAATTTCTCAATGAGTCTGAGGATATCTTCCGGAGGAATGCCCAGATCGCAGTCCAACCACACCACGATTGCCCCTTTGGCGGCACGGGTGCCGTCCGCCAGCGCCGAGGCCAGTCCGCGTCTATCCGTGCGCCGGATCACGCGGCATTTTGGTTCATGAAGCTGCTCCGCCGCCTCCCACGTGCGGTCCGGACTGTCGTCATCCACGATGATGATTTCCAGCAGGAGCGGCCCGAGGGATTGAATGATTCGTTGAATCGCCTCCACGATATTCGCCCGTTCGTTGTAGGATGGCAGGACGACGGAGACACTGGCGGAGGCGACGGGCATGGGGAGGAAGAGCGGGGGGGCCCAACGGGCCGAGTCGAATGGCGGAGAGGGAGGGATTCGAACCCTCGATACGGGTTTAAAACCGTATACCACATTAGCAGTGTGGCGCTTTCGACCACTCAGCCACCTCTCCGCGCAGACAAAGTATAAGAGACCCCTTCCGGAGGCGCCAGCGTAAAACGGATCTCCTTTTTACTCCACGTGCACCTTCACTCCTTTCCTCAGTTTCACGTTGCCGATGAACATGGCCATGAATGCTCCAAACAGCACCACGCCGGAAGATACAAGGAAGACTGTGTGATAGCCGTCGATCTGCGCCTTGAGTGTGATGAGTGATACAAATTGAGCATACTGGGTCGTATCTGTGCCGCCGAATGTGCTGTAACGACTGAGCGCAAACACGTGCCCTTTAATGGAGTTATTGAGCACGGTGCTGAAAATGGCGATACCGAATGCCCCCGAGATGTTGCGCACCAGTGCAAGGATGGATGAGGCGACCCCCACTTCATGCGTGGGCACGATGGAGGCAATGATATTGGTACGTTGGGACATGGCGAACCCCATGCCGAATGCCATGATGCAAATCGGAATAATGATATCCATCGGGCCGCTTCTCGCATCAAGACCGGTGAATAAGTAGAGCCCCAGTGCCGTGACGACTGTGCTGACGGAAATGATGATGCGCGGTTGTACATCACTCAGCCGGCCGCCGATTGCTGCAGATGCCATCATAGCCACAGCCATGGGCATGAAGAGCATTCCGGTTTGCGTAGCGTCATAGCCGAGGAAAGTCTGCGCAAAAACCGGTACCAGGAACACTGATCCCATCATACCCATGAAGACGATGAAGTTATCCAGGAGCACCTGATTAAAGAGTCTTTTGCGGAAGAATTTCAGGTCCACGATGGGTTCGGTATGGTGTTTCTCGATACGGATGAAGAGGAGGAAGCTGAACACGATGACGAGGTAGCAGGTGGTGCTTTTGGCGGAGAGCCATTCCCATTCCAATCCCTTTTCCAGGACCAGCACGAGGGCAGAGAGGCTGATGCCAAGCGTCAGTGCTCCTTTGATGTCGAATTTCTTGGATGCTTTCTCCGAAACGGATTCACGGATGAATGCGAGAGCCATGACGAGCCCCAGAATGCCGACGGGCAGATTGATGAGGAAAACGGAGCGCCAGCTGAAATTATCGATGAGCGGTCCGCCGATGAGCGGTCCGAAGACGACGGCTGCAGCGAAGGATGCTGACCAGATGCCCAATGCCTGGGCGCGCTCTTTGTCTTCCGTGAATGTGACGGCGATGATGGCCATGGCGGTCGGGTAGTCTGCCGATCCCGCGACGGCTTGGATGATGCGGAAGACGATCATGGAACTCAGATTCCACGCGAGTCCTGCGAGGATGGAACCGATGATAAAGACGAGGAAGCCGATGACGTACACGCGCTTGCGGCCGATCGTGTCGCCGAGTTTGCCCCAGATGGGAACAAAGACGGCGTTGGCAAGTATGTACGCGGTTGCGATCCAGCCGGCTGAAGAGACGGTGATGCCGAATTCGTCGATAATCTTGGGGAGTGCGAGGTTCACGATGGTCTGGTCCAGTCTCCCGAGAAAGGTGCCGATGATGACTGTGAGCAGTATCAGACCCTTGTGGACGCCGTTGCTGTCTGTCTTGGCGTTGGACATCATGGAGTGAAAATCTTATTTGACGATCCAGACGCGTGCAGACATGCCATTCTGGAATCGAGAATACTTCCCGTGGTCGTAACTGATCTTCACTTCAAATTCCTGCATCTCCCGTTTGTCGGAAATATTGAAGACGACATCTCCTTCCCGCTTAGTGGGAGAAATGCTTTTCACGATTCCATTAAATTCTTCCGAGCCGAAGGCATCTACGGTAAACAAGACTTCCTGGCCGACCCGTACGTCTTTGAGTCCCTTATCCTCCTCAATGCGGGCAACAACGTGCAGTTCCTGCGGTTCGATCATGGTCACGACTTTTTGTCCTGTGCGGTAGGTGGTGCCGATGTCACGCTGTACATCGGTGATAACGCCGGCCACGTGCGTCGCGATGATTTCGTCGCCGACGCGAGCAACCGCTTGAAAAGCATCCACTGTCTCACCCTGCTGCACGGTCACCCGTTTGAGTTCACCTCCTGCCTGTGGTGCGAGCTGGATGACCGGTGCGGAAATTTCCGCATGATCGGTATAGACGTACTTTCTCTCTTCATTCCAGTAGAGCAGTCCGCCGACGATGCAGATGATGCCGATGATACTGCTCCACAGGATGATGGTCCTGCGGCGCTCCGGGCTGATGAAGGCCTTCTTTTGTGACGCAGGGGAGTGCTGGCCGGAGGAAACTGGTGAGGGGGTGGTGTTCATGGAAGTGAGGAGGAGGGATTACTGTTCCGATGGCAGAATGACCGTGTCGCCTGCCTGCAGGCCGGAAGTGATCTCCGTAAGGCCGGAGGCCGCATCGTGGATGCCTGTCGTGACGGAGGTTTCAGTGACATGATCATTGACGTTCAGGACGCGGACGGTTGTGCCCTTCTCAGTTTTTCGGATGGCTTTGGCGGGAATGAGCAGCGCATCTTTATCCGTGTCGGTCACAATGGTGAGGTCTCCGCTCATGCTGATTTTGAGCTCTGTGTGCGGGTAGAGGAAATCCAGCTTGATGCGGTATTTCTCTCCGCCATTGATCATGGTGGGCGCCTCATCAATCTCACCGACGATCAGCTGGTAGTGTGTGCCGGGGAAGGCATCGAGCTCAATAGAGCCCGATTGGGAAAACTGCACTTTCATAATATCGGCCTCCGACAGGAACGCCTCGATACGATAGGGGCTGTCTCCCATCATGGTGATGGCTGAACCGATTGGCGTCATCTCTCCGGCTTTGATGCTGATTTTCGTGATGCGTCCTGCAATCGGGGCGATGATCTGTGTGTCTCCGTAGCTGGAACCGGCGCGTGCCAGATCGGCGCGTGCGGCATTCCATCGTGCGCGTGCGGCATCAATATCCGTTTGCCGAGGGCCTGCTTTTTTGAGTGCAAGGTTCGCCTCGTCGATCCGGATGGAGATTTCGAAGGAACGGATGTCTATTTCCGCTTTCTCCTTCGCTCCTTTGGCGGATGCGAGGTTGCCTTCCTCTGTTGCGATGCGCGTATCGTAAACGGCGGCAGCATCTTTGAGGCCTTTCGACCAGGTGTCGAGTTCCGTGAGAGCCGCCTGGGCATTGCTGCGTTTGGTGGCGATAGTGTTCTTGTACATCTCACGGTCGTCTCTGGAGAGTCCGCGGGTATCAGGGAGCGTACCGATGAAGTCGTATGCACTTGTCAGACTGTCGATTGCCTGTTGGATAGCGGAGTGTGATTGATCCATGAGAGTGACCGCGGCATTCTTATCGTCGGGAATTGGCTCTCTCTTGGCAGACTGGAGTGCGAACTTTGCGTCGGAGACTTGTGAACGGAGCGCTGCATAAGCGGATGAGCCGATCTGTGTAGTAATATCCGAGATGCCATAGGTGCCCATCACGTCGTCAATAGCACTCAGAGACTGTTCCGCAGTCGTGAGTTTCTGTGAGGCGATCGTGCCTGCCATGGCAATCTGGCTGGAAAGAGCGGTGTTCGCTTCCTGCTGCAAGGCAGAGAGTTTGTCCTGTGAGGCCGTCAAATTCGCTTCCGCCGTGCTCAATACGGTCTTTGCGGATTCCAGACTCATGCGCTTGCTGTCGAGCTGTGCCTCCGCGATGGTGATTTCCTCCGGGCGTGTTCCTTCCTGCATTGCGCGGAGCGCGGCTTCCGCCTCCTGCACGCGGGCGGCTGCGGCTGCGACGCTTGCTCCGATATCGCCGGCGCGGAGCGCGGCAAGGCGCTGTCCTGCCCGAATGACGTCACCCTCCTGTACGAGTACTTCCGAGACGATGCCGGGTGATCGGAACTGCAGCTGAAGGTCCTGCTCCGAAATGACGGTTCCCACCGCTTCGATTTTCTGCGTGACGGGTCCGCGTACGGCCTGCGCCGTGGCGTACGTTTCTCGGCTCGAGTAGACGGAGAAGGCGATACCCGACAATAGCAGGGTCAACAGGGCGCCGCCTGCGAGCGGGAGATTGCGACGCGTGATCAGCGGATGCCGGAGGATGGCGGAGGGGAATTGCATGAGGGAAAGGGGAGGAAGCAGATTAAGATTTTCGTGTGCCGGCTATCGTTGTCTTGCCGAGGAATTGCATCAGGATTCGCAGGAGGTGACGTTGGTCCGCGGAGGAAATACGGCTGATGCCTTGGCGGATGACCGCGCTCATTTTGGAATGTCTGCAGTTGAGTGCGCGTTTGCCGGTGGGGGTGAGTGCCAGTCGTACAAGTTTGCGGTTCTTCGGATCCACTCTCCGCTCCGTCCATCCGAGTCGGGTCAGCCGGTCCACGAATGTCGTTGCGGAAGGGGAGGTGATGAACATCGCGTTGGCAAATTCTTTCATGGTCATGCCCGTGTGCTCGTTCAGGAGGATCAGGGCGTGGAGCTGAAGTAAATTCGCTCCATGAGGGTTGCATGTGCGCGCAAATTCCTGTCGCAGGGAGCGACTGATGTCGTGCGTGAGTGATACGAGTGTTGTGAGGAGATCGTCTTTCATAGGTAGTACATAGAATAATTAGGGGCACTAACTATACTCGGGATAGAGCGCCAGTCAAGGCTCCATGAAAAGGAAAATTTGCAGATATCCTGTGTGGCGGTTCACCGTGGTTATATCGTTGTTGTTCAGTTCGCACCCGACACGCCAAATGCCGTTTCCACGGGTGCCGCTACGCCGTACTGCGTCACCACATGGAGCATTCCTTCATTGACGGCATAGGTTTGCTCGAGGACATCCATCATTGCCTTTTTCACAATGACACAACCCATGCTCTTGAAGCGCGGCTGGTCATCGAACATACGGTCTTCATATTTGTATTCATGAATTCCGTAGGCGGTCTGTTCACCGTCTTTGTAGAGTCTGAGAAAGCGCCCCGAGGGGCCGAATGTGATACGGTCACCTTTGATATCCTTCGATTTCACCTGCCATGTGCGTGTGGGGGTTGTGGCATCATAACAGCGGCCGATATAGCAGACTCCCCGATGCTGTCCGGTGGCAACGGGAAAGGAGACATACCGTCCGTCGTCATGAATCAAATATCCTTCATTTTCTTTGGTGTCCACCACGAGCCTGTCTCCGACTTCAATGTGCCATTCGGAGAATGGCACCTCAAGGGGGACGGGGGCCGCAGGAACGGGCATTGCACCAATCGCAAGCCCGAGAGCCAGGGGAATGAGTGGGAACAAAGCGTGGTATTCTACGTTTGAGAATGTCTTTGTCCATTGGATCAATGTGGCTTATTGAAGAGAAAAAGCTTGCATTTTATCTCTTCGGGAATCTCGAAACTTGAGCAAAAAATGTATACAGTACTATCAGGGGCGAAAGGGGCAAGGCGAAAGCATTGAAGAACGGCCATAAGTGCCTACACTCACGATGATGATCGATCTACTTCAGCACACGCCGGTTCTGCTTGATTCGGTCATAGCCGTCCTTGCCCCCAAGAAGGGGGAGACGGCGCTCGATGTCACGCTCGGGCTCGGGGGACATGCGCGGGCGTTTCTGGAGCATGTCGGCCCTTCCGGCAGTCTCACGGGACTTGATGCCGATGCGGAAAATCTTACGTTTGCCTGGGAGCGGCTGCGCGAGTGGGCGGCACAGACGACGCTGCATCATCTGAACTTCCGCGATCTGTCGTCACTCAATCTGCCGCCGGTGGACGTCGTGTTTGCCGATCTTGGATTGAGCTCGCCGCACATTGACGACCCTCATCGGGGGTTCACCTTCCGGGAGGACGCGCCTCTTGATCTTCGCTTCGATCGCACGCAGGGACAGACGGTTGCGGAGTGGCTTCATCGCGTTACGGTGAAGGAGGTGTCCCGCGTGCTCAAGGAGTACGGTGAATTGAAGGGGGCATCGAAGCTGGCGCAATCTCTGAAGGATCACGAACCGAAAACAACATTCGAAGTTGTCGATGCGGTGAAGGAGGCTGCCGGATGGAGAACGCCGTCGGTTCTTCCTCAGGTCTTTCAGGCTTTGCGCATTGTGGTGAATGAGGAAATGGAGGCTCT
>JAQWAC010000060.1 GCA_028707875.1 Candidatus Peribacteraceae bacterium | reverse complement strand
CCCCCTGGTATGCACATGTTCGAATCCCTCCGAGGCAAAGAGCTGCATTCCCAGACAAATGCCGAGGATGGGTTTCTTCTTCGCCAGAACTTCATCGCGGAGCACTTCGATGAGGCCGTGCATCTTCAGCCCCTCCATCCCCTGCGCGAAGCTCCCGACCCCCGGAAGAATGAGATGCGTCGATTCTGCGATGACCTTCGGATCGCCGGTGACAACCGCCTTCGCTCCGAGGAGCATGAGGGCGTTGAACACGGATTGCTGATTCCCCGATCCGTAGTCAAGGATCGCAACCGAAGGAGGATGGCCATTTCTTGCGCTCTTTTCCATAAGAATGATGCGGAGAGTATATCATCTGTCCGTCCCGCCACCGTGATTCATGGCTCATTCCTGCCTCTTCCGGACCGACGTCAGCCCCTCCATAGGGACGGGGCACGGCATGCGATGTCTGGCGCTTGCGCAGGCATGCAGGCTGGCCGGATGCACGCCGCGGTTTTTGATGTTCGAACCCGCGCCTGCATTCCGGAGGCGACTCGGGGAGGAAGGTATGGACTGTCAGGTGCTCGCACACAAACCCTTCACCGCGGAAGATGCGAAGGAAACCGCGCACATGGCACGGGAATACGGAGACGCATGCGTGGTGCTCGACGGATATTCATTCGATGCCGCCTACATCACGACGCTCAAAAAAGAAGGCGCGCGCGTATTGATGATCGATGACTTCGTCCACGCGGACCGATACGACTCGGATATCCTCCTGAACCAGAACGTGTATGCGGCGCCGGCGATGTATGCGGGAAAAACGAAGGCCGATCTGTTGCTGGGCACGCGGTTTGCGCTGCTCCGGCAGGAATTTGCAGCGGCACAGAAAGGAAAGACTGCGCCGGATGTGGCGCGCAACATTCTGGTGACGCTCGGCGGAGCCGATCCGGAGAATGTGACGCGCACCGTCATCGATGCGTTGGCCGCGCTGGAGGATGCGAAGGTGAAAGTGATCATCGGCGGGGCGAACCCCCATCGCGATTCCGTGAAAGCGGCATGCAAAGGGGCGGGCATGGATCTGATCGTGGATGCGCCGGAAATGCACGCCCTCATGACATGGGCCGACATGGCCGTTTCCGCCGGCGGGACCACCTGCTACGAACTCGCCTGCATGGGTGTCCCCATGATCACGATCGTGCTGGCGGAAAATCAGCGCGCGGTTGCCGAAGGCATCGCACGGGAGGGGGCCGGCATCGATGTGGGATGGCATGCCAAGGTGACAACCCGCGCCGTGGAACAAGCCGCACGCACATTGTCGGGACAAAAGAAAGAACGAACGCGCATGGCGCGCACCGGAGAGGCGCTGGTGGACGGTCATGGAGCCGCACGCGTGTGCCGTACGTTGCTTGACGAGCCTTTGTGGCTGCGCCCTGCACGAACGGATGACTGCGCCACGGTCTTCGCGTGGACCAATGATCCGGAAACGCGGGCAGCCTCCCTCTCCTCCGCACCCGTTCCGTGGGAGGAGCATGTCCGCTGGTTTGAATCCAGGCTCGCCGACCCGATGCACCGCTTCTTCATCGGAAGTGATGCCGGGGATCGCCCCGTCGGACAGGTGCGCTTTTCCCGAGAAAACGATCGTGCGACGATCTCCGTGAGTCTGGCGCCGGAAGCGCGCGGCAAGAGACTGGGAACGGCGCTCATCGCCGCCGGTTGCAGACGCATGTTCGCGGACTCGACGCTCCGAACGATCGATGCCTCCATCAAACCCGACAATGCAGCTTCATTTGCCGCATTCAAAAAGGCGGGATTCCGTGAAGAAGGGAAAACCGACGTTCGCGGTCAACCTGTCCTGCGCTGCACGCTCACCAAGGATACACTGCAATCGTGAAAATCGGGAAGCACAGCATCGGCACGGGCCATCCCGCCTACATCGTGGCGGAGATGTCCGCCAATCACGGACAAAGTTATGAGAAAGCCGTGGAGATCATTCATGCCATGAAGGAGGCGGGGGCGGACGCGGTGAAACTCCAGACGTACACGGCCGATACCATGACCATTGATTCGCCCGGTCCGGAATTCCGGATCGGCAAAGGCACCATGTGGGAGGGGAAAACGCTCCACGAACTGTACGGCGAAGCATTCACCCCCTGGGAATGGCAACCCAAGCTGAAAAAAGTCGCCGAAGGACTCGGGATGGATCTTTTTTCCACGCCGTTCGATGCGACTTCCGTGGATTTCCTGAAGAAGATGGATGTGCCTGCGTACAAAATCGCCTCGTTCGAACTCACGGACCTCCCGCTCCTCGCGCTCACGGCCGCGACGGGCAAGCCCGTCATCCTC
Source organism: Candidatus Peribacteraceae bacterium (assembly GCA_028707875.1). Taxonomy (GTDB): domain Bacteria; phylum Patescibacteriota; class Gracilibacteria; order Peribacterales; family Peribacteraceae; genus JAQWAC01. Next base: position 3,673 of record JAQWAC010000060.1, on the reverse strand, counting down.
TCCACGGGAATGGCCGATCTTGCGGAGATTGAAGAAGCCGTGAGGACCATACGGAATGCGGGGAACACGGAACTCATCCTTCTCAAGTGCACCAGCGCGTATCCGAGCCCGCCCGAGGAGATGAATTTGCGGACCATTCCGGATATGGCGGAACGTTTCGGACTCCCCGTGGGCCTCTCGGACCACTCACTCGCACCCGAAGTACCCGTGACCGCGGTGGCGCTGGGCGCATGCATGATTGAAAAGCACTTCTGCCTCTCCCGCAAAGAACCGGGGCCGGACACCGCGTTCTCTCTGGAGCCGCAGGAATTCAGGCGGATGGTCGACGCAATCCGCACGACCGAACGCGCACTGGGGAAAGTCTCCTACGAGCGCACGCCGGAAGAGCGGAAGAGCGTCATCTTCCGACGATCGCTCTTCGCGGTGAAGGACATCGCCAAAGGCGAGACGCTCACGAAGGAAAATGTCCGCTCCATCCGGCCCGGCAACGGACTCCCGCCGAAGGAACTTCCGAAGATTCTCGGTAAACGGGCGAAGAAAGACATCGGGCAGGGAACTCCGCTCGCACAGGAACTCATCGAATGAGGTGCGGGGGCAGCGTTCCTTTGTCATACTATGACTATGAATATCATCCTGAAGGGATTTGACGACTGGTGCGGAAAACCCATTATCGAGACCGCGTTCCGCGGACTCCGCATCGGCACGTGCATTTCCATTTTGAATGACAGGAAACAATGGCCGGACTTGGATACAGAAGAACACATCTGGATGCCAGCCTCTCCCCTGCGGGAAGGCCGTTACCCCGATGTGAACTGGATGAATATCACTCCGCTGGATGAGGAGCTTGTTGAATCCATGCGGCATTGCGAAGCGGTTTTTCTTAGGATGGTGGAGCGTTACGCACGGTATGGAGATCTGCCTTACGAAGAGCGGCTGAGACAGTACCGCGAACACTTGCGCTATTGGAACCACATGCTCGAAACCAAGAAGATTGGACTCGTACTCATGTATACGCTTCCACACCAGTGCTACGACCTGGTGATCTACGATCTCTGCAAATTAAAAGGAATCCCCGTGCTCTATCTGGCCCGGTACTATCTGGTGGATGCATTTTCTGTGGAAACAGACTGGCAGGAAGTGGGGAAAGCCTTACAGGAGCGCTTACTGCAGTTGCAGAAGCAGTATGCGGACACGGAAAAGCCCGTGCCGCTCACGGACCGATTCGAGAATTACTTCCAATCGTTCACCCGGGTGGATGCGGATCCGTGGTACATGTTCCGGCGCGGCAAACATTTGGAGTATCGGAGTTTTCTGCGCAAGTGGGCGGGCATCGCCATACTCATCGCCTTTTTCAAGCCGGCATATTTCCTGCGTTCTGTCGTGTCACCGTCATTCTGGGCACGCAAATGGAAACAGCACCGTACGGCAATGACATATGACCGTTTCACTAAGACCCCCGACCTCTCTCTGCCTTACGTGTACGTCCCCCTGCACATGCAACCCGAAGCCACTACCTGTCCGATGGGCGGTGTTTATGCCGATCAGGAATTGATGGTGCAGATTCTCGCTGCCCATCTGCCGGAAGGAGTTCGCCTCTATGTGAAGGAGCATCCCGCTCAGGGGGAAATGTGCCGTAGCACTGCATTCTACGAAGCACTCCATGCCATCCCTTCCGTTTCACTCGTGCCCCGTCACTTCAGCACCTTCGCGTTACGCGACAATGCACTGGCCATCGCGTCCGTGACGGGCACCGCCTGTTTTGAGGGATTATTCCATGAAAAACCTGCATTGATGTTTGGCCACCAGTTTTTCCAGTTCGCACCGGGTGTCTTCCGGATCAGATCGGCACAGGATTGCGCGCGCGCATTCAAAGTAATCATGGAAAAAAAGGAGGCGCATACCATCCGCGACATGCGCCTGTTTTTGAAAGCAATCGAGGAGACGACCCAGCCGTACGCTGGAGCTCCGCCGAGTCCGCATATGCCGCTCTCCAAAGAGGAGAAAGCAGTGGGCATGGGGCGGGTGATTGCGGAACGGCTGCAGCCCTACTTCCGATAGACCGGACGATTGGAGTCAGGAACGCATGTATACGATGAAACCCATGACATGGCCTGATGTTTTCCTCAAAGGATGCACAAGGTACCTGCGTGCAGTGTGGGAAAATTTTCGAAATGGAGGTTATCCGGAGGTGCCATAAAACTCTTCTTCTTTGATTCAAAAATTCAGGAAATTGGTATGTATGGTTGAGTCTGTGGAACATTGGTGATCTCCGGCTGCATCCGATCCAGTTCGTCCAGGATCGCTTTTGTCATGTTTTGTATCAGTGTTTCCTCCGTAAGATTGGTCAGTTGGCGATGAAGCGGATGCATGATGGAACGGATGCCCGTGTCTTCAATGGCTTTCATGAAAATCCGGGTGTCGATAAGCGAAGGTGCAACGCCGTTTTCGAAGATTGCTATTATGGCCTTTTGGCAGTCTTCCACCGTTCGAATTTTAAAAACACCGTTCGCGTATTGATAGAAGCGACTACCGAAAAGGAGAACCGGCTTGCCGCGAAAGAGAGCTTCAAATCCCGCTGAACCGGAACAGGTCGCCACAGCCACGCATTTTTCCCGCAGAGCGAAGGTGTCCACATCTCTGGATATAAGACGAACTTTCTTCATGGCGAGGAGATCCCGATAATCCTGCACGCTCCGCTTGGTCCAACCACTCTCACGCGGGTGTTCTTTGACATACAAGAGCACATCATCAGGCAGATAGGCGTTCAGCATTTGCGCGACGAGTATCTGCTCTGTGAAGCGGCCTGCGAGCGGTGTTGTGGATGCTTCGGGCTGGAAATGCAGCGGGAAGTAGACGAAAGGCTGATCAAGGCTCGGAGTAATTGCATGGGTGATATAAAAGGCGTTGCGCTCTCTGATAATGCGCTGACGCTGCAAGAGCTCCTGGATTTTTCGAATACCATTCGGCGACAGATAAGCGAGACCGTTACGCAGGAAGGAAAGCGGCTTTGTCCAAAATAGCTCCTTGATCCGATCTAACTCCGACATTCGGCGCACATTCTCCACGCCTGGTCTCTCTGCTTTATGCGGAATGAGCGATTTGTAACGAGCTTCAAAGAGCGGCTCAAGAGGAATGTCCTCGGGCTTGGTCTTGCCAGAGAAAATACGGAGGAGTTCTTCGTACCTCTCGCGGAGCCGCGGGGCGGGATCTTCCCACGTTGAGGCGGAAAACGATATGTCCTGAACGAGAGTTGTATGAAAGAAGAGGGTCGGGATTCCGCGTGCCCGGCAGAGACAGTAGATCAGGACATCGGGGGGTTCATGCGGAATGAATGCGGAGAGGAAGAGATTGATATTATTGCGGGTCAGGTAATCATCCCAAAAACGCAGGTGCTGCAGATACCACCGCTTCCGTGTCGCATAAGAAATCGCATGTTTCCATTCCAGTCGCGCAAGACAATCCATGAATACCGTTTCCGCATCGCACATCCTATCTAAAATCTTTTCATCGAGTGGGGCGAGGTTATTCCAGCGCACACCGTCATACTGGCATGTACGGATGTTTCCGGAGTCAAACCATTCCTGCGCGTTACCCTTTCGTTCCGCAGGAACTGGGAGCAGCCATTTGGACGTAATCACTGCCCGAACTTCAAAAGGAGGGTTGCCCAAAACTT
>JAQWAC010000016.1 GCA_028707875.1 Candidatus Peribacteraceae bacterium | reverse complement strand
ACATCCGTCTCGCGGATGGCATCCAGAATGGAGGTCTTGCCGTGATCCACATGTCCCATGACGACAACGATGGGGGCGCGCTTGACCAGATTCTCGGGTTCGTCCTTCAGAAGTTCCTGCAGGTTGCGGCTGAGAAGATTCTCGGCTGAAGCGGACTCCTCCTGCTTCTGCACCGTCACCCCGAGCTCCGCCGCCACAATCGCAGCCGTCTCGAAGTCGATCGTCTGCGTGATTGTCGCCATCACGCCGTTCTTCATGAGTGCCTGAATGACGAGCGGCACCTGCACGCCCGTCTTCTCCGCGAGTTCCTTCACCGTGATATGCGAGGGCAGAGCGACAATACCTTCCTTCTTCTTGATCTGTTCCTGATTCGAGGAGGAGGCATCCTTCTTCACTTCCGTCGGCTGTTCACGCCTTCCGCGCGCGTGCGACGGGGCCGGATGATGCTGCTTCAGATCCTGCGTCTGCTTGGCGATCGCCTCTTTGGAGACGCCTTCCAGCGTGAGCTTGCGGAGCACATTGACGCTGTGCGGAGCAGCCTCTTCCGCAGGAGCTTTCTCCTCCTCCGGTTTGGCCGGAGCACCCTCCTTGGCCTCCTCCTCATCCCCTCCCCCCGCCGCCATGATGGCATCCACATCGATATCCTTTCCAAGCTTGCGGGCGAGGAAGCGGATGACGCCCTGCGCGAGCGCATCGGGGACCTCGCGATCCGTCGGCTTCACGCCAAAGTTGACCTGAGTCAGCTCGTGGCGGAGCTGCTGCCCGGTCATACCCAATGCTTTTGCAACCTGCACGAGGCGCATAAGAAATAGCAGGAAAGCCGCGCACAGTGTAAGCCTGCGAGAAACGGAAAGCGAGGAAAAGCCGTAGGCTTTCAGCTGATGGTCGTAAGCAACTCTTCGAATTGGGTGAAAATGACAAAGCGTAAGGCTTGTGTCTTAAAGCTGATGATGGTCGCCCGTCAATCATTCCCATTGGCTTCGCTCTCCTCTTCTTCCTCCTCCACAGACGCGGGAGCGGCCGGCGCATTCAGCGCGCTGATCACATCCAGCGTCCCGCCGCTCTGCTTCTTCCCTTTGGACGGACGGGACTGTTTGGGTGGCGGAGACGTCTTGGTTTCTTTCTTTCTGGGCGCCGGTGCGGCGGCTGGTGTTCGCGGAGGCAGCGCCTCACCGGGTGCACGAACCGCTTCGTCACCTTCGTGCTTCTGGCTCTCCATCCCCTCCCTGATTTTCTGAACGGATTCGAGAACCGCCAGCTGGAAATTCCGGTATCCCGCAACACGGAAGCCTGCCGCACGCGGATGTCCTCCTCCGCCGAAGACCTTGGCCGCAAGTTTGTTCACGTCGATCGCGGGCGAGGAACGCATGCTCGCCTTGATGCCGCCCTCCTCCATCTCCGTGAAGATCACATGTACATCGGCATCGGGAATCGTGGAAATGAGTTCGTCCAGAATGCCGGAGACCTCTTTGCTCTCAGCGCCCATCTCCGCAAGATCTTCTCTGCTGATCGAGGACCACGCGATCCCCGCCCGATCATCGATCTGGATGCGGTTGAGGGCGCGGCCCCAGATCTTCAGCGTCGTGAGCGGCTTCGTCTTGTAGATGTTCTGGATGATCTCCTGTTGCCGCGCGCCGAGATCCAGAAGCTGTGCGGCGACCTCCAGCGACCGCGGGGTGGTATTGGGGTTCTGAAAGCTCCGCGTATCGGTGATCAGGCCCGTCAGGAGGAGCGTCGCCAGATCCTGCGTGACCTTCTCCCGCCACTCGGGCACGTGATTGAACCAGTGATAGAGGACCTCCGTGACGCTGGCGGAGGTCGTATCGATCAGTTGCAACTGACCGTAGCGGGTGTTGGAAATATGATGATCGATATTGAGCACCGGCACTTCCGAGAAGAGGTCGATGTGATCGGTGTAGAGGCTCCCGAGGAGCGAGAGATCTGCCGTATCCACGACGATGATCAGATCGTAGCGCTGCTCCCCTTCCCCGAGCGAGATCTGGTGCGGACGGATGCGACCGTGCTTGGGCACCACGATGATGTTCACCTTGTGATCCTCCACGGTATACCGGAGCTTATCCACCTCCACACCCTCTTCCAGATTCACCGTGATGATGAAGTTCTGGGATTCCGCGAGCTCCTTCTCCACCCGGTCGAATCCGGGCATAAACTGAAGGGATTCGGGCGGGGATTCGGGGCACACCACCGTCACATCCTTCCCCAGGGAACGGAAGAGCTGAAAGCACGCCAAAGCTCCGGAAAGGGCGTCAGGGTCGACGTTGGCGTGCGGGACGATGAGGATGCGCTGATGCTCCAGAATCGCACGGGTGGCAGCCGATAACTCGCTGGGAGAGAGACTCATGGTTTCTTAATATTATAAAACAATTTGTAGTTTTTATCAAGTACCCTGCTCCGCCTATTCTCTCGAGGATTCATGGGCATAAGGGGCGTATGGAAGCACAAAGAAAACAACATGACAAGCGTTCCGTCGTGCTGCCGAGAAAGATAGACAATACCGATGGTACAGAGAGCGCTGCATTCGCATGGCAATGACAGATCGTATATATTTAAGCCATGCAGCAAACCTGCAAGCAATGCCAGACAGCCTTTGAAATTTCACAGAACGACCTCGCCTTCTACGTGAAGGTATCACCGGTGGTTGGGGAGCAGACATTCTCCATCCCACCCCCTTCTCTCTGCCCGGACTGCCGCCAGCGACGACGAATGAGTTTTCGGAATGAGCGTCATCTTTACCGTCGTACGTGCGATGTCACGGGACAGAACATCGTCTCCGTCTTCGCCCCCGACTCCCCGCACAAAATATGTGAGAAGAACCACTGGTACAGCGATGCCTTCGATCCTTTCGATTTCGGTCGTCCCTACGACTTCTCTGTCCCGTTCTTTGAACAATTTCGCCGACTGCTCCTCGACATGCCCCTTCCCTCCTTGCGAGTCGAGCTTTCGGAGAATTGTGAATTCAATACCGACATGCGCGAATGCAAGAACTGCTACCTCTGCGCTCGTACACATCAGTCCCAGAACATGCTCTACACATACCACGGAAGCAAGTGCAATGATTGCATCGACTGTACGCAAGTGAAGAAATCCACCTTCCTCTACGAGTGCGTGGAGTGCGTGAATTGCCAGGACAGCCGCTATCTCTTCTTTTGCAATGACTGCGCCAATTGCTCCTTTCTTCTGGACTGCCGCAACTGCATGGACTGCTTCATGTGCTGCAATCTGCGCGGGAAGCGGTTTTGTTTCCTGAATGAGCAACTCACGAGGGAACAGTACCAGGCGAAGCTGAAAGAGTTCGATTTCGGCTCTATGCGCATGGTTCGCATGGCTCATGAGATGTACCGCGGCATCCGCCAAAAAGCGATCCGCCGCAACCTCATGAACATCCAATGCGAGAATGTTACGGGAGACAACCTCTTCCACTGCAAGAACTGTCTGGATTGTTTTGGAGTGCTGGACAGCAGCGACGGGCGCTACCTCTATGATGTAAACCTGTATCGGGACGCAATGGATGCCTACACCGGCGGGAGGGACAGCGAACTTGTGTACGAGACGACCTCGGCAGCTGCTTCCTACGACACGGGCTTCTGCGTACGAACGTCCAACTGCCAGCGTATCCGATACTCCTTCTTCATCAACTCCTCCAAAGACATCTTCGGCTCCATCGGCCTGCGACAGGCCCGGTACTGCATCCTCAACAAACAATACGGAAAGGAGGAATACGAAAAACTCTTGTCAAAAATCCTCAATCATATGCGGTCCACAGGAGAATTCGGAGAATTCTTTCCGGCCTCCTGCTCACCCTTCCCCTACAACGACACTGCCGCTCAGGAGTACTTCCCGCTCACAAAATCCCAGGCGATAGCACTCGGATATCGCTGGCAGAAAGAGGAGCCAAAGGTGCCGAAAGAACAGATCTCCTCCTCTCCGGACTCCATCGACGGAGTCAAAGACGATATCATCTCCCGGATTTTCGCATGTGAGACTTGCGGGAAGAATTTCAAGATTGTTCCACAGGAACTCACCGTCTACCGATCACGCCGAATCCCTCTCCCCCTGCAATGCCCGGACTGCCGCTATGCCGCACGTCACGCGGAACAAAATCCCAGACATCTGCGCGACGGGATATGTGCAAAGTGCGGAAAGAAAATGAAGACGACATTGACTCCCGATCGCCCCGAACGCATCTATTGCGAGGAATGCTACAGAAAGGAGATTTATTGATTCTCCCCCGAAGCTTCTCTTGAATTCTGGTCGGGGCGGCGCGACTTCCCTCGTCTGCGCCACTGGCGGTCGCGACCGCCGTGGCTGCGTTCGGGATTAACTTCTCATCCGATCGTTTCATAAATAATCTGTGCCGAAGGCAAGCTTCGCTTGCCTGGAGGCACACCATTCAGGGAAGGGTGGGCTCGTGGGAGGGACACCGTAGGTGGCCCTTCCATGCTTATGGTCGGGGCGGCGCGACTCGAACGCGCGACCTCTTGCACCCCATGCAAGCGTTCTGCCAACTGAACTACGCCCCGACTGCGGGAAACTATAGCAGTGATGCTATGATCTCCGCATGGAAAATCAGGAATCTCAGATCAGCGCGATTCTGGAACGCAACAAGCGCGTGGAAGCGGACAAGGCATGGGAAGTGAGCTGGTGCCGCCGCATCACCATCGCCGTGCTGACGTATGCGATCGCCACGCTCTTCCTGTGGTTGATCGCCAGTGAGCGCTTCTGGCTGAATGCAGGTGTGCCCGCCCTCGGATATTTACTCTCGACACTCTCGCTTCCTTGGGTGAAGCAATGGTGGATACGAAGAAACCACTAACAAAAACCGCGGCACAGGAATATTCCTTTCCCGCGCAATCAACTCTCGAACGGTGAAACGTACTGCGCCCGCGCTCCCAATTCCTCTTCAATCCTGAGGAGCTCGTTGTATTTGCACACGCGATCGGTACGCGAGAGTGAACCGGTTTTGATCTGACCGGTCTGGAGCCCCACCGCCAGATGCGCGATGAAGGCATCCTCCGTCTCTCCGCTGCGATGACTCACCACGGCATTCCAACCGGCTTTCTGCGTCATTTGAATCGCATCCACCGTCTCGGAGACGGTCCCGATCTGATTGAGCTTGATGAGCACCGCATTGGCGGCCTGCTTCCCAATACCTGTCTTGATGCGTGAGACATTGGTGACAAAGAGATCGTCGCCCACCAGCTGCAACTCCGGTTGGGCCTTTCGCAAGGCTACGAATCCATCCCAGTCATCCTCACTGTGACTGTCTTCGATGCTCACGATCGGATACCGGCTCACCAATTCTTCATAGAATTTCACCAGCGCGGCGGAAGTGAGCTTCTTTCCGTCCACCGCATAGATCCCGTCTTTGTAGAATTCCGAAGCGGCACAGTCGATACCCAATTTCACATGTGCCCCGTACCCCGCTTCCTCGATGGCCCTGGCGAGGAAAGAGAACGCCTCGTTGCTGTCCTTCACATGAGGGGCAAACCCGCCTTCATCCCCCACGGCGGTGCTGTAACCCGCATCGTGCAACAGTTTCTTGAGAACCATGAAAATCTCCGCACCGGCACGCAGGGCGTCGGAGAAGCGGTCGAATCCCGCCGGAACGATCATGCACTCCTGCAGGGAGAGCCCGCTGTCCGCATGCTTCCCGCCGTTCATCACATTCATCATCGGAACCGGGAGCTTCACCTGCTTGCCGAGCTTCACGCCGAACTGATCCGCCAGCGACTGCCAGAGCGACCTCTTTTCCGAGGCCGCACGCGCCCTGCACACCGCCATGGACACGCCGAGAATGGCATTGGCTCCGAGCTTCGTCTTGTTCGTGGTTCCATCGAGCGTGATCATGTTCCCGTCAATCTTCCGATGGTCGGCGACCTCCGCTCCCTGCAATGCCTCGAGAATGTGTTCGACGTTCGCCACCGCCTTCAGAACCGACTTGCCGCCATAGAGCTTCTTATCCCCGTCCCGTAATTCCAACGCTTCATGCGAACCTGTGGAAGCACCGGACGGCACCGCCGCTCTCCCGAAGGATCCGTCGGAGAGAAGGCAGTCCACCTCAACGGTGGGCGTCCCGCGGGAATCGAGGATCTGACGGGCTTTCAGCGTCTGGATCGTGGGCATTGTTGCGAAGGGGAAAAATGTGAGCACATCGTAGCAGATACCCCAACGACAAATGGAAAATGAAAAATTGAAAATGGACAATTATCCATTTCTCATTATCCATTATCCATTAATGAATTACGCTCTGCGTCGTGCCCGATCATGCAGAACGCCTGCATACATGGCTGCCATCAGGAGGATGAAGACTTCAACCTCCGGCCCCGAGGACGGCAGATGAACGGGCTTCGTCTTCACTTCCGCGATGGCGGCGACCGAACTGTTGGAGGAAGACGAGACCGCGACAACCGTGGAACCGCTCTTCGAGCGCAGGAGCTCGCGCACTTCGCGGCGGCGCGCCTCCGTCGCGCGAAGCTTCTCGCGCCACGATTCCTCGCCCTGATCCTTTGAAGAACTCAAATTCTGCGCAATCGGCAGTTGTTTCGTAAGCTTGAGACCGAGAATCTCCTTCCCCTCCAGCGAAGCGAGCCACGGCCCTTCCCAGAGCGCAGAGGCGACCTGCCGATCCCAATGATAGGTCCGCTCGCTCATCATGGCTCCCGCCACAAACGGGATGAAGGCGAGCAGCAGGAGCGCGATGCGTGTTGCGCGTCGCCGGATCACCCGGAGGCAGTACGTGATAAGCAGAACGAAGGCGAGCGTCACCGCGGGGAGCGTCCATCCCCAGGTGAACCAATCCGCGAATTTCAGGAATTGCGCACGCTCCAGCGCCGTGATCTGGAATCCAAGCCAGACGAGGAGCATCAGCGCGGGGAACCAGTGAAGCAGGCGGAAGGAATGATCCGCGCGCCGGCTCCGGAAGAGGAAGAGGAAGATGAGGGGGTAGATCAACGCGAGTACGAAGAGAATCGCCCACGGTACGGCACCGGCAGGCAAGTCCGGCAGCGTGGACAGGAGGACTCCCGTGAGAAGAATGACAACGCCGAGAAGGAAGACGAGGAATGTTTCCGTCGTATGCTTAAGGGGCATAAGGGGCGTATGCTCGCGAAAGCAGAAACATCTGTCAAGATGAGTGAACACCAAAGGAGTACGAAGGGAATGTGACTATTTAAATAACAGAATACTGGAAGCTACTTGAGTCAAATATTCTCAAAACGAAGCCGACATGCTGTCACTCAACTATTCGATCACAAAACCCCCGCAAAGATCGCCTTCGCCGAAATACTCTTACTTCTTCTTCCGCGGCAGGTACTTCTCCCGCGGGTCATCCGTGAATTCCCGCGGCATCTGCTGATAGTGCCGGGCACGGAAAATCCTGTATTGGAGGAAGAGGTACAGCGCACCCACGGCGGCCAGAATCACCCACCACAGCCGCATCGCAAGAAACCCGATCGACTCCACGCGGGACACGACAAGCACCAGACCGATGAGCCCGAACCAGAACGCGGCGGAGGGCCACGTGCGACTGAGACGCTTCGTGACGGGATTGCGCATGTTGCGTCTCCAGAAGCTCATGGTGAAGGAAAGCAGGATCAAAAGCGCACAAGCAACGAGCAGTATCTGAATCTTGGGACTGCCGTACGAGGCGTTGCCCGGATTGGGCCAGACGAGGTAGATGAGAAATGCTTTCATGGTAAAAGGAAGAAAGACAAAAGATTAGAGGAGAGAGGGTTCATCCTGCTTGCGAACTTTCTTCTGTCCGCGGGGTGATCCGTCATGCTTTCGTCTGAGATGTTCATCATGGAACTCACGGAGAATCCGGTCATTCTCGCGCTCCAGAAGGGTTCGCGACGGACGGATGAGCAAATAGAGGAGGAATCCGAAGACGGGCAGGGCGGCCACGATCACGATGCAGAACGCCATGTAGAGGAAGGAATGCGTCCTCCGTAAAATGTCGCGCGTGGTGTAGAACACGAAGAAAATGACGAGAGCGCCCGTCATGATGAGCACCACCTGCAGGACCCGAAGTACGGGATCATCAGAGAGGAAGAGCAGGAGCGGATCGAGAAGCGACCGGAGCGTGGCGAGTATCTGCATGGAGAGGATGGAAAACAGCTGAGCGAAGCATTCATGACTCCGTTCACGGGATGGAGAATACCGCCTATTCATCTTCCTGCAAAGACCTGCGAAGAGAGTCTTCGTGAACAAATGCGCGAAGACCGCTCAAAGGTGCGGATACCTTCGCCGATGCACAACCACATAGACGATGGTCGCAAAGAGGGAGAGCACCGCGAGGAACTGGCTGAACCTCAGCTCAAACGTCTCGAACGGAAGCCTGGACCGCACGAGTGCGTATCCCCCGAATACCGTAAGCAACACGCCTTCGTAGATGAACATTGCCTTCCGCGAGAGCACGAGCTCCACTGCGGCGAAGACTCCGAGACTCAGGAAGAGGAAGAGCAGCACGACGAAATCGAACTGCGTCGCAAAAACGGGAATGGCAAAGTCACCTCGAAAATACTCGAGGAAAAACGTGACGATGCTTGCACAGATGATGCCGACGAGCGTCTCCGTTCCGGCACGGACGGCCTTTTTGCGTATCACCAGAAGGAGGAATGTGAGAAACAGGTAAAAGAACGCGTAGTAGAGCTGCACCGGATGGATGGGTACGGTGTAGCGCACCGCAATGGAATCGTAGATGACCCCCCAGAAAACATCCGTCGGCTTGCCGTAGGAGTGACCGGCGAAGAATTGACCGATCCACCAGAAGGTGAGACCCAGTGTGGTCGCGGGAAGAAGAACGTCCAGCCACTGAAGGAACGTCGCCCGATGCGTCCGCGTGGACCAGAAGAGAATGATGCCGATGCCGATGGCTCCCCCGAGGAAGCTGAATCCTCCGTCCCAAACAACGAAGATCTGCAGGGGGTTATTCAGGTACACCCGGTACTGCGCCAGCATGGCGAAGAAACGCCCGCCGAGCAGGAAGGCGCCGAGGTACCACCACGCATAATCACGAAAGTGCTGGAGCGAAAGATGCGCGGCATTGGCAAGCCTGAGGAAGAACTCAATCGAGAGCCACGTTCCGATAAGCAGAAACACGACCGACGTCCAGATGAGAAGAGGGCCGAGAGGAAAGGCTTGGAACATCTCTCAGAGAGTAGCAGAATTTATGCAAAAATGGATAATGGAAAATGGATAATGACCTCGTGCTGAACCATTCAGGGAACATTATCCATTATCAACTATCCATTGCGCTACGCTCCGATTGAGCAGGTCAGCTTCCGCTCTTTGATATCCCGCTCTGTCTTCTCAATGAACTCTTTGAGCGGCACTGTCACCTGCTTCTTCGTCACGACATTGCGCACCGCCACGGCGTTGTCGGCGACTTCTTTATCCCCGATGACGAGGAGGTACGGAATGCGCTGTTGCTCCCCCGCACGAATGCGCTTGCCGAGCGACTCGTCGGAATGCAGGAGCTCCGCACGAATCCCCTTCTCCTTCAGAGCCCCGAGTACGCGATGGGCGGGAAGCTCGTGCGGTTCGGCCACGGGAATGATCGAAGCCTGAACGGGAGCAAGCCAGAGCGGGAAGTGTCCCGCAAAGTGTTCGATGAGAAAGCCGATCATGCGTTCGTGCGTGCTCAGAGGAGCGCGATGAATGCAGAGCGGCACTTTCTCCGTGCCGTCTTTGTCGATGTACGTGAGCCCCACTTTGCCCGGCACATCGAAGTCCACCTGATTGGTAGCCAGCGTGAACTCCCTGCCGATGGCGCTCCAGACCTCCACATCAATCTTGGGGCCGTAGAACGCCGCCTCGTCGGGCACCTCCACGAATTCAATCCCCTTCTTCTTTAAAGCCTGACGCACCATCTCCTCCGTCTTCTTCCACAGCACCGAATTATCCACATACTTCTTGCCGAGCCCCTCGGGCGCATGCAACGAGAGGCGCATGACATACTTCTGAATATCGAAAATTTTGAAGTACACGAGGTACATGTCGATCACGGCATTGAACTCCTCTTCGAACTGATCCTCCGTGACGTACATGTGCGCATCATTCATGGAGAGCGACCGCACGCGCATGAGACCGAAGAGCGCGCCGCTGTCCTCGTAACGGTAACAGTGTCCGTATTCCGCAAGACGCATGGGGAGATCCCTGTAACTCCGCGGGCGCGAAGCGAAGATCTGATGGTGATGCGGGCAATTCATGGGCTTGAGGTAGTACTCCTCCTCCCCGTCGATCTGCATCGGCGGAAACATTGACGTCTTGTAGTGCGCCAGATGGCCCGTCTGCTCGTAGAGCTTGCCCTTGGCGATGTGCGGCGTGCGGACGCGGAGGTAGCCGCCCTTTTCCTCCATCTCTTTTGCAAGATCCTCAATCGCATCCGCGATGATCGTTCCTTTGGGCGTCCAGAGCGGAAGTCCGGGCCCCACCATGTCGGAGAAGGTGAAGAGATCAAGTTCCTTCCCAAGCTTGCGGTGATCGCGCTTCTTCGCCTCTTCCATCATCTTCAGATACTCCTCGAGTTCCTTCTTGGATCCGAAGGCGGCGACATAGATGCGCGTGAGCTGCGCGTTCGTCTCCTTCCCGCGCCAATACGCTCCGGCCAGACTGGTGATTTTGAAGCCGTCCGGCGGGATCTCCCGCAATGAGGAAACATGACCGCCCTTGCACAGATCCGTGAACATTTCCGCCCCTTTGGCATCCACATTCCGGTAATGCGTGACCTGCGTCTCCCCCGCCTTCGCCAAATCCTCCACGAGTTCAACCTTGAACGTCTGCCCCTTGGCTTTCCAGTACTTCACAGACTCCGCAACGGGCAGTTCGTCGACTTCGAATGTCTGCGCGGAGCCGATGATCTTCCGCATCTCCTTCTCGATCTTGCCGAAGTCGGCATCGGAGATCGGCTCCCTGAAGAGGAAATCGTAGTAACACCCCGTATCGATCGGCGGCCCGATGGTGATCTGCGTTTCCGGCCAGAGATGCTGCACCGCCTGCGCGAGCACGTGTGCGAGGGAATGGCGCATGTTGTGGAGCGCGTCGGAAGCCTGAGATCCGGAGGAATGCTTGTGTGCCATAATGATGGGAGGGTAACAGAGAAAAACGCCCTTCGCTATGGAGGAAGGGTGGGTGGGGGAGAACGGAATCGCAGCGCACCTCTTCCTCTAGCGGAAGGTCGTCGTAGTCGTGGAGGTGGTGCAAAGCTGTGACATGACAGGGACACCGTATCGCTCTCCGGAGAGGAAGGCAAGATAATGCATCCTCCAATGAAGCGCCTCAGAGAGGCTTGTTCTGCGGAGGGTCACGAAGCGCACAAAGGGACAGATGAATCGAACTCATCAGTTCGCAAAATTCGCAATGCAGATCACGCTGCAATGATTGAATCCACGACCGCACGGCATCGGCGATCTCCGATGAAGAATATTCGCCGAGACTGTCGAGCACATCAGGAACCTTCCGCTTCTTCCACAATTCCTCCAAGGCATCCCGGTATGGCTGGCTGTGAGCATCTATCCATGATGCGATGCGCACACTCAACGGCTGGCCCAGTATTTCCTTCGATTGATCCTTCTCAGTCATGAACGTATTTTACGCCTCGGATGAAGCTCGGTCAGATTATTAACAAAAAATGGAGGACCGCCGCCACGGGGCACGGCGTTCGCGAACGACGTGGCCTGACAAAGAAAGAGGAGATCTAATGTCCGTTGATTTCCCCAACGTATTCGTCACCTCTTTCTTTGGTCGGGGGCCTAGGGCACCTTGTCCGGTTCCCTCTGGCCCCCGACACCCCCGTACCCTCTTGGACGGCCAAGCACGGAGATTTTGTGGGTTGTTTTTTAACTTCGAAAAAAACAACAGACGACTCAAGCAGAAACGGGTGGCGGCGGGCCCCCAACCTCGTTAATAGTAATTCTTGCCGAAGTGCGGGTCTCGCGGGCCCCGCACTGGAGGCACACCATTAGGGGAAAAGAGAGCCCGTGAGAGAAAAACCGCAGGTTTGTCTCTCACGATTACACCACTCCTAACTCCTGCTCCATCGCCCTTACCTCCCGCAACAGCTGCGGATCATTCTGCATCTTCTCTTCGATCTTCTGCACCGCATTCATCACCGTCGTGTGATCGCGGCCGGAGAACGCCTCGCCCAGCCGCACATAGCTCATGCGCAGATGCTTCTTCCCGAGGAACATCGCAATCTGACGCGGCAGGAGGATCTCCCGCACGCGGGAGGCCCCGATCATGTCCTGCACCGAGACGGAGAAGTACCGACTGACACATTCCAGCACATCCTGAAACGTGGGGGCGCGCTTGGGCTGCGGCTCGAATCCCACCTGCTCCTCCTCCACATGCGGATCGCGGGAGAGCTTGCGCATGATCTCCACGATGCTCTTCACCGTCGGCATGCGCTCCTCCAGTTCATACTGCGCCACCGCCTGCATGAGGATGCCTTCGAGCTCGCGGACATTGCGCGTCGTGTGCTCCGCGATGAACTGAAGCACGGTCGTATCGATGAAAAGTTCGTACTCCTTGGCCTTCTCCTGCAAAATCGCAAGGCGCGTCTCGTAATCGGGCGCGGAGACATCCGCGATCATCCCGCGCGCGAAGCGGGAGATGAGACGGTCCTCCAGTTGCAGTTCCTGCGGCGGACGGTCGGCTGAAAGGATGACCTGCTTGCGATCCTCGTAGAGCGCGTTGAACGTGTGAAAGAATTCCTCCTGCGTGCGTTCCTTGTTCGCAAGGAACTGCACGTCATCGATGATGAGGATGTCCACCTGACGGTAGCGTCGGCGGAACTGATCCATCTTCTGACTGCGGATCGCCTCGATCACGTGATTCGTAAAATCCTCGGTGGTGGTATAGACGACCACCGCGCGCGGTGCCTGCCGAAGGATGGCATTGCCCGTCCCCTGCAGGAGATGTGTCTTCCCGAGTCCCACCCCGCCGTAGAGGAAGAGCGGATTGTACCTCCCGCCCGGCTGCGCCGCCACCGACTGACAGGCGGCGTGCGCCAAACGGTTGCTGGAGCCCACGACGAAGTTTTCAAGAGTGTATCGCGGATTCAGAATCTTGCTGACGATCCCCTCCGCCATCTTCACCTCCGCTTTCATCGGGAGCTTGCGCTTCTTCTGCTCGGGGAAAACCGCCAGAAGGTCCACCGTCCGGTCGCGGTTATCCTTGAGTCCCCCGTCCACCTGATAGACGATCTTCTCGATCGTGGGATCGATCGACTGGGCGATCTCCAGTGTCATCGCGCGGTAGTGCTCCATGTGCCAGCTCAGGGACATGGGGAGCGGAAGCCCCACGACGAGTATCCCCTCCTCCTTGCGCAGGGCCGCCGTATCCTTGAACCAGGTGATGAAAGCGCTGCGCTGAAGTTTCTGATCGAGTTTCCCCAGGATTTTGACCCAGAGATCCTGCGTCACGCGTTCCTCCATAGAGACCGTGGCCACACTAGAAGAGACGGATGATGTCATAGAAGGTGATGATGAGGATGAGCAGAACCAACACCGAAAAGCCGAGCGTATTCATAGTCGCCTCGAAGCGCCGATTGAGCGGACGTCGCGTGATTCCCTCCGCGATGACAAAGATGAGCCTGCCGCCGTCGAGTGCCGGGAACGGAAGGAAATTCAGAATCGCAAGACTCAGACTGATGAGCGCCACAAGCCGAAGATACGTCATGAAGCCCGCCTGCACGGAGGTGTAGGTGAGCTGTGCGATTCCCACGATGCCCGTGATGCCTTCCGGAACCTTCCCCGTGTGTGCAAGCGAGGAGAAGAGAGCGCCGATCCCCAGAATCGTCTGCTCGGTCATGATTTTTGATTCACGGAGAGACAGGAGAAACGACTGCCAGGGATTGCGGAGAGGAGCGGAAATATGCCGTGGAACGGTGGAGAGAGCCACGCCGGATTTGCCATCCTGCAGCGGGAAAGTGAAAGTCATTTCCTTCGCCGTTCCCGAACCTGCGAGGACCGTATAGGTGACGTTGTGCTTGCCGACCTGCAGGGGGACCACTTGTTCCGCGAGCGTGATCGGCGTGTTATTCACTTTCAGAAGCACGCTCTTCTCCGGCACGCCCGCCTTGGCCGCACTCCCGCCGCTCACCACCTGCTCAATCACGACTCCGAGTTCCAGATCGATGACTCCGCTCCCGGCATGCCGCTGCATGTCCTCCAGAGTGAAGTAGGTGGGAATCCACCTCCCTGCGGAGAATCCGATGGTCAGCAGAACAATCGCGAGGACAAAGTTCATGAAGACACCCGCAGAGAGAATGACGATCCGCGCGGGGATGGACGCACGATGGAAACTCCCCTCCGCCGTGAGATCCTGCTGTGTGATCGCCGTCTCGCCCTTGAGGCGAACAAATCCGCCGAAGGGCACCCAGTTCAATGTGAATTTTGTGCCGCCGGACACGAAGAGTGCCTTCGCCATGGGTGGCAAGCCGAAGCCGAATTCCTCCACGATGACCCCCGCCTTCCGCGCCGCATAAAAATGCCCGAACTCATGGATAATGATAAGGAGGCTCAGAAGGAAAATGAAGGCCACTGCTGTGAGAAGCATGGTCACAGGAAACGCATCCTATCCCCTCGGTGGATAACTGAAAAGTTTTCCACACTACATTGTCTTGCGGACTGACGCCATCCGTACAGAATGTATGAACGTACGTTTAACTTGGAATTATTGCTTCAATAATTTGCGGCGAAGCATTGGGTCTCGCGGGCCCCAATGCTGGAGCCGCACCACTCAGGGAAAAGAGAGCCCATGAGAGAAAAACCGCAGGTTTGTCTCTCATGTAGGGTCGTGCGCGATCACCCACGCTTCGACCCAAGTCGCTCCCGCCTCTTTGAGCGCCTGTGCACAGGCATCGAGCGTCGCCCCCGTGGTGGAGAGATCGTCGATGAGAACGACGCGCTTGGGGGGATCGGCGGTTGTGCACCGGAAAGCGCCTTTCACAGCCGTAAGCCGTTCCGCGCGTTTGCGCTGTGCCTGCGATCCCGTGGACCGGATGCGTCTGAGGAGATGCCGCAGCTCCAGTCCCCTCACTTCCGCGATGAAGCGCGCCAGTCTCTCGGCCTGATTGAATCCGCGTGCGAATCTGCGCGTCCAGTGAAGAGGCACGGGGCAGAGAACGGATTTCGCCGCTCCTTTCGAAGGAATGCAACGAAGGATCAATGCCGCGAGTTCCAGATCGAGCTCCGCGACACGACCATACTTGAAGGAATGAATCGCTTTCTTGAGGAGCGGGGACGCCCTGTACGTGCTCGCCGCCACGAGATGATCAAGGTACCGGATACCGCGCTTTCGAAGCTGCACCGCCTCCTCGACAACCGGAAACGATGCGAGCCTCCGCCGTTCGGCCGCAGTGATCCACTCCCCTTCCCGACCGGAAAGGGAGCGACGGGGAAAGATGAAATCGAGTAACGTCTGCCACATATCGGGACTATTCTACCTCTTTGCTTGTCTAAAAGGGGTTTATCTTGGTACCCTTCCACGGCTTTCAAAGGGCAGTTAGCTCAGTTGGTTAGAGCGTCGCGTTGACATCGCGGAGGTCACTGGTTCGAATCCAGTACTGCCCACCAGAACATCCCCGCACATTATACAAACAGCAGCGACGTTGATCCGCCAAGGCGGCAGGAGATCGCTCACCGATTCATCGCCCGCAGCTTCACGTCTTGCACATTCCATTCGTACCACTGTTTTTCGCTTGTGATGCGCCGCCGTTCACTGAGCCAATCTTCCCAATAATTATTTGGACGCTGCCTTTGCTCGCGGAGCACGAGTCCGTAGACGTCCGCAGAGAGCATCCGGAGCTCCGCGAGATCGATTCGCGAGTCTGAGCGCTCCGAAAGCCACATATTTGCACGGAAGATGAATTGCTCGGTCGGCAGGATAGTTGCAACCGAGTACATCCAGATGAATCCGTACACGAGTACCTTCATGATATCCCGACGTTCGTGCCGCACGAGGCACCAGAACAGATATCCGAAGAGCAATAGCGCGAAGAACACCGTGTAGCTTGCAAAAAATTTCTCGTAACTGAACCCGTAGAACCAGACGTACATCGCCATGCGTTTTGCAGCCGAAAAGAGCAAAAGGATTGATGCCACGGTAAAAACGCCGAGCAGCCGCTGCACGCTCGGACGCGTGCGTCGGTAGTACACAAAGAAGAGGCCCACATTGATCGCTGTGAGAACGAACAACTGCCAAAAGCCGCTTTTTACGAGCACTTCTGTCTGATGAAACTCGGTTGGGAGGTCGGTCACCCAGAGAGACTTCAATTGAGAGCCGAGGAATAGGACGTACAGCAGCAGAATTCCCCCAAGCACCACGCCCGAGACGATGTCATCCATCGACCCATGAGTGCTTTCGCCCCGGACTTCCTCTCGTCTATTCCAGCTAGCCGCTATGGCAGTGAGCACGATCGCGAGAACAACGAAACAAATGGTCCGAACAAGCCACTCGATAGAAATGAAAACACGCACGTAATCCGCGATCGCACGCACGTAATCCGCGATCGCACGCATCATCTCCGCAAAGGCAGGATCAGCTGCACTGAGAAGCGGTATGAAGATCACGAATGCCAGCACAACGAAGATGACGAGCCCCATCACGGCTTTACTCACAATACGGATATGCTTCGTTCCGTACGGAATGACGGTCTTCACAATCGTTTCAATGGCAATGCCTGTCTGTCCGATGGCACCGAAGAACCGCCGGAGCAGATGTTCGATCCATGCACGATTCCACGGAAGTCGCTCGTAGTTTGGAGTCGAGACCGCGACCCTGTGGCACGCGAAGAGCGGAACCAACACCAGAATGTTCACCAACTTCACGAAGGGATTCTCGTAAAGGAAGAAGCTAAGAGCGATGAGCAGGATTGGCACAAGCCACGGCAAATGCTTCTTCCTGAGCGGTCGCTCACCGGCGTGTACGGAAAAGAAGAGAGCGACACCGAGCGCGAAGACGGCGTAGTTGACTCCCATTGCAGAGGGACCCTGTTCCCAAATTCCCCGTCCGGCGAGTACCCAGAAGAGCGCGAGACCGAGACCAACGTACACGGCTTTTCGCAACGGAAGAGTGACGGTCGGCATAGACGGGTACACTAACGCATATGCCCCGCCCAAACAACCACACGCATCTCTTTGATCTCCGGCTCGTGTCCAAGCCAATTCCGACCTCCCCCATTTCTGCCCACCATTCGGTGCGCGGGCGCCCACTCATGGCAAGTATGCTTTTGTCCTAATGAAGCTGGATGAGAATCTAACCCCGAGCGTGTCGTGGGGAATCCAGTACTGCCCGCCACTCGAAAATGTACTACGATTCCATCGACATGTTCGCCCTGCTCTCACACCAATCCTTCGCCATCTTCCTCATCGGTTTTTGCACGAGTGCCGTTGCGACGACCACGGGGGGAGTCGGCATAGTTCTGGTTCCCGTGCTCATCCTGTTCGGCCTCACGCCGCAACAGGCCGCCGCCACATTCCGTCTCGCCATCACACTGGGTGATTTCACAAGCCTGCACCAGCATGAGCGTGCCGGAAAAGTCATTCATTCCATGGTCGTCCCCGTACTCCTGCTCGGTGTTGCGGGAGGGGTCATCGGTTCCGTCGTGCTCCTGTGGACCCCCGGACCGCTCGCCGAAAAACTGCTGAGCATCTTCATTCTCTGCATGGTGGGAATGTCCTTCCTCCGACCGGATCTGGGACTCCATCCTCACCATGTGCAATCGCGAAAACGGAAAGCGACAGGATATGCCTCCATTTTCTTGCTGAGTATTCTGAGCACCTACTTCAGCGCGGCAACGGGACTGCTGGGCCGCACCGCACTCATGGTGTGTTTCGGACAGACGTTTCTGGAAAGCTCCGCCACGCGCAAAGTGCAGAGTCTCGGCATGGGGGTGACCTCCACCATCATCTTCATCATGAGCGGATCGATGCACTGGACGACCGCCGCCGCCCTCACGCCCGCCGTCACACTCGGGTCGATTCTCGGTTCCATATACGCCATCCGGAAAGGTGATCGGTGGGTGCGCCGACTCTTCCTTCTTGTCGTACTCGGAACGACTCTGACTCTCCTGCTCAAATGACCCGGGATTCGATGAATACCGAACGACTATCCGGCAATTTGTGCATATTTTCTTTTCATAAATGACAATCGGAATAGATTGACTAATTTATCAATTAGTGTATTATACTAGTGATTCCCCACATGCTGTATGACCAAGACACCACGACTGACTCCGGAAGAACAATGGTCGAGAGATTGGACGGAAGTGAATCCCCCGCGGGAAGTCCCTTCCGATAGAATTACGTCCATTCCCTACGGCACAATCATCAAAGTGGAAGGAGGCCGCTGGGAGGGAAACGCCGGCTACTTCTACGCTCAGCCGGAAGGGGATGAACTGATGGCACAGAAACTGCCGGAAGGCTGGCAACCGGGCAGACCCGTCCCGCAACAGGGCACATACCTGACGGTGAAAGTTCATCCGGAATTCGGACAGAAAGTTACCCTTGTTGCCTTCCCATCAGATGCACAGATTGAATGGTACGCACGCAACCAAGTGTCAGGCAAGATCGATCATAGATCTCGGGAGATCATCGATCAGAAAAGGGGTCAGATCCGCGATCTGATGTCCTCTCTTGAGCCGGCTGCGCCAGATTATTCGATTTAAGAGGGGCAATTTCGCGGAAATCCGAATGTCAGACCTCATTCCGATGCCCTGATATTCCGATATTCCGATCAATCGCATCAGAAAGCGAAAAAATTATACATAATATAAGATACTTCTTTCAGCAAATTGCAACTCTCCCCGATGGGAAAACAGACGATTTTCAGCTAGAATAGTATGATTTGAATACAAATACACCAACCGAAGCGCCCGCCCTCTCCTGGTCCGCCCCCGAGCAGCCCACTCACGTGCGCTCTAAGCTCTGGTACGTCGCATCCGGAGTGATCTTCGCGGGACTTCTTGCCTATTCCATCCTGACACAGGCATGGACGTTCACCGCCGTGCTCATTCTGTGTGTGAGTGCGTACGGATACGCGCACAGAAAAGCGCCACCTCATCGAAAGATCAGCCTCTCGGAAAATGGAATCGTCTGGGGCGACACCTTCATCTCCTGGAAAAAATGCGCGGGCTTCTGGCTGCTCCAGGGGCCGGGATATGTGGAATTGCACATCGATGTGAAAGAGCCGAGGCAACGCCACCTCACCATCCAAACCGGAACGGTGAACCCGTCCGATATTCACGCACTGTGTGCGCGACATATTCCGTTCTATCCCGAACGGCAGGAAAAAATACTTGACGCGATAATTCGTCTCTGTAAAATTTGACATGCTGAGCTTCCGTGCCCTAGTACGCTTTGCTCTCAGCGGCCCTCCCACCAGGGAGCGGAGGGAAATCCTGTTCGCAAAACCCAAAAAGAAGGACCGTGAGCTGGAACCGCAGGCTCCCGATCAGAAGGGAGGTGTGGAACGCGGTGAACCGGATACGACGGACAGGGAGACGCAATCGACACGCCGGCAAATTTCCGATGTCCTCGCCACCATCGATTTTCAGGAAGCTGTTGACGCCGCACGCACGCACTGGGGGGAGACGGAGCTCATCGAACGCATGCTCGAGAAGGACGAGACACTGGACAGCGTGGATATCGAGGGAGCTGCGGAGCAGGCGGGCATCCTGACTGTTCCGGGTGTCCGGGAGCTGCAGGCCAAGACCGAGAAGGACATGCGAACTTCCGGCAGGATCACAAACTTGGATGCCTATGTGCGGGATCCGAAAGGGGAAGATGCCCGCAGAAAAAAAGTCTCTCTGATCCGCGCCATCGAGCAATCCGATACGGAAAAGAAACTGCCTGCAGGCGGCAGGGAGCAACTCATCGAGCGGATGATCACTCAAACTCCGCAAGTAACGCTCTCCCTTGCTCGCGCCAGTCTTCACCGGCTGGAAACGTATGAAGAGCAACTGAACATCCTCCGGGAAACGACGATGCCGCGCGAGCCCGGCGAGAGAGCGGAAGTAGCGGCGGAAATTGCAAAGATCGCCCAGGGCAACAGCACCGTGGATGAGTCCGTGCAACGCCTGACCGCCGAAAGAGACGCACCCGCACGGTCGATGGAGGACGTCAGAAATCTCCGCACCCTTCTCAAGAAATGTTCCAAAGCACAGAAAACCATTACGCAATTCGGTACGCGCTTCTGGGGAACGGATGAGCCGTCTTCCTCCCCGAAAATCGAACAAATGAAACGGGAGTATCTGGAACACCTGAGGAACCAGACGCAGAAGTTCTCCTCTCTCCTCTCCCTCCAGCTGCAACTCGACGCCCTCGGTGCCCGAAACCGCCTTACCAAAGCGGCGCAGGAAATGACACAGAAGCATCCCGAAGCGGACGGGAACGAGTACCTCCTGAAGCAGGCCGGGAAACTGTATGACCGCTGCAACAAGGCGGTCGATGCGACGGAGAAGCTCCGGACGGATGCTGTACGGGTCACGCAGCAGGACGCGTCATTCTTCAGAACAATCGAACAATCAATAAGTGATGCGGACGGAATCATGAAACTGACCGCTGAAGTTTCGCGCGATGTGACGGAGCAGGTGCGCAAGTGGAAAGAACATCCTTTGGAGACAGAACGGAAGGAACAGAGCCGGCGGGAAGAGTGGGTGGCGCGCTGTCAGAAGACCATCACCATGCTCCTTGGGGACGGGGCGCTCTCCGCTACAAGAATAAAGAACATCCGGGATATGCAGAAGCAACTGGGGGATCCCGAGATTGTCGCCGCCTACGACGAAAAAGAGATGGCACGCTTCGAATTCCTGCTGACGACCCTTCTCGCGAGCGGAGAGCACGGGCTCACCTCCATGGAACAGAAGAGCGAGCAATGGGGAAAGGAAACGGCGGCGGCCCTTGCCGAGAAAGGAACGGAGCAATGGATCGATGCGAGACGTCAGGAGATCGACGCACTGGAAGGTGATCTCACCGCTCTCCTCGCTCATCCCGTCTGCAAAGAGCTCGATCTCACCGCGAAGCTCAAGAGGGAGTATGAAGATGAAATCCGTGGGAAGCTTGACTGGCTCAAGAAGAGCCCTATCCGCGATCGGGAGAAGCAGGAAATGTGCATGGATATCGGCGTGCAGATGGGATCGCTCCGCACTGCGCGCGATCTGCTGCGATCGCTGGAAGAAGCGCTCAAGGGGGAGATTCCCGAAGGAGGAAACCATCTCGTTACTCCCCTCTCGCGCGAGGCATTCGTGCAGAAGTTCGGCGTGGAGAATTCCGTCGGCTGTTACTACAAGGGGCACATCTATCTGCGCGCCGATCAACGACAGAACTGGCGGCAGGTGCTGCATCACGAGAAGGCCCACTTCATCCTTTCCATTCTCTCCGAGCAGTCGCACCTCTTCCCGCTACTCATGGAGCAGAAGTTCGAGGAGATCCGGATTCATCCGGAGAAGATTGCGGTGCTGGAGGCGCAGAGCGAACGCTGGGGTGTCTCAAAGAAGGAAATCGAGACAAAATACCGGGAGCAACTCGGGAATCTCCCTGCGGATCTTCGCGAGGAAAGGCTCAATGCTCTGTATCACACAAATCTCCTTGAGGAGGCGCTCGTCCGCCGTTCGCTGGACGGAGAGGCAGATGCTCCTGCCGCTTCGGCGGAAGACCGTGAGGCATTCGAGGCGCTGGAAACAGGCGGTGCATCGGCCGTCGCGAAGCACATGACCATCGACCCGGATGCCGCCCAACTCAATCCGCTCGAAGGTCAGCAGATGGCGGAAGCGGAGGATACGCCGGCTGATACGGGATTCTACGACGCCATGGAAGATCTGGAGACGATTGAGCGCATGATCGAGAATATCCGCGAGTTCGGGAAATCCTATCCTGCGTTTAAGGGGCAGGTGGATGCGATTCTCGGCAATCCGGATGACGTCAAGACGTTCGATGGCAGATTCAATGCACTGAGATTCATCTACGATAAACATCGTTTTCCGGGCAATCCGCAAATCGAGATCGACCCCATGCACAACAAGAGTTATGAAGAGATCGTCAAAGAATTGATGAGGCATCTCAAAGAGACGAACAAGAATGTTCAGGAAGTGCGGTCCAAACTCTCCGATGTCACGGATGCGCCCGTTGAACTGGGAAAAATCTCCATTTCGGAGCGCCTCGGCATCAAGTGGCTCTGCGTGCTGGATATCATCCGTATCTACAAGGAAATTTGCGAGGACATCAACGGCATGTGGAAGTCCAAGCAGGATAAAGAAACCTCCGAAGCCAAAGTCGCCATCACGCGGAACCTCCCATCCAAAATCTTCGGCAAGGAGATCCCCATCGTCGGGAAGTACACCAAGAAGCTCTTCCACTACGCGGAACGGCGCAAGAACCAGCTGGAACTCGACCGCGTGAAGAAGTGGAACGACGCCTTCAAGAACCTCGACGCAGACAGTCTTCTGGACCTCATCGATCACGGCCCCACCAAAGACCAGCTTCGCGGATCGATCGAGCTTCTGGTGGAAAAGGGACGCATGGATTGGGGGGATCCGCGTGTGTGGAAAGCGCTCAATGCCTACTCAAAGTACAAAATGCCGATTGAGCCCTGTAAAAATGATCCCATCCTGCGGGATAAATGGCTCCACAAACTCATCAGCGACATCTGGGAGGATAAGGATATGTTCGACGAGTGGATGACGGGCAACGAATCAAATTACGACAAGCACAAGAAGTCCTACACGCATGCCGCAGACAACTACTCAAACATTGCGGGACAGATGTCGCATGAACTGCAATTCATCCTCGAAAAGTTCATCGAACACAAAGGGAAGCCCGAACCCATGCCGGAAGAGGTGAACCCCCACCATTATGAGGAAATCCTCCACTACGCGATGCGCAACGGGAAGATGTCCATGGAGCAGAAATTCTACTACCTTGTCCGCGGGGTGGCGGAGGAACTGATTCCCATCAGCCGCCTGAGAGTCCTTGCGGGGGAACGCGGGGAACTGCTCATCAAATTCCCGTTCCTTGACTACTTCTACCAGCGCCATAACACGCTTCCCGAAGTCAAAAGAGTCGCCCAGCAGATTACGGAATCGGGCAAGGAGGCGAAACCGGGTGCCAAATCCACCATGTTCATCCGCCTGATCCTCCTCCGCGACCAGAAGGCGCGCGAACGCATGTCCAAGGCCATGGACCGTGCGGCCGAAGGACTGGATCACGAGGATATCCCCTACCTCGCAACAGATATCGACTGGGCGAAGATGCAGCGTCTGCTCGGCGTGATCAGCGGCGACCGGTCCAAAGTGACGACGGAAGGCATGAAGAACGCATACGTGGGATTCAACGAGAAATTCAAGATGTTTGCGCAACTGGCAAGAATGGAAAGTGACAGGAAGGGAGCGCATTTTACGGATTCCGAAGTGAAGGACCTCGCACAATCGCTCGCCGCTTACGTCGTTCTGGACAACAATGCGATGCGCGCAACGGAACTGGCCCGCGGACAGATATCCCTGACAAAGAACCATCTGGAAGAAGGCCCCGTCTCCAATCCGGCACTCCGGACGAGTGCCTACCGGGACCGCCTGCGCGATTTCGTGTGGGATCTGGCACAGAACGTCGGCATGACGGACGCGGACCTCAAGACGCCGGGTCTGACCATGAAAGATTTTCTTGCGAACAGGGACCGCGACCAGAAAGAGCTTGATCTCGACATGCGAAAGAAAGTTGCCGCAGCAACACCCTTCTTTGCCACGGCGTTTGAAGCGAAGATCAAGGCCAACGGAGGCTTACTCAAGCAAAAGCTTGTTGCATTTGAAAGCGCCTCCTTCCAAGGCGGGAAACAGTTCTTGGATAGCGGTGCAGGCGAGAATGGAGCGGATATCACCTATGAAATGTTCAAAGAACGTTATCCGACTCTGAGGGTCTCCAGCTGGAGTAACCCCTAGTAACAGGATGACGACAGAAGACGCCGTATGAACAGTTGCGAAGCTTGCGTGCTTGCTTCAAGCTTGCTTCATGCAGGTCGCCATCCAGCGCATCGATACGTCCCTCCCCCTCCCCCGGTATGAATCGGCGGGGGCTGTGGGCTTCGATCTGATCACGCGCGAGACAACGATCATCGGAGCGGGAAAAATCGCGCTCGTGCCCGGCAACGTGATCGTGAAGGTGCCCGCGGGCTACGCGCTCCTCATCATCCCGCGCTCTTCGCTCCCGCGGAAGAAGGCACTCGTCTGCCCGCACTCCGTCGGCGTCATCGATTGCGATTATCACGGCGCAAAGGATGAAATCCTTGTGCAGGTGCAGAACATCGGCGACACCCCCGTCACCGTGGAACGCGGAGAACGGATTGCACAGGGCATCTTCGTAAAAGTGGATCGCGCGGAGTGGAGCGAGGTAGACGGCCACGGAGCGGAGACGCGCGGAGGATTCGGGTCGACGGGAACGCACTGAACGCGGAGGGGGAACCGTAGGTTCCCCAACCACGATTATTTGCTGATCGGCTTGCGCATGAACGCGGGTACCTCCAGCTCTTCTTCGTTGAATGCGGAAGAACCCGACTTCTCCTGGAAGGGCTGCTTGGGGGCCTCCTGACGCTCCTCGGATGTCGCAAAGCGCGCGGGAGTGTGGACGCCCGGCTTGATGCCGCGTGCGGCGCTCATCATGGGGGAACCTTCCAGAGCCGCTTCGTCGAAGCCCGTGGCGACGACGGTGACCTTCACCTCGCCCGTGAACTTCTCGTCGATGACGGCGCCGAAGATGACATTCGCCTCCGGATCGGCAGCCTCCGTGATGATGCGGGCCGCCTCGTCCACCTCGAACATGCTGAGATCGTTGCCTCCCGTGATGTTGAAGAGCACGCCTTTGGCACCCGAGATCGAGAGATCGAGCAAGGGGCTGTCGATCGCGGCACGTGCCGCTTCGGCCGCACGGCTGTCCCCCGTCCCGTAGCCGATGCCCATGAGGGCCGTCCCGGCATCCTGCATGATCGCCTTCACGTCCGCGAAGTCGACGTTGATGAGCCCGTGTTCCGTGATGAGGTTGGAGATACCCTCGATGGCATGCTGCAGCACCTCGTCGACGACCTGGAAGGCCTCCGTGAGAGGCGTGGTCTTGTCGATCAGGGAGAGAATCTTGTCGTTCGGGATTGTGATGAGGGTGTCCACCTTGCCCTTCAGGTTCGCAATCGCCTCCTCCGCCTGCTGCTTGCGCTTCAGGCCCTCGAAGCTGAACGGCTTCGTGACGACGGCGACCGTCAGGATGCCCATGCTGCGGGCCAGCTCGCAGATCACGGGGGCGCTGCCGCTGCCCGTGCCGCCGCCGAGCCCCGCCGTGATGAAGAGCATGTCCGCACCCTCCAATGCCGTCTGAATCTCCGCACTGCTCTCCTCCGCCGCCTTCTTGCCGATTTCCGGATTGGCCCCCGCACCCAGTCCGCGGGTGGTGCCGCGGCCGATCGTGATCTTCTTGGGAGCGGGATTGTGGTAGAGCGCCTGCATGTCCGTATTGAGCGAGACGAACTCCACGCCCTGCACCTTCGCATCAATCATGCGCTTGATGGCGTTGGAACCGCCTCCGCCCGCGCCGAGGACGTAGATCGTGGCACCGGGGGTCGCATCGGGACGCACCTCGCGCGAGGCGACGGTATCGTCACCGGTACCGGAACCGCTGCCTGCGGAACCGCGTGAGCCGCTGAAGAGAGAACGGAGCGTATCGGACATGGGAGAGATGGGAAGAGAGGCGGGGAAAAAACCCTTACGGGAGAAGACTCTTGAACCAGGAACCGACGCGCTGTGCGGCGCGCTTGATGTGAACCGAACCTGCCAGCGAAGAACCGCTCTCCCCCTCGCGCATGCCCCAGATCAGGGTGCCGAGCGCCGTTGCGTAGGCGGGATCGTCCACCTTCTCGATGACGCCGCCGATATCCACCGGAAAGCCCATCTGCACCGGAAGCCCCAACACATCGCGTGCAAGATCAAGAACACCGGGCGCTTTGGCGGCCGCCCCCGTCAGGAGGGCGCCGGCCGGCAACATGCCGCTGCGACCGATGCGCTCCAGCTCCTTCTTCACCAGCGAGAACATTTCGAAGTAGCGGGCCTGCATGATCTCCGCCATGTAGCGCTTGCTCACCGTCTGCGTATCCACCTTGCTCACGGAGGAGAGGTCAATCATCTCTCGCTCGGCGATCTCCTGCGGGAGGACGGAACCGAATTCGATCTTAATCTTCTCGGCGGTATCAATGGAGGTACGGAGGCCGATGGCAATGTCGTTGGTCACGCTCTCGCCGCCGATGGGCAGACTCACCGAG